>NZ_PTRD01000029.1:0-108646 GCF_002965005.1 Escherichia sp. MOD1-EC7011
GTAGCGCCGATGGTAGTGTGGGGTCTCCCCATGCGAGAGTAGGGAACTGCCAGGCATCAAATTTAGCGTGCTGATATGGCTCAGTTGGTAGAGCGCACCCTTGGTAAGGGTGAGGTCCCCAGTTCGACTCTGGGTATCAGCACCACTTTTTAGGTTAAAGTTCGGCAGATTAGAAAAGAATTTGTCTGGCGGCAGTAGCGCGGTGGTCCCACCTGACCCCATGCCGAACTCAGAAGTGAAACGCCGTAGCGCCGATGGTAGTGTGGGGTCTCCCCATGCGAGAGTAGGGAACTGCCAGACATCAAATAAAACAAAAGGCTCAGTCGGAAGACTGGGCCTTTTGTTTTATCTGTTGTTTGTCGGTGAACACTCTCCTGAGCAGGACAAATCCGCCGGGAGCGGATTTGAACGTTGCGAAGCAACGGCCCGGAGGGTGGCGGGCAGGACGCCCGCCATAAACTGCCAGACATCAAATCAGGCGAAAGGCCATCCGAAAGGATGGCCTTTTTGCATTGTGCGAAAAAAAAGTTGGATTCACCTTTTCAGTCCAGGAAACGCAACTTAATGGATTACCTGCGATAAAAATGCCCTCGTACGCTCTGACTTAGGATGCGCAAAAAACTCATCAGGTGCAGCTTGCTCCACTATTTCCCCACGATCCATAAAAATCACCCGGTCAGCGACGGTTCGCGCAAATCCCATCTCATGCGTTACGCACAACATCGTCATACCCGATTGCGCCAGCCCAATCATCGTATCCAGCACTTCTTTTACCATCTCCGGATCGAGCGCGGATGTTGGTTCATCAAACAGCATAATCTTGGGCTTCATACAAAGTGAACGTGCTATAGCAACGCGTTGCTGCTGACCACCGGAGATCTGTCCGGGAAACTTCTGTGCATGTTCGGCAATTCTCACCCGCTCAAGGTAATGCATCGCCAGAGCTTCAGCCTCTTTCTTTGGCATCTTGCGTACCCAAATAGGTGCAAGGGTACAGTTCTGTAAAACGGTCAGATGTGGGAAAAGATTAAAATGCTGAAAGACCATTCCCACTTCCTGTCTGACACGCTCAATATTGCGGATATCTTCGTTAAGTTCGATCCCATCCACCACGATCCGTCCCTGTTGATGTTCTTCCAGATGATTAATACAACGAATGGTTGTCGATTTCCCGGAACCAGATGGGCCACACAGAACGATTCGTTCTCCCGGTTGCACGGTTAAATTTATATTTTTCAGTACATGGAATTGCCCATACCACTTGTTAACATTTTCAAGCGTAATCATCGCGTTAGCAGGTTGCAGTAAAATTTGGCTCATAGTGTCCTCAATGCGGTGTACGCCCGGTGTTAAAACGTTTTTCCAGATGCTGGCTATAACGTGACATGCTGAAACAGAAGATCCAGTAGATCAGCGCGGCGAAAACATACCCTTCCGTCGACATACCCAACCAGGCGGGATCAACGGTTGCCTGCTGAACGCTACTGAAAAGATCGAACAACCCGATGATGATCACCAGGCTGGTATCTTTGAAGAGTGCGATGATGGTATTTACCAGCCCAGGGATTACCAGCTTCAACGCCTGTGGCAGAATAACCAGCCCCTGAGTTTTCCAGTAACCCAACGCCAGTGATTCCGCCGCTTCATATTGCCCTTTAGGCAGTGCCTGTAATCCGCCTCGCACGACTTCCGCAACATATGCTGACTGAAACAGGATCACGCCAACCAGCGCGCGGATCAGTTTGTCGATACTGGTGCCTTCTGCCATAAACAGCGGCAGCATGACCGAAGACATAAACAAGACGGTGATTAGCGGTACGCCGCGCCAGAACTCGATAAAAATGACTGATAAGATACGCACAATCGGCATATGGGAGCGGCGGCCTAACGCCAGTAAGATCCCCCACGGTAGCGCCCCCGCAATTCCAACTGATGCAATAATTAAAGTTAGCGTCAGCCCGCCCCATTGCCGGGTTTCAACCCGCTCAAGACCAAAAAAACCGCCATACATCAGCCACCAGACGATAAGTGGATAAATCACCGCCCAGACCGCAATATAGCGACCGCGATGTGGGAATATTTTCCAGAACATCGGCGCAATCGAAACCAGGCCAATCAGTAATGCCAGATT
This sequence comes from Escherichia sp. MOD1-EC7011, assembly GCF_002965005.1. Classification (NCBI taxonomy): domain Bacteria; kingdom Pseudomonadati; phylum Pseudomonadota; class Gammaproteobacteria; order Enterobacterales; family Enterobacteriaceae; genus Escherichia; species Escherichia sp. MOD1-EC7011. Next base: position 2,132 of record NZ_PTRD01000029.1, read on the forward strand.
AATTCGCCAGCGTTGGTCGTGTGGGTAAAGCCCATACATAAATTGACCAAATCGTTCGTGGATGAAAACCCAACAGGCACCGGCTTTTGTGCAGTCGGCACGCGTTGAGCCAACCCAGTTAGCCTGCAAAAATGCCCAGTTCAGCAACGGTGGAATCAATTCCCACATCAACCACAAGCAGCCAATAGTCAGCAGGCTATTGCCCCAGCTGGAGAACAGATTTTTTCGCACCCACACCATAGCGCGGCTTGAGTTATGGCTCGCCGGGCGCGGGGGATGAGCCAGTAATACTTTTGTCATCATGACTCCTTAGCGTTCAACGATCGCGATGCGGCGGTTATAGATATTCATCAGCAGCGAGATAGTCAGGCTGATAATCAGATATACCGACATGGTCATGGCTATCGTTTCGATGGCTTGCCCCGTCTGGTTCAGCACGGTGCCAGCAAACAGCGAAACCATATCCGGATAGCCAATAGCGGCGGCAAGAGAGGAGTTTTTGACGATGTTGAGATACTGGCTGGTAAGTGGTGGAATAATCACCCGCAGCGCCTGGGGAATAATCACCTGGCGTAGCGTAACCGGGTTGGGTAATCCCAGCGAGCGGGCAGCTTCATGTTGACCATAAGGCACTGCCTGAATCCCGGCGCGGATAATCTCAGCGATAAATGCAGAGGTATAAACCGAAAGAGCCAGCGTTAAGGCTGCCAGTTCGGGTATGAGAACCATACCGCCACGGAAGTTAAACCCTTGTAGCGCCGGGATATTCCAGTGCACTGCTGCACCGAAAAGCCAGTGTGCCAGTAAAGGCAAACCAATGATCAACCCAACGGCGACAGGCCAGGTTCGGCGCAGTTGTCCGGTCTTTATCTGGTGTGTTTTATTAAAGCGGAATAGCCCAACAGCAATGGCTATAGCAATAACAACCGCCAGGATAAACGCAAGCAATCCATCTCCCAGTTGCGGCGACGGAATATAAAGTCCACGATTGCTCAAAAAGGCCAGCTCAAACGCACTCACCGCCTGGCGTGGTCCGGGCAAATTGCGCAACACGGCAAAGTACCAGAAGAAGATTTGTAACAGCGGCGGAATATTACGGAAGATCTCAATATAAATTGTGGATAACTTTCGTAGCAGCCAGTTATCCGAAAGTCGCGCCAGACCGATAAAGAAGCCGAGAACAGAAGCGAACACAATACACAATGCCGAAACCAGTAGCGTATTGAGCAAGCCGACAATAAAAACGCGTCCGTAGGTATCGCCCTGCTGGTAATCGATCAAATGCTGGACGATACCGAAGCCAGCGCCGCGATCCAGGAAGGCAAAACCTGAAGTAATGCCGCGATTACTGAGATTCGTTACGGTGTTATGGAATAGCCAGCCTACAATACCGACGACGGCGACAACGGCAAGGATCTGGAAAAGCCAGGCGCGCACTGTAGGATTGGCAAATGAAAGTGAACCTTTAACGGTTGTGCGGCGATGAGACATAGGAACCTCGGAAACCATAACGCTAAAGAGAGCGCCGCCGTGGCGACGCTCGTTACCTCATATCGACTTAACGCACGGGCGGCGCATACTGAATACCGCCGTTATTCCAGAGATTATTTTGCCCACGTTTAATTTTCAGCGGGCTTTCTGAACCTACGTTACGCTCAAAAATTTCCGAGTAGTTACCCACCTGTTTGATGATGTTGTAAGCCCATTTATTATCCAGCTTCAGATCCTTGCCGTAATCGCCCTCTTTACCCAGTAGATGCGCCATATCAGGCGTTGCCGGATTCGCCGCTTTTTCATCGACGTTCTGGGAATTGATGCCCATCTCTTCAGCATTCAGCATGGCGAAAAGCGTCCAGCGTACAATCGAGAACCATTCGTCATCGCCACGGCGGACTACCGGCCCAAGCGGTTCTTTAGAGATAACTTCTGGCAGCACGATCCATTCGGCTGGAGTGCTTAATTTGATTCGCAATGCATACAGTTGTGACTGATCCGAGGCCAGCGTATCGCAGCGACCAGATTCCAGTGCCTTCGCGGATTCGTCAGAGCGATCGAAGGTCACGGGCGTGTACTTCATTTTGTTCGCCTTGAAGTAATCGGCGACGTTGAGCTCGGTGTCTGTACCAGCCTGAATACAGACCGTTGCGCCATCCAGTTCTTTCGCGCTTTTTAGCCCCGCTTTATCGTGCGTCAGGAAACCAATGCCATCGTAATAAGTGACACCAGTAAATGCCATTCCCATACCTGCGTCACGAGATGAAGTCCAGGTTGTATTACGGGAGAGTAAATCCACTTCGCCGGATTGCAATGCAGTGAAACGTTCTTTTGCGGTGAGCGGGGTGTATTTCACTTTTGTGTCGTCGCCAAATACAGCGGCGGCAACGCCACGACAAACATCAACATCAATACCAGAAAACTTGCCATCTGCATCGGCATAAGAGAATCCAGGCAATCCGTCACTGATCCCGCATTGTACAAAACCTTTTTTCTTTACGGCATCGAGTGTCGCGCCAGCCTGTGCCTGATTTGCAACGGCAAGCAGCACGCTGGCGGCAGCCAGTGTGGCTATCATCATCTTTTTCATAATGCTTCCTGTGAGGCGAAAATTATCGTTATAGGACGTTTGGGAAACGCCTTTTACCTGTCTGTGGCCATCCTCTTATAAGCAAAAGTAGTGCCAGCTTTTGCGCACGATTTCGCGTCGCAATAAGCTGAGTGTAGACAGGAAATAATAAAAACAGCGCCCCGCAATGGTGCGAAAATGAAACATGCGCCACATTTTGGCGCAAAATATTTACTCGTATTTTGCTAAGCAGAATAATGATTATTGGCGTGAGTATCGGTGGGGAGGATGTGATTAAAAAATAAATTAATGCGTATTTCGACATTGAGATAATACTGCGAGATAAAATGCTTAATTAAAATGGGATTAGCCAGCGAAATATAGCGGTGTTTAACGTATTGGTAGATTCTGTATCGTTAAACAGAGCGCGAAAGTCCGCGCTCTGTTCAGTTATTTTGACAGAGCAATGATCCCCATCGTAAGGCCGGCGACAGCCGCTGCTCCGCCAGCAATAGCCCCGGCAGTTTCCCAGTTATCCTGTGTTGTACCTTTCATACAGGTATTGGTGTGAACCAGGCGTCCCTGATCGTCATAAACCGGAACGCAGGGGGAATCGTGAGCACAGCCCGCCAGCAATGCAGTGAGCAATGCCACAGGAATTAATCTTTTCATGGTGTTACCTCAGTAATAACGCTAACGCTTAATAAGTTAACTCTCTTATTAACGAGCTGAGTACCATTTTATCACTGGAGGTTATAAATCTTGCGGAATGAATAATGACAAATTATGTGAATTGTAAAAATAGTGAAGGGAACATGGGCTACGAAAAGTTTTTAAAGAGTGAGCAGAAGATTATCTTATTAATTTTTATGGTTTTCACTAAAAATAATAAAGGCGCCCGAAAGCGCCTTTATGTTTCTGATTTACCCTTTAAAGCAACGGCGGATCACGACAAAGAACACCGGTACGAAGAAAATAGCCAGCAATGTTGCAGAGACCATTCCGCCCATTACACCGATACCCACTGCGTTCTGCGCACCACTGCCGGCACCATTACTGATAGCCAGTGGTAATACGCCGAGAATAAAGGCGAGGGAGGTCATCAGGATAGGACGCAGGCGCATACGTACTGCCATCAGCGTCGCTTCGACAACACCTTTTCCCTCTTTCTCCATCAGATCCTTAGCGAACTCAACAATCAATATGGCGTTTTTGGCCGACAAGCCAATTGTCGTTAACAAACCCACCATAAAGTAAACGTCATTTTTTTGATTAAAGATTGTCGCTGCCAGCAGCACGCCGACAATCCCTAACGGCACGACCAACATAACCGATACAGGTATTGACCAGCTTTCATAGAGCGCAGCAAGGCACAGGAAAACAACCACGAAGGAGATTGCCACCAAAGCAGGAGCCTGGTTGCCCGATAAGCGTTCCTGATACGACATACCTGTCCAGTCATAACCAATGCCTGCAGGTAATTTTGACGCAAGGTTTTCCATCAACGCCATGGCATCGCCGGAACTGGTTCCTGGCGCAGCTTCCCCCTGAATCTCCATTGACGGCAGACCGTTGTAGCGTTCCAGTCGTGGAGAACCATACACCCAATGTGAAGTGGTAAAGGAAGAGAATGGCACCATTTCACCATTGGCGCTGCGGACGTAAAGTTTATCGACATCTTCTGGCAGCATACGGAATTTGGCATCCGCCTGAACATAAACCTTTTTCACACGGCCACGGTCGATGAAGTCGTTAACATAAGTCCCACCCAACGCCGTAGAAATGGTCTGATTGATGTCAGAAAGCGAAACGCCTAATGCCTGCGCCTTTTCCTGGTCAACTTCAAGTTTGAATTGCGCGGTATCTTCCAGGCCATTAGGGCGCACACTGACTAAGCTGCCAGGATGTTGCGCCGCCATGCCAAGCAGCTGGTTACGAGCCTGGGTTAGGGCATCGTGACCCAGCCCTGCCTGATCAATTAATTCAAAGTCAAAACCCGTTGCCGTGCCCAGTTCAACAATAGCAGGCATATTAAACGGAATGACAAAACCGTCGCGGATCTTACCCAATTCCATTTTGGCGCGATGGATAACCGCTTCCGCGCTGTTTTCCTCACCACTACGTTCTTCCCATGGTTTCAGGCTGACGAAGGCCATCCCGGCGTTTTGCGCCTGGCCGCTGAAGCTAAACCCGTTAACCGTAAAGACACTTTCAACGTTTGCTTTTTCATTGTGCAGGTAGTAATCCGTCACCTGATCCAACACTTTTTGCGTCCGCTCTTGCGTCGCGCCAGCGGGTAGCTGAATCATGGTCAGAAAGACACCCTGATCCTCTTCAGGCAAGAAGGAAGAGGGAAGACGTAAAAACAACACCACCATTCCAGCAACAATCAGCGCATAGATCAGTAAATATCGTCCTGTGGAACCGAGGATTTTGCCGACGCTGTTGGTGTAGTGATTAACGCTATGATCGAAGGTAGTATTAAACCAGCCGAAGAAACCGCCCTTATTTTCGTGATGCTCAGCAGAGACGGGTTTGAGCAGCGTTGCACATAACGCCGGGGTGAGAATCAATGCCACCAGAACAGAAAGCGCCATTGCCGAAACGATGGTGATAGAGAACTGGCGATAAATTGCCCCGGTAGAGCCGCCGAAGAATGCCATCGGAATAAATACCGCTGACAGCACCATCGCGATACCCACCAGTGCGCCCTGAATTTGCGACATTGATTTTTCCGTCGCTTCTTTTGGCGGGAGCTTATCCTCCATCATTACGCGCTCGACGTTCTCCACCACCACTATCGCATCATCGACGAGTAGCCCAATGGCAAGCACCATCCCGAACATCGTTAGTGTGTTGATGGAGTAACCAAAAGCGGCGAGGATGGCAAACGTCCCTAACAACACCACGGGCACAGCAATGGTGGGGATCAGCGTTGCTCGCATATTCTGCAAGAACAGATACATCACCAGGAATACCAGCATAATGGCTTCGAACAGCGTTTTTACCACTTCGTGAATAGAAAGCTGGACGAATGGCGTGGTGTCATAAGGGTAGAGAACCTTCATTCCCTGCGGGAAGAATGGCTGTAATTCCGCCAGTTTTGCCTTGATGGCTTTCGCGGTATCGAGAGCGTTCGCACCGGTTGCCAGCTTAATACCCAGGCCCGCCGCCGGTTTACCGTTGATGCGAGCGATAACGTTATAGTTTTCACCGCCAAGTTCAACCCGTGCGACATCTTTCAGGCGCACAACCGAACCGTCGCTGTTCACGCGCAGGGTAACTTTGCCGAACTCTTCCGGATTTTTTAACCGCGTCTGAGCAATAATTGAGGCGTTCAACTGTTGCCCTGGTAAAGCAGGCGTTCCGCCCAACTGTCCGGCAGCAATCTGATCGTTCTGCACTTTCAACTGGTTAATTACATCAACCGGTGTCAGCTTATATTTGTTCAGCAGATCGGCGTCCAGCCAGATACGCATCGCATACTGTGCGCCAAAGAGTTGCACGTCACCAACGCCATTCAGGCGGCTAAGCGTATCTTTAACGTTAGAGGCCACATAGTCCGAGATATCGTCCTGTGTGGTGTCTGGGTTATCAGAGACAAAGCCCGCCACCATTAGATAGCTGCTACTGGACTTTTCAACGCTGATCCCCTGCTGTTGAACTTCCTGCGGCAGTAACGGCGTAGCGAGCTGAAGTTTGTTCTGCACCTGCACTTGCGCGATATCTGGATCGGTTCCGGACTGGAAGGTGAGGGTAATTGTCACGCTACCGGCGGAATCGCTGGTCGAGGACATATACATTAGGTTATCGATACCATTCATATTCTGTTCGATAACCTGCGTCACTGTATCCTGTACGGTCTGCGCATCAGCGCCCGGATAGTTTGCCGAAACAGAAACCGCAGGCGGCGCAATGGTTGGGTACTGGGCGACGGGCAATTGTAGGATCGCCAGTGCGCCCGCCATCATCAGAATAATGGCCAGCACCCATGCAAATATCGGTCGTCGAATAAAAAAGTTTGCCATGTCAGATTGCCTTACTTCGATGCAGTATCTGCGGGGGTATCGGTAGTGGCTTTAACCTGCTCTCCCGGGCGCGCTTTTTGCAGGCCGCTGACAATGACTTGATCGCCAGATTTCAGCCCTTCGCTAATCAACCATTTATCGCCAATCGCCTGGCTGGCAACGACAGGACGCGCTTCAACCTGACTTTTATCGTTAACAATCAGCACGGTTGCGTCACCACGCGGTGTGCGGCTAACGCCTTGTTGCGGGATAAGAATGGCATCGGGTTGTACACCTTCATTAATCCGTGCGCGCACAAACATACCCGGCAAAAGCGTATGTTGTGGGTTAGGGAAGACGGCACGTAGGGTTATGGAGCCGGTGCTTTCATCAACGGTCACATCGGAGAATTGCAGTGTGCCTTTTAGGGGATAGGTTTGACCGTTTTCCATGACCAACTCTACGTTGCTGGTGGCGTTTTCCTTATGCAAATTCCCTTGCACTACGGACTGCTTCAGCCTCATAAAATCGTTGCTGGATTGGGTAACATCGACGTAGATAGGATCGAGCTGCTGGACAGTTGCCAGTTCGGTCGTTTGCCCGTTAGTGACGAGCGCACCTTCGGTCACAGTAGATTTGCCGATACGTCCGCTAATTGGCGCAGTCACTTTGGTATAAGCGAGATTGATTCGGGCGCTTTCGACGGTGGCTTTTGCCGCAATCACGGAGGCATCGGCCTGGCGAGCATCAGCAATGGCTTGATCGTACTCCTGCTGACTAATGTATTTCGTTCCCACGAGTGGAACGTAACGTTTTACCGTCAAATGCGCGATGGCGGCGGCGGCTTCACTTTTCGCCAGTTCGCCCTTCGCGCTGTCATAACTTGCCTGATAGGTCGCTGGATCGATCTGGTACAGGGACTGTCCTGCCTGCACATCGCTACCTTCAGTGAAATTACGATTCAGTACGATCCCACTAACCTGTGGGCGAACTTCAGCGATACGGAAAGCGTTGGTGCGGCCTGGTAATTCAGTCTTAACTTCTAGCGGGGCCGTTTTCACAACATGAACGGTAACCTGCGGTTCACCGACGTGAGCTTTCTCTTCTCCCTTATCGTTACAACCCGCGATTAAAGCAGCGGAGATCAGAATAGAGGAGGGCAGGAGGAAAAACCTGGCATGTTTCGTCATTACTATTCCTCAAAAAACCAAAAGCGCGTTATTTACCCAAAAAGGCAACGCGTTAACTCGCAGAAAGAAAAAATACAGTTCGCTATCCTACAAATTATCATTCGTCGATGTAAGGAATAGTTATGAATACTGGCGTCTAAGGCACATAAACACAAAAAAAGATTAATATTCTAATGTTTTGTTTTGCCGTTAATTGAAATGAGATGAATTACTTTCAATTAAAATGAAATATGCATTCATTAAATGAATGCATATTGACTAAATGATAGGTTTGAATTATTTGACGATTTATAGCAACTCAATATTAGCCTCTCGTATAAATATGCGTTAGGTGATAGATTACCCTTCGCTATTTTCTCACCCTGTGTCGAATATATTTATTTTCTGAATAATTAATCATGGCAAAAAGAACCAAAGCCGAAGCCCTGAAGACCCGGCAAGAACTGATTGAAACTGCCATCGCCCAGTTTGCGCAGCATGGTGTAAGCAAGACGACACTCAACGACATTGCCGACGCCGCTAACGTCACACGTGGCGCTATCTACTGGCACTTCGAAAACAAGACCCAACTGTTTAATGAGATATGGCTGCAACAACCATCATTGCGGGAGTTAATCCAGGAGCGACTGGCGGCAGGGTCAGACCATAACCCGTACCAGCAATTGCGTGAAAAACTGATTGTTGGCTTGCAATATATTGCCGAAATTCCCCGCCAACAGGCATTACTACAAATCTTATATCACAAATGTGAATTTAATGATGAGATGCTGGCAGAGGCAGTAATACGCGAGAAGATGGGCTTTAATCCGCAGACTCTGCGCGAAGTATTGCAATCATGTCAGCAACAAGGGTATGTAGCTAAAAGCCTCGACTTAGACGTCGTAATGATTATTATTGATGGTGCCTTCAGCGGTATTGTTCAAAACTGGTTAATGAATATAGCGGGTTACGATCTTTATAAACAAGCACCCGCATTAGTCGATAATGTATTAAGAATGTTTATGCCAGATGAAAACACAACGAAATTAATTCATAAAACAAATGAATTAGGTATCGTATAAAGTTACATTCTATTGTGAAAATCCAGTTCGTCACAGTTAACCAGTTTTAGCGGATTAACCGAGTTCATATTGCGACATTTGTCTGTTTCTGTTGCCAGTAGTTCAATCCACTGCATCAGTAAGGTATCAAACAGAAAAACGGAGACAGCGAAAACGACGAGCCACCAATACTTGCGAATCATTACCTGAGCCTGTGCATGTTTAACCAAGTCTGGCAGGAAATATACACGAAATGAATAATCTGAAAACCAGGCTTACACTTCCTTTACTTTGCAATGAGATCGGGGTCAACTTCGCTGATCCGGCTTCGTTTTGACAGGTTGCCGGTCTTTCTTTTTTTCACTTTCGCCAGCTCTTCCACTGAGTAATGTGACACGACATCCAGCCGTCGAAGTCCCATCTTGATGTACTCGCTGTTAATCTCAATACCAATGAATTTTCGCCCGCTGGCGACGGCTACGGCACCGGTAGTAAAGCTACCGGCAAACGGGTCGAGAACGACATCGCCAGGGTTGGAAGAGGCGAGAATAATGCGCTTCAGTAATGCTTCCGGTTTTTGCGTCGGATGGTTTTCATATTCATCCATCAAATAACGCACGCGCGGAAAATCCCAGACATTACCCGGTACTTTTTGGTGATTGTAAGGCTGTGGAGGATTTTTGCGATAATCGATCAACGCGCGTTGCGCACCGGTTTTAGCTTCAACCAGAATAGCATCACCGTTGAACGTGTAGTTCTTTGCGTCTTTCACCATCATCAGGATGGGTTCGTACATGGAGCCGTAGTGTTTCTTCGCCTGCACCCCAGAACTGTCATATGACCAGACGATGCGACTTTTGATGGTAAAGAACTTGCGGCACTGGATATCGATAAAGGGCATGTTTTCCGTGCTGTTCATGATGTACATGCTGCCCTGTTTTTTCAGAACGCGGTGGCACTCTGCAATCACTTCAAACAGCCAGTCGATAAACAGATCTTCTTTCCAGGCTTCGATCAGACCATCAAAATTTTTACCGATGTTATAAGGTGGGTCGGCAAAGATCAGATCGATGCTTTCGGTGGGTAGTTTTTTAAGCTCGGCAAGCGCATCACCGTGAATAATGGTCTTAGCTTCATTACCAAACCGGGTCGGTTCACATCCTGTTCTCATGGTCACTCCCTTTGTGACACCTATAAAAAAGGCGCTTCCCCATGCCGAGTAGCGCCTTTTTAATCAAGCATTTAGCTAACCTGAATTAGTTCATGCCGTACTTTTTCAATTTTTTACGCAGCGTACCACGGTTGATGCCCATCATCAGCGCAGCACGGGTCTGGTTACCACGGGTGTATTGCATCACCATGTCCAACAGGGGCTGTTCTACTTCAGCCAGTACCAGCTCATAGAGGTCATTCACATCCTGACCATTCAGTTGAGCAAAATAGTTCTTCAGTGCCTGTTTAACCGAGTCACGCAGGGGTTTTTGGGTTACCTGATCCTGAGAGTTAACGGTAGAAACGGTCAGTACGTCAGAATTTACGCGTTGTTCGAACATAGTTCTGTCAGCTCTTTATTTCTGTTTACGCAAAATTTTCGAAGTATGCCTCCAACGCCTCCAGCTGTTCGCTGGCATCCTCAATGGCGTTGAATGTGCGCCGAAACTGGTCATTTGGAGCGTGTTCCTGGAGATACCAGGAAACGTGTTTACGTGCAATTCGGTATCCTTTTGCCGGACCATAAAAGTCATGCAGTTCCCGAACGTGCGCGCAAAGCAAGCGCTTAACCTCTGCCAAAGGCAGCGGGGGCAGCAACTCCCCAGTGTCCAGATAATGCTGGATTTCCCGAAAGATCCAGGGTCTTCCCTGAGCTGCACGGCCTATCATCAGAGCATCCGCCCCTGTATAGTCGAGCACAGCTCTGGCTTTAAGCGGGTCAGTAATGTCGCCATTCGCGATAACCGGAATGGAAACTTTCTGCTTAACTGCCCGAATACTGTCGTACTCAGCTTCTCCATTGAACAAACAGGCGCGTGTACGGCCATGAATGGTCAGAGCCTGAATGCCACAGTCTTCAGCCAGTTGGGCAATCTCTTCACAGTTACGGTGTTCCGGCGCCCAGCCGGTGCGAATCTTCAGGGTAACAGGAACGTCCACTGCATTGACGACCTCGGTAAGGATCGATTTAACGACATCCGGGTACTGCAAGAGGGCTGAACCTGCGAGCTTGCGATTCACTTTTTTAGCCGGGCAACCCATATTGATATCAATAATCTGGGCACCGCTTTCCACGTTAATACGTGCTGCATCTGCCATTTCTTTCGGATCGCTACCGGCAATTTGCACGGTACGAATACCGGGTTCATCAATGTGCACCATCCGTAAACGAGATTTGTCGCTTTCCCAAACCTGAGGGTTAGAAGACATCATCTCGGATACTGTCAATCCGGCTCCCATCTCGTAGCACAACGTCCGAAAAGGTCTGTCTGTAATGCCAGCCATGGGCGCTGCGATCAGGCGATTTCTGAGCTGATATTGTCCGATGCGCATGAGTTAAGAAATGACCATACTGTGACTGCAAGGCGGCGTATATTACGCATTTTTTGCACGAGATGAAAGGCCAAACTTTGACCAATCCTCTGAGATGGATCAAAGAATTGCATTTAAAATGAGCGTGGCGCGATAATTACTCATAAAAATCATCATATTAGAAAATAGTGACTAAAATTTACACTCCAAGAAATTTGAGTAAGTTCTCAATTTTTCTTTATGAATGAAAATTTTGGCACGCAAAATTGCGTAAATAATCAGCAAATTTACGTGCCTTTTGTGACCTTGCTCGCACTTTGCTCTGCATCACCATGCGGTGATGCGAAGGTTAATTCTTACGACCGGTAATGCGACACCACTCTTCTTTTTCCACAACCGGGTCGAGCGTGAAGTTAGCTGCATAAGCCTCACAAACGCTCTCTGCCTGGCTTGCCAGAATACCGGAAAGGCCCAGCAAACCGCCTGAAACCGGCAGGACGCTGATTAACGGTGCCAGTTCACGTAATGGGCCTGCCAGGATATTAGCGACCACCACGTCGGCTTTCATTTCTTCTGGCTGATCTTTCGGGAGATAGAGTTCCAGACGGTCAGAAACGCCATTACGTTCGGCGTTGTCGCGGCTGGCCTGAATCGCCTGCGGATCGATATCAATACCAATGGCTTTTGCTGCACCCAGCTTCAGCGCCGCGATAGCCAGAATGCCGGAACCACAACCAAAGTCGATGACTGTTTTACCGGTTAAATCGAGGCTGTCGAGCCATTGCAGGCACAGAGAGGTGGTTGGATGAGTCCCTGTACCAAACGCCAGCCCTGGGTCTAACATCACGTTAACCGCATTTTCGTCCGGCACATCACGCCAGCTTGGGCAGATCCACAGACGTTCACCAAAGCGCATCGGGTGGAAATTATCCATCCATTCGCGCTCCCAGTCTTTATCTTCCAGTTGTTCGATTTTATGCGCGAAGCCCGCGCCGAGCAGCGGATGGTTTTCCAGAATCGCCACCACGTCGTTCATATCGGTTTCAGCGTCGAACAGACCTATCACATCGGTATCGCCCCACAGGCGAGTTTCGCCAGGCAGAGGCTCAAACACCGGCGTATCGTGGGTGTCCTGAAAAGTGATAGAAACGGCACCTGCTTCCATCAGCGCATCGCTAAGATCTTCTGCGTTCGCGCCGGTGGTGTTCAGTTTCAGTTGGATCCAAGGCATGGCAAAACTCTTTATTTATCAGTAGTCAAAACGGTAGCTTGCGGGACGGATGTACCGAAACGGTTTCCGACCAGGAAAGCCAGCAAACTTAGCAGTAACGAGGGCACGATAGGGTGGAAGCCCAGGTACTGAATATTCAGCGTCGCAAGTACGGCATACAGCACGCCGCCGACGATCATCGCACTTAGCGCGCCTTTGGCGTTGGCGCGTTCCCAATAAAGACCTAGCACCAGCGGCCACAGGAAAACGGCTTCCAGTCCACCGAAGGCCAGCAAATTCAGCCAGATGATCATTTCTGGCGGCTTCCAGGCAGCAAGCAGCAGCAACGCGCCGAGAACTAACGTAATTACTGCCGACATCCGCTTCAGACGCGTCTCATTTTGCATTTGATCCGGACGGATATTCAGATAGAGATCTTTAATGATCGTAGCGGAACTTTGCAGCAATTGGGCGTTGATTGTTGACATGATCGCAGCCATTGGTGCAGCAAGGAAGATCCCGGCAGCAAACGGTGGCAGCACTTTTACCATCAGCGTCGGGATCACCAGATCCGGCACGGTGAGATCGGGGATCACTGCACGACCTAACGCTCCGGCAAGGTGCATTCCAAACATCAGGATCGCCACTACAACCGTACCAATGATGATCCCACGATGTACTGCTTTACTGTCTTTATAAGAGATGCAGCGTACCGCAGTATGTGGCAGACCAATCACGCCAAAGCACACCAGCACCCAGAACGACGTCATAAAGGCAGGTGACAGAATATCGTCAGCACCTTGTGGCGTAACCAGTTGTGGATCGATGGTTTGCAGCGTCTCTACTGCGTTGCTTAAGCCGCCAGCAGCATGAACCACGCCGACCAGCAGCACAATGGTGCCAATCAGCATCACCAGTCCTTGCATGGTGTCGTTCAGCACGCTGGCGCGAAAGCCGCCAAAGGCGGTATACAACGCAATACTAATACCGAAAATCAGCAGCCCGGTTTCATAAGGAATACCCGCAGCGGTTTCCAGCAGGCGCGCACCGCCGATAAACTGCACGGTCATTGCACCAACGAACGCAACCAGCAAACTCAAACTCGCCAGCCACACCAGAAGACGGCTCTGGTAGCGGGCAAACAGCATATCGTTCAGCGTCACCGCATTGTAGCGGCGCGCGAGAATCGCGAACTTTTTGCCAAGAATACCGAGTGAAAGCCATACCGCAGGCAACTGGATCATCGCCAGCAACACCCAGCCCAGCCCGTATTTATAAGCAGCACCTGGCCCGCCGATAAACGAACTGGCACTGATATAGGTTGCGGTGAGCGTCATCGCCAGCACAATACCGCCCATAGAACGGCTGCCGAGGAAATACTCATTAAGGAACGTGCCCGCGCTCCGTTTACGCATCGCGTAGACAGAGATCCCGAACACCACCACCAGATAGGCGACCAGCGGTAGAATTACTTCAAGCTGCATCGTCATCCTCCAGCGGGATATCGCGATAGATAAATTTCACCATCGCCCAGCACAGTCCAATAAACAGCAGCGGCGTCAGGATGCAGGCCATCTCAAACCAGCGCGGAAAGCCGGTAAAACCGGGGGCAACGCCAGGTAAGTAAGCGGCTACTAACCAAACCGCCAGATACAAAAAGGTCAGCCCCAGCGCCCAGCGCGCCTCTTTATGGGCCTGAACAAAACGAGTGTCCACGGAAGGGGTCCTCCTCATGGGGGGATACGAGAAACGGGCAATTCTACGGCAAGTCTTCAGGCAGGGAAAACAATCTGACAGAAAATTGCCGTTCAGTGCCGTTGCAAAAAGTCTTCAATGTCAGCCAGTGAGGATATCCCTTCCATCGGGCCTTGCTGCATTACGGCGAGTGCGCCGCTGGCGTTAGCATATTGTAACGCCTTGTGTGCCGGGAAACCCGACAAGAAAAGAGTGACAAAAGTAGCGCCAAAGCAGTCGCCAGCACCGGTTGGATCGATGATTTCGCTATCGTGGCCTGCAATATGCTGGGCGTGTAATGTCCCGTTTTTTAGTTGGTAATAGCTGGCTCCACGCTGGGCGCGTTTTATCGCCACATGTTTTACGCCGCCGTGGAGAAGATCGCTAACAATCTGTTCTTCTGACAGATTTTTGTGACGGGCGAAGAAAGGGAGTTCGCTTTCGCTTGGGATAAAGATATCTGTATATTCAATTAAATAATCGAGAGCCTGCGCCATTTCGGGAATACTCAGCATCTCTTTGCGAATATTGGGGTCGAAAGAGACGGTGCCGCCAGCAGATTTGATCGTTGTTATCGCTTTGCGCATGACATCGATCATACGAAATGAGAACAGTGATGAACCCACAATGTGCAGATGATTACACTGTCTTAGCAAATCCTTATCAATGTGCCCGGCAGTAAACAAACCGCAGGCACTATTAGGAATATTAAAGACGAAATCCCGTTTCAGCGGATTTTGATAACTGACAAACGCTGTGCCTGTTACAGCATTGTTCATTATGTGGATACCATCGGTAATGACACCTTCATGACGCAGGCGTTCAATAATGAGACGGCCAAAATCATCGTTACCAACGCAACCGAAGAAAATAGCCCGCCGGGACAATTTTGCCACCTGTGCAGCAAAGATTGCTGGTGCGCCGCTGGGAAATGGCCCGATAAACTCCCCTGGCTGAGTGAATTTTTGTTGTGGGTTGCGGGACAAAAACTCGGCCAGCAATTCTCCCATAGCGCAGATGGTTATTGTCACAAAACCCCTCTCATTCCTGAAGCCTTTCGCGATTGGACCAGGTAAAGCAGTCATTGCTGGTATAAAGAATAACGAAATCAGCAGACTGCAATTGCTGCTGATATCGTTCGTTCATGCTGCGACTGACAATCACATTTTCTGCCTGATGAAGATGTCCGATAGCAGCCGTCGATGAATCGGTATTGGCAGTGACGATTACTGTCTTATTCTGGGCATTGTCAAAACAGAGTTGCCAGGCGGCGGCAACTCTGGGGGTATTGATATTCAGAGTACCATCTGCATCCAGATGACTGATTTCCAGAATGCTATGGGTAATGGTGAAATGCTGAAGCGCCTGTTCGAGCGGTTTTCCCGCCAGTGCGGTGTCAGGGCGCAGCATTTCACTGCCAGCCAGAATTATTTCGCCATCAATAAACTGATTTGCCAGCAGCGCATGTTCGGGATCGTTAGTGATCAGACGCAGTTTTTTTACTTCGCTGAGTAATGGAATGATCTTGCGGCAGATTGTTCCATGTCCAAGAAATAGCGTGTCACGATCGCTGATAAGGCGGGCACAATGCCGCGCAATTTCCATTTGTTGGGTCAGAGACAATATCGTAATGGGTGGTGCCGATTCAGGTTCAGGGGCGAGTGGTGTCGCAATGGCACCACCAAAAGAACGCTTTAAATACCCCTGTTGCTCCAGATAACTGAGATCGCCACGGATTGTCACGCCAGAGACGCCAAGTTGAGCAGATAAGTCATCAACTTTGATTTCACCCTGGGTAGCAACAATTTCTGCAATTTTTAATCTTCGTTTCAGTAGGTTAGATGATTTTCTCGGCACGTTAACACTCATCATTGGCCTTTAATGCGTAACACTATAGCCCCTTGTATTTTTCTTTGAAAGTTACCCTTCAACGTTATCTACATTTTGAAAACAAAATACTGGATAAAAAAAACAGCAACGCAATGTATTTAATTTATTGAAATTAATAAGAAATATTTTTATTGAGATATTTTGTGATGGTTTCGTTTATAAAGTAAAAACCAATTTTAGTTATATCTTGTAAGTTATTTTAACGATATTCGACATGCATCACGCTTTTTGGCGCTTTTGCTGTGCTACTTTGCTTTCAAAATGAAAGTAATAATTCTCTTTCTTCGTTTTGTAAGAAGAACGCCGAAAAACAGGAGCCGCGATGTACATCATTTCAAGCAAAAATATGCTGAAAAAAGCCCAGTCAGAGGAATATGCCGTCCCCGCTTTCAATATTCATAACCTTGAAACATTACAGGTTGTCGTTGAGAGCGCCGCACAACTTCGCTCTCCCGTTATGCTGGCGGGAACACCCGGTACTTATCGTTATGGCGGAGTGGGAAGTTTAATTTCGTTAGTACAATCTCTGGCTCATGAGTACCGCCTGCCATTAGTCCTGCATCTCGACCACCATGAAGAGAGCGATGACATTTTTAATAAAGTACGCGCAGGGATTCGTTCAGTCATGATTGATGGTTCTCATCTGCCGTTTGAAGAAAATATAGCGCGGGTGAAAGAAGTCACTACGTTTTGCCACAGCCTTGATGTCAGCGTCGAGGCTGAACTGGGCCGCCTTGGCGGGCAGGAGGATGATCTGCTGGTGGATGAAAAAGATTCGGCTTATACCTCACCTGTTGCAGCCGCAGAGTTTATACAACGCACACAAATTGACTCCCTGGCGGTAGCAATAGGCACTGCACATGGCTTGTATGCGAATGAACCACGTCTGGATTTTGCCCGGCTGGAACAAATTCGTCAGTTAGTGGATGTTCCGTTGGTGTTGCATGGCGCTTCGGGGTTATCGGAACAGGACATTCAGCACTGTATCCGCAGCGGTATCTGCAAAGTGAATGTTGCGACAGAACTGAAAATTGCTTTTGCCGATGCGTTAAAAGGATATTTCTACAACAACCCGGCGGCAAATGATCCTCGCCATTATATGCAGCCAGCAAAAGCCGCTATGAAGGAAGTCGTTACGCGCATTATCGGCGTTTGCGGCAGTGAAGGAAAAATTTAATACGTTGTACCCTACAAAAACAATGAGGACTGTTTATGAAAAATATTAAATTACTTGGCTCGGCAATGTTGGTGAGTCTGGCGTTGTTCTCACAAAGCTCATTAGCAAAAGAGTATAAAATTGGTGCATCATTATTAACGCAACAACATCCTTTTTATATCGATCTTGCGAATGCAATGAAAGAAGAAGCTAAAAAAGATAATATCAATTTAAGCGTTTCTATTGCCAACCAGGATTTAAATAAGCAACTTTCAGATGTCGAAGATTTTATTACTAAAAAAGTGGATGCCATTATTATCTCTCCAGTGGACTCTAAAGGTGTACAGGCTGCGATAATTAAAGCCGACAAAGCTGGTATCCCTGTTATCACTGTTGATGTTGCTGCGGAAGGTGTTCCGGTAGTATCGCATGTTGCGACCGATAACTACGCGGGAGGTGTTGAAGCGGGCAAGTTAATGGGAAAACTATTGAACGGCAAAGGGTCTGTAGCCATTATTTCTTACCCGGCACTGCAATCGGTAGTTGCGCGCGTCGATGGTTTTAAAAAAGGGTTAAGCGATACACCGGAGATTAAAATTGTTGCTGAGCAACCGGGTATTACGCGTGCTGAAGCGTTAACGACGGCACAAAATATTATGCAGGCAAACGCCAACCTGAATGGGCTGTTTGGTTTTGGTGATGATGCCGCACTGGCAGCGGTTATAGCGGCGAAATCTGCGCATAACGACAATATCAAAATTATCGGTTTTGATGGCATGAAAGAAGCGCGCGATGCCGTAGACAGTGAAAAAACCTTTGCCGCAGTAATTCGACAATACCCGGATCAAATGGGCGCTAAAGCGATTGATGCCGCTGTGGATCATCTCAATGGTAAACCGGTAGAAAAAATGATCCCGGTACAACCCGGCGTTTATACAGGTAAATAATAAACATCTTCAACTCACAACAAAACGTCATCGGCGTTTTGTTGTGACACCGAGGTCATTATGACGGATGTTATTCTTGATGTTTCGCATATTGCGAAGACATTTGGTCATGTTCAGGCGTTAAAAGATATTACACTCTCCTTACGCAAAGGGCGGGTGCATACTTTATTAGGCGAGAATGGGGCGGGTAAGTCGACATTAATGAAAATACTCGCTGGAGTTTATCCGCCAACTCAGGGAACGATAAAACTACGTGGTGAAACCATCACCATTAATAATCCACAACATTCACGCCAGTTAGGGATTGCTATTATTTTTCAGGAATTAAGCCTGAGCAACAATATGACAGTGGCGGAAAACATTTATGCCAATAATGAACCACGCCGTTTTGGCATTATTAACGATAAAAAAATGCTCGCAGATTGCCAGAGTCTGCTCGCGGAACTGGGCATCCCACTGGATCCGCTGGAAATGGTCGGCAATATGTCGATGGCGCATCGTCAACTGGTAGAAATCGCCAAAGCATTAAGCTACGCGGCGGATGTCGTGATTATGGATGAGCCGACATCTTCGCTCAGTGATAACGAAGCAGAGATTTTGTTTAATATTATTGAAAAGTTAAAACAGCGAGGATGTGCGGTTATTTATATCTCTCACCGCATGGATGAAATTATGCGGATTTCGGATGATATTTCAGTGATCCGCGATGGTGAATATATTGCAACGCATGAAAAGAAAAACAGTGATATCCAGCATTTGATTGCCCAGATGGTTGGGCGGGAAATGAAAAATATCTGGCCAGCACGTCTTGGGGAAAAGCCGGATGAAAATGTTCCTGCAAAACTGGAAGTAAAAAATCTTTCCCATCCTTCGCTCTTTAAGGAGGTTAATTTTGCTGTTCGCCCGGAGGAAGTGCTGGGATTTTTTGGCCTTGTAGGTGCCGGGCGTTCTGATGTTATGAAGGCGCTGTTTGGCCTTATTCCGTACCACGGAACAGTGTTGATTGATGGCAAAGAGGTCAGGATCGCTAATCCCAAACAGGCCATTGATCATGGAATTGCTTTCGTAACGGAAAACCGCAAGGAAGAAGGGTTGGTGCTGATGCACGACGTCAATATGAACACGCACCATGTAGCGTTTCAATATAACGCTTCGCGGATGGGACTCATTAATCACCGGCAAGAAGAGGCGAGAACGGTTAAATCTGTCGCCAGAATGAACACAAAAGTGAGTTCCGTACATCAGGCTGTGGGGGCGCTGAGCGGCGGCAATCAACAAAAAATCGTGTTATCGAAATGGCTGGAGAAAACCCCGCGAATTTTATTGCTTGATGAGCCAACGCGCGGTGTGGATGTCGGCGCAAAATTTGAAATTTATAACGTGATACGCCAACTGGCGGCGGCGGGGACGGCCATTATTCTGGTGTCTTCTGAACTGCCAGAGGTTATGGCGCTAAGCGATCGTCTGGTGGTGATGCGTAATAAAACAATTGCCGATATTTATTCATGTGAAAATTTAACGCAGACGCAAGTAATGACCGCTGCAACAGGAGTGCGCTAAATGACAGAGAAAACTCTCTCCAGTCCAAAACGTTCTGAAATTCCCATCGCAAATAGCTTTAAAAAAGTCTTCAGGCAATATGGTGGTATCCTCAGTGGAATGGTGGTGTTAATCATTCTGTTCAGTTTTATTAATGACAGTTTTTTTACCACCAATAACATCACCAACATCATTCTTCAGGTGTCGATAATTGCAATTACCGCCTATGGAATGACTTATGTTCTTTTACTTGGCGATATTGATTTATCGGTCGGTTCAACTATTGCATTGATTGGTACATTTGCTGCTCTTGGGGCTTCATGGGGAATTCCATTTATTTTATTGGTTCCATTATCCATTATTGCAGCACTGGCTCTGGGGATGATAAATGGTGGCTTGACGGCTATAGCGGGTATCCCTTCGTTTATTGTTACTGTTGCTACCATGGGAATATTTCGAGGCATTGCTTATATTGTCACTGACGGTATGCCTGTCATGATTAAAAATGATGCCTTTCTGGCGCTGGGGAACGGTGAATTTCTCTATATACCTATTCCTATCTGGATATTAATAATCTTATTGCTGGTTAATCATTTTATTCTTACTAAAACAACCTTTGGTCGGAAAATATATATTACCGGCGGTAATAAAGAAGCGGCAATCTATTCGGGTATTAATGTAACTCGCCTAAAAATTAAAGTCTTTATGATTACGGCGGTGTTGGCAGGCATTAGTGGGATGATCCTCGCCTCGCGCCTTTACTCAGGGCAGCCGAATTCCGCACTTAGCTACGAGTTGGATGCCATTGCTGCTGCCGTATTGGGGGGCACCAGTCTCAACGGTGGTTATGGCACGGTGGTGGGTACGGTGATCGGCGCATTAACCATAGGCATTATTAATAATGGTATGAACTTAATGAACGTTCCCTATTTCTACCAGATGGTGGTTAAAGGATTAGTCATTCTGGTAGCCGTTTATTTTGACGTAAGAAATAAAAGAAAACGCAGCTAATTATTTCAAGGAATTAATCATATGAATAAGGTCTTCACAATTGGAGAAATTCTGGTTGAAATTATGGCGAGTAAAATCGGTCAGCCATTTGATCAACCTGGCGTCTGGAACGGCCCTTATCCCAGTGGCGCGCCAGCTATTTTTATTGACCAGGTAACACGTCTGGGGGTTCCATGCGGTATCATTAGCTGTGTGGGGAATGATGGTTTTGGCGATATTAATATTCATCGCCTGGCGGCTGATGGTGTTGATATTCGAGGGATTTCCATCTTACCTCTGGAGGCTACCGGTAGTGCTTTTGTGACGTATCATAAGTCAGGCGACCGTGATTTTATTTTTAACATTAAGAATGCCGCGTGCGGTAAATTATCAGCGCAGCATGTTGATGAAAATATTCTGAAGGACTGTACCTATTTTCATATTATGGGCTCATCCCTGTTTTCATTTCATATGGTAGACGCAGTAAAAAAAGCAGTAACCATCGTTAAAGCAAATGGTGGTGTTATTTCTTTCGACCCTAATATTCGTAAAGAGATGCTCGATATTCCAGAAATGCGCGACGCCCTCCACTTTGTTCTTGAGTTAACGGATATCTATATGCCCAGCGAGGGCGAAGTGTTGCTCTTGTCGCCACATTCGACGCCGGAGCGTGCAATCGCTGGTTTTCTTGAAGAAGGTGTTAAAGAGGTGATTGTGAAGCGCGGCAATCAAGGTGCCAGTTACTACTCCGAGAATGAGCAGTTTCATGTTGAGAGCTATCCGGTGGAAGAAGTTGACCCAACCGGTGCGGGAGACTGCTTTGGTGGTGCGTGGATTGCCTGCCGCCAGCTAGGGTTTGATGCCCATCGGGCATTGCAATACGCCAACGCCTGCGGTGCACTGGCGGTAACCCGACGCGGCCCGATGGAAGGGACTTCCCGGTTGGCGGAGATCGAAGCGTTTATCCAGTGCCATAGCATGACTATTCGGGAAGCCGCGCAATGAATAATGAAATATGGCCGTGGATAGGCGAGCTCTCGCAGGTTGCCGGGATTAAACACTATGAATTACGTAGTGGCAGAGCAAAGGGCACGGAAGCGTTTGATGTCCGCACAGGTGCGGGGCTGGCGTTTACGGTGGTAAAAGATCGTGCGCTGGACATTGCCTGGGCCAGCTATAAAGACACGGCGCTTTCTTTCATCACCCCCAACGGCATCGTCGCGCCAGCTTTTTTTGAGCCGCATGGCAACGGTTTTTTGCGTAGCTTCTATGCGGGATTATTAACCACCTGCGGGTTAAGCTACATCGGTACGCCCTGTGAGGATAATGGTGAAACGTTAGGATTACATGGGCGCCTGGCTGCGACACCAGCTGAAGAGGTGGGGTATCGCACAGAACGAACCGACGACGGTATTGAATTTATCATCAATGGCAAAGTGCGGGAAACGCGGCTGTTCGGTGAAAATTTGACACTTGAGAGAACCATTCGCTGCCGCTATGGCGAAAATGTGCTGCGCATTGAAGACAGGGTTACTAATCAAGGTTTCACCCGCCAGCCGCTACAAATTCTCTATCACTTTAATTATGGCTGGCCTTTATTATCGCCACGGGCCGAAATATTGCTGTCAGCGAAAAGCGTGACGCCACGGACTCCGCGCGCGGTGGAAGGGTTAGCCAACCATCTGGAGATTTGTGCCCCGCAGCCAGGTTTTGACGAGCAGGTTTACTATCTCACGTTGAATAGTGACGATGACGGAATGAGTAAGGTTGCGCTGGTGAATGCCGAACTGGGATGGGGAATTTACGAAAAATTCGACACCCGGCAGCTACCCAATTTTATCCAGTGGAAAAATTTAGGCGCGGGTGAATATGTTATGGGACTGGAGGTCAGTAATAGTTTTCCTGACGGGCGTGATAAAGAACGAGCGCAGGGGCGTCTGCCCTTTATTGAGCCAGGGGAAACAAAGACATACAGCTTTGAGCTGGGAATTGTTGATGGCGATGCTGAAATTAGTGCGTTGAAAGCGGAAATTGCAGGCTACCGTTAGCGGCAATAAAAACACCGGGCAGTGTTAACAGGCCCGGTGTGAATGCATTCATTGTTAAACGCGATGAAAGCACCGCGCATCACAATTATTTTTCCTGAAGACCGAGTTTTTTCTCCAGATAGTGGATGTTAGTGCCACCATGCTGGAAGTTCTCGTCGTTCATGATGCGGATCTGCAGATCAACGTTGGTTTTGATACCGTCGATGATCAGCTCCTGCAGCGCATTCTTCATGCGAGCAATCGCCACGTCACGGTTTTCACCGTAGCAAATCAGTTTACCGATCATTGAGTCATAGTACGGCGGCACGGTGTAGCCAGCGTAGATATGAGACTCCCAACGCACGCCAAAACCGCCAGGTGCGTGGAAACGGGTGATTTTGCCCGGGCTTGGCAGGAAGGTATTCGGATCTTCGGCGTTGATACGGCATTCCACCGCATGGCCGCGAACGTGAACTTCTTCTTGCTTGATCGACAGCGGTTGACCTGCCGCGATACGCAGCTGTTCTTTGATCAGGTCAACGCCGGTGATCATTTCAGTAACCGGGTGTTCTACCTGAATACGGGTGTTCATTTCGATGAAATAGAACTCGCCGTTTTCGAACAGGAACTCGAAAGTACCTGCACCGCGATAGCCGATATCAACACACGCTTTAGCGCAACGTTCGCCGATGTAACGACGCAGTTCTGGGGTAATGCCCGGTGCTGGTGCTTCTTCGACCACTTTCTGGTGGCGGCGCTGCATGGAGCAGTCACGTTCCGCCAGATAGATAGCGTTGCCCTGACCGTCCGCCAGTACCTGGATCTCGACGTGGCGAGGATTTTCCAGGTATTTCTCCATGTAAACCATATCATTGCTAAAAGCAGCTTTTGCTTCCGCACGGGTCATGGAGATAGACTGCGCCAGTTCAGCGTCGCTGCGCACAACGCGCATACCGCGACCGCCGCCGCCACCGGAGGCTTTGATAATCACCGGATAACCAATGCGTTTTGCAATGGCGCGGTTTTTATCCATATCGTCGCCCAGCGGGCCGTCAGAACCCGGTACGCAAGGAACGCCAGCTTTTTTCATTGCTGCAATTGCAGACACTTTGTCGCCCATCAGGCGAATAGTGTCTGCTTTCGGGCCGATGAAGATAAAGCCAGAGCGTTCAACCTGCTCGGCAAAATTGGCGTTTTCGGAAAGGAAGCCGTAACCCGGATGGATTGCTACTGCGCCGGTGATTTCAGCGGCGCTGATGATAGCCGGGATGTTCAGATAACTTTTTACTGACGGAGCCGGGCCAATACAGACCGTTTCATCTGCCAGTAATACGTGTTTTAAATCGCGATCCGCGCTGGAGTGCACAGCGACAGTCTTAATGCCCAGTTCTTTACAGGCACGAAGAATACGCAATGCAATCTCGCCACGGTTGGCAATAACAATTTTATCCAGCATGTTCGCCTCGTTACTCGATGACGACCAGCGGCTCGTCAAATTCTACCGGTTGTCCACTTTCGACCAGAATTGCTTTCACAGTACCGGATTTGTCTGCTTCGATCTGGTTCATCATTTTCATGGCTTCAACGATGCACAGGGTATCGCCCACGTTCACTTTCTGACCCACTTCGATGAACGCTTTCGCGTCCGGGCTTGGGGTGCGATAGAAAGTACCAACCATTGGGGAACGTACGATGTGACCACTGATTTCCGCTGCTGCTGGCGCTTCCATGGAAGGAACGGTCGCCGGAGCGGCTGCGTTAGATTGAGCTGGCTGCTGCATCATCGGTGCAGCGTAAGCTTGTTGCATCATCGGGAAACTAGCGGCAGGTGCTGCACGGCTGATGCGTACTGACTCTTCGCCTTCAGAAATTTCCAGTTCAGAGATGCCTGATTCTTCAACCAGCTCGATCAGTTTTTTAATCTTACGAATATCCATGAGTGGGTTCCGTACTCTTTGTTTAGTGTGATTGTGACAGGCGTTTCACCGCCGTCTGTAAAGCGTATGCCCCGACAGCTGTATGCATAGCGATAAATTCCAGCTGACCGGGACGCCGGTCTATTTTGCCCCAGAGCGTCAATGTTAGACTTGACGGACATTGTGCAGCGATCTGCTGCTATCCTCCGGCAAAAAACAAAATATACCTTCGTTGCGCCATTGTCACCTTTTCCGCAGCTTAAAAACCGCGTTAGGGAGAACGAAGTCGCACATTATAACGATTTCGTAGCAATTGGCAGCTAAATACTGGTCTTATCAGGGAAGATAATCAACAGCTAACATGTAAATAACTTTCAACGCCGCGCATTTTGCAACAAGCCGCACAGTTCATGAAATTAGCGCCACCATTGACGGAACTTCTTAAAACGTAAGGCTAAAAGTAATAAAGCCAGCCCGGCGTAGATAACCGGCTGTGGTGAGATAATCTTCACTGACCACAGATAATGTATGGGAGCCAGGATCGCGACCAGATAGACGAAGTTATGCAACTGTTGCCAGCGTTTGCCTAATTTTCGCTGCATCGCCTGCGTGGAAGTCAATGCTAAAGCCAGTAAAATCAGCCAACTGACAATTCCGAGCGTTAAATAAGGTCGGGTGATTAATTCCTGACCGAATAACGTCAGATTATTCACGCCCAGTTCCAGTAAGGCATAACTGGTTAAGTGCAGCGTTGCCCAGACGAAACACCATAAACCCAGCAGGCGGCGGGTGCGTATCAATAAGGGCTGTTTAGCATAGCGCGCTAGTGGCGTAATTAATAAGGTTGCCAGCAAGAATTTCAGCGCAGTCCGACCGGTAAAATGCTGAATATCTTTCACCGGGTCGGCGCTTAATCCGCCATGATTAATTGCCCATACCAGCCAGACAAACGGCAAAAATCCGGCAAGATGCAGGCAAACTTTCAACCATGTCACTTGTTTTGCTGTCAGTCGCACTTAAAAATTCTCCCGTAAATCCAGGCCACGATAAAGCGACGCCACTTGATCGGCGTATCCGTTAAACAGCAGCGTAGGCTGGCGTTGTACATCCAGAATGCCACCTGAACCAATAAAACGTTCGGTGGCCTGCGACCAACGGGGATGATCAACATGCGGATTGACGTTGGCGTAAAAGCCATATTCATTGGGCGCTGCCAGATTCCAGGTGGTTGGCGGACGTTCACGGGTCAGCTTAATACTGACAATCGATTTAATCCCTTTAAAGCCATATTTCCACGGCACAATCAGCCGCACCGGCGCACCATTTTGTGGCGGTAGCGCCTTGCCATAGACACCGACGGTCATCAGCGTGAGTGGATGCATCGCTTCGTCGAGACGTAATCCTTCTATATAAGGATATTTCAGGCCACCGCCAATAAACCGATCCTGCTGGCCTGGCATCTGTTCCGGCGCATAAATGGTTTCGAAGGCGACGTATTTCGCGTTACTGGTTGGTTCCGCCAGTGCCAGTAATTTGTGCAGCGGGAAACCAATCCACGGTACTACCATCGACCACGCTTCCACACAGCGCATACGGTAAATCCGCTCTTCCAGCGGGAAACGATGGGTTAAGGCGTCATGGTCGAGCGTTAATGGTTTGGCGACTTCACCACTGATGTTCAACGTCCACGGATCGGTTTTCAGGCTGCCGGCATTTGCCGCTGGATCCGCTTTATCCAGCCCGAACTCATAGTAGTTGTTATAGCCGGAAACTTTATCTTCCGGCGTGAGCGGCAGGTTATTTTGCCAGGCGGCAGGTTTACTAAACTCCAGCTGCTTCCCGGCTGGCGCGGGCGGACGATCGTTGCCCTTAAACCAGCTAAGCAGGTCGGCATGTGTAGTGGTTGGCAGAGAAAGTGCAGCTGCGCTGATGCCTAACGTTTTCAGAATCTGCCGACGTTGCATAAAAAAAGCCGATTCGGCAGTGACATCGGCTTCTGTAAATTGACGAATTTTTTTCATAACAGACTCCCGGTATGCTCCTGATTACTATGGCAGGGAGAATGTCAAAGTGCTGCTAAAATTCGTTAGTTATATGTAAATTATTTTGTACGAAATCTTAACTTATTTTTACCAGAGTGCGCCCCTGCACCTGGTTATTAATAATGGCTTCGGCAAACTTCGGTGCCTCTGTCAGTGAGATTTCTTTTGCTGCTTGTGAATAGAATGATTCCGGTAGATCGGCGACCAGACGCTGCCAGGCCTGCGCCCGACGAGCTGGTGGCGTCATGACTGAATCCACTCCTTGCAGACGGACGTTGCGCAGAATAAACGGCATTACCGTGGTTGGCAGAGCAAAGCCACCCGCCAGACCACAAGCCGCCACGCAGCCGCCGTAGTTCATTTGTGCCAGCACTTTCGCCAGTACTTTGTCACCAACAGTGTCAATTGCGCCTGCCCAGAGTTGTTTTTCCAGGGGACGGGACTCAGCAAACTCATCGCGGGGCAGAATACGGCTGGCTCCTAAACTTTTCAGATATTCATGGGTACTTTCGCGACCAGATACAGCAACGACCTGATAACCCAACTTATGCAGCAGCGCCACGGCCGTACTGCCGACGCCGCCACTGGCGCCCGTCACCACAATCTCGCCATCCTGCGGACGAATACCGGCATCTTCCAGTGCCAGTACGCACAGCATGGCGGTAAACCCGGCAGTACCGATAACCATCGCTTTACGCGCGTCCAGACCCTGCGGCATCGCAACCAGCCAGTCACCTTTTACGCGCGCCTGTTGTGCCAGCCCGCCCCAGTGGTTTTCACCGACGCCCCAACCCGTCAGTAACACTTCCTGACCGGCATGAAAACGAGGATCTTCACTGGCGCGTACAGTTCCGGCGAAGTCAATACCAGGAATCATCGGAAAATTACGGATGATTTTTCCTTTACCGGTAATCGCCAGCGCATCTTTATAATTCAGACTCGACCAGTGGACATCGACCGTCACATCGCCTTCCGGCAGGCGACTTGCGTCCAGAGTCTGTACAGATGCGAGGGTTTTACCGTCCTGCTGTTCTAAAAGTAACGCCTGCATAAGAGATCCTCATGTGCATGATGGATTGGAAAATAATTTCTGAAGACTATACTCGCTAATGGAAAAGCAAAGCCGATGAAGCGCAATAAATTGCGAGATAAATCTGATTTGCTAGTATGCCCGCGTCCTCACTATCGGAGTTAACACAAGGATGAGATTAACGACGAAATTTTCGGCCTTTGTCACGCTGCTCACCGGGTTAACAATTTTTGTGACCCTGCTGGGCTGCTCGCTTAGTTTCTATAACGCCATTCAGTATAAGTTTAGTCATCGTGTTCAGGCAGTGGCGACGGCGATCGATACCCACCTTGTGTCGAATGACTTCAGCACGTTGAGGCCACAAATCAGCGAACTGATGATGTCTGCGGATATCGTTCGCGTGGATCTTTTGCACGATAAAAAACAGGTTTATACCCAGTCCCGCAATGGTAGTTACCGTCCGGTGGGAACCAGCGATCTGTTTCGCGAACTGACTGTGCCGTTGATTAAACATCCGGGGATGTCGCTGCGTTTGGTTTATCAGGATCCGATGGGCAACTATTTCCACTCGTTGATGACCACCGCACCGCTCACCGGTGCGATTGGATTTATCATTATTATGCTTTTCCTGGCAGTACGCTGGTTACAGCGGCAACTTGCCGGGCAAGAATTGCTGGAAACCCGCGCCACACGTATTTTAAATGGCGAGCGTGGCTCGAATGTGTTGGGAACCATCTATGAATGGCCGCCCAGAACCAGCAGTGCGCTGGATACGCTGCTTTGTGAAATTCAGAACGCACGCGAACAGCACAGTCGTCTTGATACACTGATCCGCTCCTATGCTGCTCAGGACATCAAAACCGGCCTCAATAACCGACTCTTTTTCGATAATCAGTTAGCAACGTTACTGGAAGATCAGGAGAAAGTGGGGACTCACGGGATCGTGATGATGATCCGCCTGCCGGATTTCAATATGTTGAGCGACACTTGGGGGCACAGCCAGGTTGAAGAACAACTCTTCACCCTGACAAATCTGTTATCGACATTTATGATGCGTTATCCCGGGGCGCTATTGGCGCGTTATCACCGTAGCGATTTCGCCGTGCTGTTGCCACATCGGACATTAAAAGAGGCGGAGAGCATTGCCGGGCAATTGATCAAGGCGGTCGATACCTTACCGACGAATAAAATGCTCGATCGTGATGATATGATTCACATCGGCATCTGTGCCTGGCGTAGCGGGCAGGATACCGAACAGGTGATGGAACATGCGGAATCCGCCACGCGCAATGCGGGATTACAGGGCGGCAGTAGCTGGGCTATTTACGATGACTCGTTACCTGAAAAAGGACGCGGTAACGTTCGCTGGCGGACGCTCATCGAGCAAATGCTGAGTCGCGGAGGCCCGCGTCTTTATCAAAAACCGGCGGTTACTCGTGAAGGGCTGGTTCATCATCGCGAACTGATGTGTCGTATCTTTGATGGTAACGAAGAGGTCAGTTCGGCGGAATATATGCCGATGGTGTTGCAGTTTGGCTTATCGGAAGAGTATGACCGTCTGCAAGTCAGTCGCCTCATCCCGCTGTTACGCTATTGGCCACAAGAAAATCTGGCGATTCAGGTCACCGTTGAGTCGTTGATTCGCCCGCGTTTCCAGCGTTGGCTACGTGATACGCTGATGCAGTGTGAAAAATCACAGCGAAAACGCATAATTATTGAACTTGCAGAGGCTGATGTTGGTCAACATATCGGTCGCTTGCAACCTGTCATTCGTTTGATGAATGCTTTAGGGGCTCGGGTCGCCGTCAACCAGGCTGGTTTGACGCTGGTAAGTACCCGTTGGATCAAAGAACTTAATGTTGAATTACTCAAGCTCCATCCGGGGCTGGTAAGAAACATTGAGAAGCGAACAGAGAATCAATTGTTGGTTCAGAGCATGGTAGAAGCGTGTTCCGGGACCAACACCCAGGTTTACGCTACTGGTGTACGTTCGCGAAGCGAGTGGCAGACCCTGATTCAGCGTGGGGTTTTGGGTGGGCAGGGAGATTTTTTTGCGTTCTCACAGCCACTTGATACTAACGTGAAAAAATATTCACAAAGATACTCGGTTTAACCTGCCGTTTGATCCGTTTTCACGTAGAATAACGCGCGCTGCGTTTCACGGGAGCGTGCTTGTCTGTTCGCCAGATTGTTGCAGCACATATGCAGATTAATGACCTTACGCAGTTGCAAACAGGCGAGGAATGCATGCTGATGCATTTAGCCTCTCTGGACTCAGGTAGAGATTTGTAACAAAGGAAACAAACTGCACTAATTTTCACCGTAGCAGATGATTTTTGCGCCTTGTCGCTGCTGCGTGTGGTTGGTAAAGTAAGCGGATTTTCTTTTCCGCCCCAGCTTTCAGGATTATCCCTTAGTATGTTGAAAAAATTTCGTGGCATGTTTTCCAATGACTTGTCCATTGACCTGGGTACTGCGAATACCCTCATTTATGTAAAAGGACAAGGCATCGTATTGAATGAGCCTTCTGTGGTGGCTATTCGTCAGGATCGTGCCGGTTCACCGAAAAGCGTAGCTGCAGTAGGTCATGACGCGAAGCAGATGCTGGGCCGTACGCCGGGCAATATTGCTGCCATTCGCCCAATGAAAGATGGCGTTATCGCTGATTTCTTCGTGACTGAAAAGATGCTCCAGCACTTTATCAAACAAGTGCACAGCAACAGCTTTATGCGTCCAAGCCCGCGAGTTCTGGTTTGTGTGCCGGTTGGCGCTACCCAGGTTGAGCGTCGTGCTATTCGTGAATCCGCGCAGGGCGCAGGCGCCCGCGAAGTATTCCTGATTGAAGAGCCGATGGCAGCAGCAATCGGTGCCGGCTTGCCGGTATCTGAAGCAACCGGCTCCATGGTGGTTGATATCGGTGGTGGTACTACTGAAGTTGCCGTTATCTCTCTGAACGGTGTAGTTTACTCCTCTTCTGTACGTATTGGCGGTGACCGCTTCGACGAAGCGATCATCAACTACGTTCGTCGTAACTACGGTTCTCTGATCGGTGAAGCGACTGCAGAACGTATCAAACACGAAATCGGTTCTGCTTATCCGGGCGATGAAGTCCGTGAAATCGAAGTTCGTGGCCGTAACCTGGCAGAAGGCGTGCCACGCGGCTTTACATTGAATTCCAACGAAATCCTCGAAGCGCTGCAAGAACCGCTGACCGGCATCGTTAGCGCGGTGATGGTTGCGCTGGAGCAGTGCCCGCCGGAACTCGCTTCCGACATTTCCGAGCGCGGAATGGTGCTCACTGGCGGTGGTGCGCTGCTGCGTAACCTTGACCGTTTGTTAATGGAAGAAACCGGCATTCCAGTTGTTGTTGCTGAAGACCCGCTGACCTGTGTGGCACGCGGTGGCGGCAAAGCACTGGAAATGATCGACATGCACGGCGGCGACCTGTTCAGCGAAGAGTAATCGGATGCAGGCAGGGGGAACATCTGTTTGCCCTGCCTGGTCTGATACGAGAATACGCATAACTTATGAAGCCAATTTTTAGCCGTGGCCCGTCGCTACAGATTCGCCTTATTCTGGCGGTGCTGGTGGCGCTCGGCGTTATTATTGCCGACAGTCGCCTGGGGATGTTTAGTCAAATCCGTACCTATATGGATACCGCCGTCAGTCCTTTCTACTTTGTTTCCAATGCTCCTCGAGAATTGCTGGATGGCGTATCACAGACGCTGGCCTCGCGTGATCAACTAGAACTTGAAAACCGGGCGTTACGTCAGGAATTGCTGTTGAAAAACAGCGAACTGCTGATGCTTGGACAATACAAACAGGAGAACGCGCGCCTGCGCGAGCTGCTGGGTTCTCCGTTGCGCCAGGATGAGCAAAAGATGGTGACTCAGGTTATCTCTACGGTTAACGATCCGTATAGCGATCAAGTCGTTATCGACAAAGGCAGCGTTAACGGAGTTTATGAAGGCCAGCCGGTCATCAGTGACAAAGGTGTTGTTGGCCAGGTGGTGGCGGTCGCCAAACTGACCAGCCGCGTGTTGCTGATTTGCGACGCGACCCATGCACTGCCAATTCAGGTTCTCCGTAATGATATCCGCGTAATTGCTGCGGGTAACGGTTGTACTGATGATTTACAACTTGAGCACCTGCCAGCGAATACTGATATTCGTGTTGGTGATGTATTGGTGACATCTGGTCTTGGTGGACGCTTCCCGGAAGGTTATCCGGTGGCGGTCGTCTCTTCTGTGAAACTCGATACCCAGCGCGCTTATACCGTGATCCAGGCGCGTCCGACTGCGGGACTGCAACGTTTGCGTTATCTGCTGCTGCTGTGGGGCGCAGATCGTAACGGCGCTAACCCGATGACGCCGGAAGAGGTGCATCGCGTTGCTAATGAACGTCTGATGCAGATGATGCCGCAGGTATTGCCTTCGCCAGACGCGATGGGGCCAAAGTTACCTGAACCGGCAACGGGGATCGCTCAGCCGACTCCGCAGCAACCGACGACAGGAAATGCAGCTACTGCGCCTGCTGCGCCGACACAGCCCGCTGCTAACCGCTCTCCACAAAGGGCTACGCCGCCGCAAAGTGGTGCTCAACCGCCTGCACGTGCGCCAGGAGGGCAATAGTGGCGAGATATCGTAGCCAGGGGCGCTGGGTTATCTGGCTCTCTTTCCTCATCGCCTTGTTACTACAAATTATGCCCTGGCCGGATAATCTCATCGTTTTCCGGCCAAACTGGGTATTGCTCATCTTGCTGTATTGGATCCTGGCCTTGCCCCATCGCGTAAATGTGGGCACAGGTTTTGTGATGGGTGCCATACTGGATCTGATCAGTGGCTCTACGCTCGGTGTCCGGGCGTTGTCGATGAGTATCATTGCTTATCTGGTAGCACTGAAATTCCAGCTTTTCCGCAACCTGGCATTATGGCAGCAGGCGCTGGTCGTCATGTTGCTTTCGCTGGTAGTGGATATTATTGTTTTCTGGGCAGAGTTTTTAGTGATCAACGTCTCTTTCAGACCCGAAGTGTTCTGGAGTAGTGTAGTCAATGGTGTGCTCTGGCCGTGGATTTTCTTGCTGATGCGCAAAATCCGTCAGCAGTTTGCAGTGCAATAAAGGTTTCTATGACTTCTCTGTATTTAGCTTCCGGTTCTCCGCGTCGTCAGGAGTTACTTGCGCAACTTGGCGTGACCTTTGAACGTATTGTTACGGGCATTGAGGAACAGCGCCATCCGCAGGAGAGCGCGCAGCAGTATGTTATGCGTCTGGCGCGTGAGAAAGCGCAAGCAGGTGTTGCTCATACTGCGCAGGATCTCCCGGTACTGGGAGCGGATACCATTGTTGTCCTGAATGGGGAAGTGTTAGAGAAACCGCGCGATGCAGAACATGCGGCGCAGATGTTGCGCAAATTATCGGGACAGACTCATCAGGTAATGACGGCGGTGGCGCTGGCAGACAGCCAGTACATTCTCGATTGTCTGGTGGTCACCGATGTGACGTTCAGAACGTTAACAGACGAAGACATCGCGGGCTATGTTGCCAGCGGTGAACCGTTAGATAAAGCAGGTGCATACGGTATTCAGGGGCTGGGTGGTTGTTTTGTCAGGAAGATAAATGGCAGCTATCACGCCGTAGTCGGCTTACCGCTGGTTGAAACGTATGAATTATTAAGTAATTTTAACGCACTGCGTGACAAAAGGGATAAACATGACGGCTGAATTGTTGGTAAACGTAACGCCTTCGGAAACACGAGTGGCGTATATTGATGGCGGTATTCTGCAGGAAATTCATATTGAACGTGAGGCGCGACGCGGAATAGTAGGCAATATCTACAAGGGTCGTGTAAGTCGTGTACTTCCGGGTATGCAGGCGGCTTTTGTAGATATTGGGCTGGATAAAGCCGCGTTTCTTCATGCATCCGACATCATGCCACACACCGAATGTGTGGCGGGTGAAGAACAAAAGCAGTTCACGGTGCGCGATATTTCGGAGCTGGTGCGTCAGGGACAAGATCTGATGGTGCAGGTGGTGAAAGATCCGCTTGGCACCAAAGGTGCGCGTCTGACCACCGATATCACGCTGCCGTCTCGCTATCTGGTGTTTATGCCAGGGGCTTCTCACGTTGGGGTTTCCCAACGCATTGAAAGTGAATCTGAACGTGAACGCCTGAAAAAAGTGGTCGCAGAGTATTGCGACGAGCAGGGCGGATTTATCATCCGTACTGCGGCGGAAGGGGTTGGCGAAGCGGAGCTGGCCTCCGATGCTGCCTACCTGAAACGCGTCTGGACCAAAGTGATGGAACGTAAAAAGCGTCCACAGACCCGTTATCAACTGTACGGCGAACTGGCGCTGGCGCAGCGTGTTCTGCGTGATTTCGCCGACGCTGAGCTGGATCGTATTCGCGTTGACTCGCGCCTGACTTACGAAGCGTTGCTTGAGTTCACTTCGGAATACATTCCCGAGATGACCAGTAAGCTGGAACATTACACCGGACGCCAGCCAATTTTCGATCTCTTTGATGTCGAAAACGAAATCCAGCGGGCGCTGGAACGCAAAGTAGAACTGAAATCCGGCGGCTATCTGATTATCGACCAGACCGAAGCGATGACTACCGTGGACATCAATACCGGGGCGTTTGTTGGTCATCGCAATCTGGACGACACCATCTTCAATACCAATATTGAAGCGACGCAGGCTATCGCTCGCCAGTTACGGTTGCGTAATCTGGGCGGGATTATCATTATTGATTTCATCGACATGAATAATGAAGATCACCGTCGCCGCGTACTGCATTCGCTGGAACAGGCGTTGAGCAAAGACCGGGTGAAAACCAGCGTTAATGGTTTTTCGGCGCTGGGGCTGGTGGAGATGACGCGTAAACGCACCCGCGAAAGCATTGAGCACGTACTGTGTAATGAATGCCCAACCTGTCACGGTCGCGGAACGGTGAAAACCGTGGAAACCGTATGCTATGAAATCATGCGTGAGATCGTTCGCGTGCACCATGCTTACGACTCTGACCGTTTCCTGGTCTATGCTTCCCCGGCAGTAGCCGAAGCCTTGAAAGGCGAAGAATCGCACTCGCTGGCGGAAGTGGAAATTTTCGTTGGCAAACAGGTTAAAGTACAAATTGAACCGCTCTACAACCAGGAGCAGTTTGACGTCGTAATGATGTAAACAGATGCTGGGCCGCCATCCGGCAAAGGGTTTTTGAGTCACATTTTTAGCAGACAAGGAGTGACGGGTGAGGCGATTGCCGGGGATTTTACTGCTTACTGGAGCCGCGCTCGTTGTGATTGCTGCGCTGCTGGTCAGCGGCCTGCGTATTGCTTTACCGCACCTCGACGCCTGGCGCCCGGAAATCCTTAACAAAATTGAATCCGCGACGGGTATGCCGGTGGCAGCCAGTCAGCTCTCCGCCAGTTGGCAAAATTTTGGCCCAACACTCGAAGCGCACGACATCCGCGCTGAGTTGAAAGATGGCGGTGAATTTTCGGTTAAACGCGTCACCCTGGCGCTGGATGTCTGGCAGAGCCTGCTGCATATGCGCTGGCAGTTTCGTGACCTCACTTTCTGGCAACTGCGCTTTCGCACCAATACACCCATCACCAGTGGTGGTAGCAATGATAGCCTGGAAGCCAGCCATATCAGCGATCTGTTTCTTCGTCAGTTCGATCACTTCGATCTCCGCGATAGCGAAATCAGCTTCCTGACACCATCCGGTCAGCGCGCTGAACTGGCGATCCCGCAACTCACCTGGCTTAACGATCCACGTAGACACCGTGCGGAAGGTCAGGTAAGTCTCTCCAGTCTGACCGGACAACACGGCGTGATGCAGGTGCGCATGGATCTGCGTGATGATGAGGGACTGTTAAGCAATGGTCGCGTCTGGCTTCAGGCTGATGACATTGACCTGAAGCCGTGGCTCGGTAAATGGATGCAGGACAATATTGCGCTGGAAACGGCACAGTTCTCCCTTGAAGGCTGGATGACCATCGACAAAGGCGATGTGATCGGCGGCGATGTCTGGCTGAAACAGGGCGGTGCAAGCTGGCTGGGCGAGAAAAAAACGCATTCGCTGTCGGTGGATAATCTGACCGCGCACATAACGCGCGAACATTCGGGCTGGCAGTTTTCCATTCCTGATACGCGGATCACCATGGACGGCAAACCCTGGCCGAGTGGAGCTTTGACGCTGGCCTGGATACCAGAACAGGACGTTGGCGGCAAAAACAATAAACGTAGTGACGAACTACGAATTCGCGCCAGCAATCTGGAGCTGGCGGGGCTGGAAGGCATACGCCCATTAGCAGCGAAACTTTCACCTGCGCTGGGTGATATCTGGCGTTCAACCCAGCCGAGCGGCAAGATCAACACGCTGGCGCTGGATATCCCGCTTCAGGCGGCAGAGAAAACCCGCTTTCAGGCGTCGTGGAGCAATTTGGCCTGGAAACAATGGAAATTACTGCCGGGTGCGGAACATTTCTCCGGGACGCTTTCAGGAAGCGTAGAAAATGGTTTGCTGACGGCTTCCATGAAGCAGGCGAAAATGCCTTATGAAACGGTATTTCGCGCACCGCTGGAAATTGCCGACGGCAAGGCAACCATAAGCTGGTTGAATAATGATAAAGGTTTCCAGCTGGATGGGCGTAACATCGACGTTAAAGCCAAAGCCGTCCATGCGCGCGGCGGTTTTCGTTACCTGCAACCTGCTAACGATGAACCCTGGCTGGGGATTCTGGCTGGCATCAGTACCGATGATGGTTCACAAGCCTGGCGCTATTTCCCGGAAAACCTGATGGGGAAAGAGTTAGTCGATTATCTAAGTGGCGCAATTCAGGGCGGTAAAGCGGATAACGCGACCCTGGTTTATGGCGGCAATCCACATCTTTTCCCTTACAAACACAACGAAGGTCAGTTTGAAGTGCTGGTGCCGCTGCGTAACGCGAAGTTTGCCTTCCAGCCGGACTGGCCTGCATTAACTAACCTTGATATTGAACTGGACTTTATTAACGACGGTTTATGGATGAAAACCGATGGCGTTAATCTGGGCGGTGTGCGCGCCAGTAACCTCACTGCGGTGATCCCTGACTACTCGAAAGAAAAGTTGCTTATTGACGCTGACATTAAAGGTTCGGGTAAAGCCGTTGGTCCTTACTTTGATGAGACGCCGCTGAAGGATTCTCTGGGGGCGACCCTACAAGAACTCCAGCTCGACGGCGATGTGAATGCTCGCTTACATCTCGATATCCCGCTGAATGGCGAACTGGTTACAGCGAAAGGTGAAGTGGCGCTGCGCAACAACAGCCTGTTTATCAAACCCCTCGACAGCACCCTGAAAAATTTGAGCGGTAAATTCAGCTTTATCAATGGTGATCTGCAAAGTGAACCACTGACCGCAAGCTGGTTTAACCAGCCACTGAACGTGGATTTTTCCACCAAAGAAGGGACAAAAGCCTACCAGGTTGCGGTGAATCTCAACGGTAACTGGCAACCAGCGAAAACCGGCGTTCTGCCTGAAGCGGTGAACGAAGCGTTAAGCGGCAGCGTGGCGTGGGATGGTAAAGTGGGCATTGAGCTGCCTTATCATGCTGGCGCGACCTATAACGTAGAGCTGAACGGCGATCTGAAGAATGTGAGTAGTCACTTACCTTCGCCGTTAGCCAAACCTGCGGGTAAACCGCTACCTGTAAATATTAAGGTTGATGGCAATCTCAACAGCTTTGAATTAACCGGGCAAGCTGGCACGAATAACCATTTCAATAGCCGCTGGTTGCTCGGTCAAAAGCTGACGCTTGAGCGCGCCATCTGGGCGGCAGACAGCAAAACGCTTCCACCGTTACCGGAACAGAGTGGTGTTGAGTTAAATATGCCGCCAATGGACGGCGCCGAGTGGCTGGCGCTATTCCAGAAAGGCGCGACGGAAAAGGTTGGCAGCGCGGCGAGTTTCCCTCAGCACATTACGTTGCGTACACCGGCGTTGTCATTGGGGAATCAGCAGTGGAATAACCTGAGCATCGTCTCGCAGCCGATGGCAAACGGTACGCAGGTTGAGGCGCAAGGGCGTGAAATCAACGCTACGCTGGCGATGCGTAATAACGCGCCGTGGCTGGCGAATATTAAATATCTCTATTACAACCCGAACGTGACGAAAACCGGTGGTGAATCAACGAATTCATCACCTTTCCCGACTACGGAGCGCATCAGCTTCCGTGGCTGGCCGGACGCACAAATACGTTGCGCAGAGTGCTGGTTCTGGGGGCAAAAATTCGGTCGCATCGACAGCGATATCACCATTTCCGGCGATACGTTAACGCTGACCAATGGACTGATTGATACTGGTTTCTCGCGACTCACTGCCGATGGTGAATGGGTTAACAATCCGGGGAATGAACGTACCTCGCTGAAAGGAAAACTGCGCGGCCAGAAAATTGATGCCGCCGCAGAATTTTTTGGTGTCACGACGCCAATACGCCAGTCGTCATTTAATGTGGATTACGATTTACACTGGCGTAAAGCACCGTGGCAGCCGGATGAAGCGACGTTGAATGGCATCATTCATACCCAACTGGGCAAAGGCGAAATTACCGAAATCAGCACCGGACATGCCGGGCAATTGCTGCGCTTATTGAGCGTTGATGCCCTGATGCGTAAGCTGCGTTTTGATTTCAGAGACACCTTTGGCGAAGGGTTCTATTTTGACTCCATTCGCAGCACCGCGTGGATTAAAGACGGCGTTATGCACACCGATGACACGCTGGTGGATGGCCTGGAAGCGGATATCGCCATGAAAGGGTCGGTGAATCTGGTGCGTCGCGATCTGAATATGGAAGCGGTTGTCGCACCAGAGATTTCTGCGACAGTGGGCGTGGCTGCGGCCTTTGCGGTTAACCCCATTGTCGGCGCGGCAGTATTTGCCGCCAGTAAAGTGCTGGGGCCGCTGTGGAGCAAAGTTTCCATTTTGCGTTATCACATTTCGGGTCCGCTGGACGATCCGCAAATCAACGAAGTATTGCGCCAACCGCGTAAAGAAAAAGCGCAATGATTTGACGAGGGCGCGTAATTGCCCCAATCTCTTATGATAATCGTTGCCAAAGGCCAACGAGCCGGAACATAACCGTAGGCCGGATAAGGCGTTCACGCCGCATCCGGCAGCCGTAAAAAATCCTCTACCGCAGTAACTAACGAGTAGCAAAAACGATGAGTCTGAACCTGGTAAGTGAACAATTGCTAGCGGCGAACGGCCTGAAACATCAGGACTTGTTCGCGATCCTCGGTCAACTGACCGAACGTCGCCTTGATTATGGCGATCTCTATTTTCAGTCGAGCTATCACGAATCCTGGGTTTTAGAAGACCGCATTATTAAAGATGGTTCTTACAACATCGATCAGGGCGTTGGCGTGCGTGCAATCAGCGGTGAAAAAACCGGATTTGCTTACGCTGACCAAATCAGCCTGCTGGCGCTGGAACAGAGTGCGCAAGCGGCGCGTACCATTGTGCGTGACAACGGCGATGGCAAAGTACAGACGCTGGGCGCGGTAGAGTATAGCCCGCTGTATACCTCGGTTGACCCGCTGCAAAGCATGAGCCGTGAAGAGAAGCTGGATATCCTGCGTCGTGTCGATAAGGTTGCTCGCGAAGCGGACAAGCGCGTACAGGAAGTGACTGCCAGCCTCAGTGGCGTCTATGAATTAATTCTGGTTGCGGCGACTGACGGCACGCTGGCAGCGGATGTGCGCCCTCTGGTGCGTCTTTCTGTGAGCGTTCTGGTCGAAGAAGATGGCAAACGCGAACGCGGCGCCAGTGGCGGCGGCGGTCGTTTTGGTTATGAGTTCTTCCTTGCCGATCTCGATGGCGAAGTCCGTGCGGATGCATGGGCAAAAGAAGCCGTGCGTATGGCGCTGGTCAATCTTTCTGCTGTTGCCGCACCTGCGGGCACCATGCCGGTAGTTCTCGGCGCTGGCTGGCCCGGCGTGCTGTTGCATGAAGCGGTCGGTCATGGCCTGGAAGGCGACTTCAACCGCCGTGGTACTTCGGTCTTTAGTGGACAGGTCGGGGAGCTGGTGGCTTCTGAACTGTGTACCGTGGTTGATGACGGCACGATGGTTGATCGCCGTGGTTCGGTAGCGATTGATGATGAAGGTACGCCAGGTCAGTACAATGTGCTGATTGAGAACGGCATCCTGAAAGGTTACATGCAGGATAAACTCAACGCGCGCTTAATGGGTATGAAGCCGACTGGCAATGGTCGCCGTGAATCGTACGCTCACCTGCCAATGCCGCGTATGACCAACACCTACATGCTGCCGGGTAAATCGACCCCGCAGGAAATTATTGAATCCGTTGAGTATGGCATCTATGCGCCGAACTTCGGTGGCGGCCAGGTGGATATCACCTCCGGCAAATTTGTCTTCTCCACCTCAGAAGCGTATCTGATTGAAAACGGTAAAGTAACGAAGCCGGTGAAAGGGGCAACGTTGATTGGTTCCGGCATCGAAACCATGCAGCAGATTTCGATGGTGGGCAACGACCTGAAACTGGATAACGGCGTGGGTGTCTGCGGCAAAGAAGGGCAGAGTTTGCCGGTTGGCGTGGGCCAGCCGACGCTTAAAGTCGATAACCTGACCGTTGGCGGTACTGCGTAATCTATCCTGGCCGGTAAGCGTCGCATCAGGTATTGGTTGTCGGATGCGGTGCTTACCGACTTACGCACATAAATTACTTTTCTTTCCCGCGCCCGTGCATCTCCTGAAACAGCTTACCGACCTCAACAAAATAATCTGTCAGTGAGTTGATCACGACCTGCACCTTCAGTGGCAGCTTATCTTTTTCGGTATATAACGCATAAACCGGGCGTGGATCTGACTGGTAACGCGGCAGCAGGATCTCCAGTTCCCCGCGATTGATCTCGTTGATCACCCACATCAGCGGCACGTAGGCGATGCCGGCGCCTGCCGTCAGCCAGCGCACCAGCGTCATCGGATCATTTGTGACAAACCGTCCTTGCGGGATCAGTCGTGTTGAGATCCCTTCTGGCGCGATCAGTTCAAATTCATTGTCCGGGCGCACGCTGTATTCCAGCCATGAATGACTACTTAAATCGGCGGGTTTTTCCGGTATGCCGTATTGTGTGAGATAGCTTTTAGCTGCGCACACCACCATTGGCATCGCGCCCAGACGGCGGGAAAACAGGCTGGAATCCTGCAATGCGCCGACGCGGATCACCACATCCAGACCATCAGCGATCAGGTCGGGTGCAGGTATACCTGTGACCAGATTCACGCTCAGACCTGGGTACTCTTTCAGCATTTTTGCTGTCAGCCCGGCGAGAACATTTTGTGCCATAGTTGAAGAACAGCCAATGCGCAGCGTCCCGATGGGGGTGTTATTGAAGGCATACAATTGCTCATGGACATCCTGCACTTCATGGAGCATCCGACGGCAGCCCTGGTAGTAAATTCTACCGGCTTCAGTCAAGCCAATGCTGCGTGTGCTGCGGTTTAACAGCTTTACCTGCAACTCATCTTCCAGTTTTGACACCGTCTGACTGATGGACGAAACGCTCATCTGTAGCTGTCTGGCGGCGGCGGTAAAAGAGCCAAATTCAACTACTTTGGCAAACACCGACATGCGTTTTAGTCGTTCCATTATTCACTCTGACTTAAAAGTGATTTAGATCACATAATATAGATAACAGCATAACAGTTACGCTAATATATTAAATATCAATCTACAGCAATGTTGCTCTCGCCCGGCTTTCCATGCCCTTCTCTGCGGCGACAGATGCTGAAAATAATAACGCCTGCTCTCTCTATACAACCAAGGTCAACATGAGTCTGTTTCCCGTTATCGTGGTGTTTGGGCTGTCCTTCCCACCTATATTTTTCGAATTGCTTTTATCACTGGCGATTTTCTGGCTGGTGCGCCGGGTACTTGTGCCAACAGGTATCTACGACTTTGTCTGGCATCCGGCGTTGTTCAACACCGCGCTCTATTGCTGCTTGTTTTATTTGATATCGCGACTGTTCGTTTGAGGTTGAAGTGAAAACACTAATAAGAAAATTCTCCCGTACGGCCATCACGGTCGTATTAGTCATTCTGGCCTTCATCGCAATTTTTAATGCCTGGGTCTATTACACCGAATCCCCGTGGACGCGTGACGCACGCTTTAGCGCCGACGTCGTTGCGATCGCGCCGGACGTATCCGGACTCATTACTCAGGTAAATGTTCATGATAACCAGCTGGTGAAAAAAGGACAGGTACTGTTCACCATCGACCAGCCACGCTATCAAAAGGCGCTCGAGGAAGCGCAAGCCGATGTTGCTTATTATCAGGTGCTGGCACAGGAAAAACGCCAGGAGGCCGGACGTCGTAACCGTCTCGGCATACAGGCGATGTCCCGCGAAGAGATAGACCAGGCCAACAACGTACTACAAACGGTTCTGCATCAATTAGCGAAAGCACAGGCGACCCGCGATCTGGCAAAACTGGATCTTGAACGCACGGTGATCCGCGCGCCAGCAGATGGCTGGGTGACCAACCTCAACGTCTATACCGGTGAGTTTATTACCCGTGGCTCAACGGCGGTTGCGCTGGTGAAACAGAACTCCTTCTATGTGCTGGCCTATATGGAAGAAACCAAGCTGGAAGGGGTGCGCCCGGGGTATCGCGCAGAGATCACGCCGCTTGGCAGTAACAAAGTGCTGAAAGGTACGGTTGATAGCGTCGCTGCCGGGGTCACCAACGCCAGCAGTACGCGCGATGATAAAGGAATGGCGACTATCGACTCTAACCTGGAGTGGGTGCGTCTGGCGCAACGAGTTCCGGTACGTATTCGTCTCGATAATCAGCAAGAGAACATCTGGCCTGCGGGCACCACCGCGACGGTGGTGGTCACTGGCAAACAGGATCGTGACGAAAGCCAGGATTCGTTCTTCCGTAAAATGGCTCATCGCCTGCGTGAGTTTGGTTAATCACGATGGGTATTTTCTCCATTGCTAACCAACATATTCGCTTTGCGGTAAAACTGGCGACCGCCATTGTGCTGGCGCTGTTTGTTGGCTTTCACTTTCAGCTGGAAACGCCACGCTGGGCGGTACTGACAGCGGCGATTGTTGCCGCCGGCCCGGCCTTTGCTGCCGGTGGCGAACCGTATTCTGGCGCTATTCGCTATCGTGGCTTTTTACGCATCATCGGCACATTTATCGGCTGTATTGCCGGGCTGGTGATCATTATTGCGATGATCCGCGCCCCTTTGCTGATGATTCTGGTGTGCTGTATCTGGGCCGGTTTTTGTACCTGGATTTCTTCACTGGTACGAATAGAAAACTCCTATGCGTGGGGACTGGCTGGTTATACCGCGCTGATCATTGTGATCACCATTCAGCCGGAACCGTTGCTGACGCCGCAGTTTGCCGTCGAACGTTGTAGTGAGATCGTTATCGGTATTGTGTGTGCGATTATGGCGGATCTGCTCTTTTCTCCGCGATCGATCAAACAAGAAGTGGATCGAGAGCTGGAAAGTTTGTTGGTCGCGCAATATCAATTAATGCAACTCTGTATCAAGCATGGCGATGGTGAAGTTGTCGATAAGGCCTGGGGCGACCTGGTTCGACGCACCACGGCGCTACAAGGTATGCGCAGCAACCTGAATATGGAATCTTCCCGTTGGGCGCGAGCTAATCGACGTTTAAAAGCGATTAATACGCTATCGCTGACGCTGATTACCCAGTCCTGCGAAACCTATTTGATTCAGAATTCGCGCCCGGAATTGATCACTGATACTTTCCGCGAATTTTTTGACACGCCGGTAGAAACCGCGCAGGACGTCCACAAGCAGCTCAAACGCCTGCGAAGAGTTATTGCCTGGACCGGGGAACGGGAAACACCTGTCACCATTTATAGCTGGGTCGCGGCGGCAACACGTTATCAATTGCTCAAACGCGGTGTTATCAGTAATACAAAAATCAACGCCACCGAAGAAGAGATCCTGCAAGGCGAGCCGGAAGTAAAAGTTGAGTCAGCCGAACGTCATCATGCGATGGTTAACTTCTGGCGAACCACACTTTCCTGCATTCTGGGCACGCTTTTCTGGCTGTGGACGGGTTGGACTTCCGGCAGTGGCGCAATGGTGATGATTGCGGTAGTGACGTCACTGGCGATGCGTTTGCCGAATCCACGCATGGTGGCGATCGACTTTATCTACGGGACGCTGGCGGCGTTGCCGTTAGGGCTGCTCTACTTTTTGGTGATTATCCCAAATACCCAACAGAGTATGTTACTGCTGTGTATCAGCCTTGCCGTGCTGGGATTCTTCCTTGGCATTGAAGTACAGAAACGGCGACTAGGCTCAATGGGGGCGCTGGCCAGCACCA
The DNA here is from genome assembly GCF_002965005.1 of Escherichia sp. MOD1-EC7011. NCBI lineage: Bacteria > Pseudomonadati > Pseudomonadota > Gammaproteobacteria > Enterobacterales > Enterobacteriaceae > Escherichia > Escherichia sp. MOD1-EC7011. Next base: position 46,315 of record NZ_PTRD01000029.1, read on the forward strand.
TCAATATTATCGTGCTGGATAACCCGATGACGTTCCATTTCAGTCAGTTTCTCGACAGCGCATTAGGGCAAATCGTTGGCTGTGTATTGGCGTTTATTGTTATTCTGTTAGTGCGGGATAAATCACGCGACAGAACCGGACGCGTATTGCTTAATCAATTTGTTTCTGCTGCTGTTTCCGCGATGACCACCAATGTCGCGCGTCGTAAAGAGAACCATCTTCCGGCACTTTATCAGCAGTTGTTTTTGCTGATGAATAAATTTCCCGGAGATTTGCCGAAATTTCGCCTGGCGCTGACGATGATTATCGCGCACCAGCGCCTGCGTGATGCGCCGATCCCGGTTAACGAGGATTTATCGGCGTTTCACCGACAAATGCGCCGCACAGCAGACCATGTGATATCTGCCCGTAGCGATGATAAACGTCGTCGGTACTTTGGGCAGTTGCTGGAAGAACTGGAAATCTACCAGGAAAAGCTACGCATCTGGCAAGCGCCACCGCAGGTGACGGAACCGGTGCATCGGCTTACCGGTATGCTCCATAAGTATCAACATGCGCTGACCGATAGTTAAGTTAAAACCGACGCCAAAAGCGTCGGTTTTTTCATGTCTATACTTAGCGATGAACGGCAGAACTCGCCGCGAAACGTGACGGTGGCAACAGATGAATATCTATACATTTGATTTTGATGAGATTGAGAGTCAGGAGGATTTTTATCGCGACTTTAGCCAAACCTTTGGCCTGGCGAAAGATAAGGTACGCGATCTCGACTCTCTATGGGATGTGTTAATGAATGATGTCCTGCCGCTACCGCTGGAGATCGAATTCGTTCATCTGGGAGAGAAAATGCGTCGCCGTTTTGGCGCGTTAATATTGCTGTTTGATGAGGCAGAGGAAGAGCTGGAAGGGCATTTGCGTTTTAATGTTCGTCATTAGCGCAAAAAAAAAGCCCCCGAACCGGGGGCAATATCGTCGGACAAGACGATGAGGGTTTATTTGTACAGTTCAGCCGTAGCGTGCCAGGTGTCACCGCTACGAGCTTCAGTAATCTGGTAGGCCGTTGCGCCTTTTTCTTCCGCTTTTTTATTCAACATTTCACGCATATCCATCGGCGAAGACGCCACCCCGCTGACGGACACTGTACCGATAGCTTCACGGTTTTGCGCTTGTGCAGCATTAATGGAATCGGCAGCGAAGGCACCGAAAGAGAGAACAGAAAGTACGCTTAATACAGCAACAGTGGTTTTGATTTTCATGATTTTTACCTCGACATAATCTTTTAGCTGGGCCTTTGTTTCGTGACCCATATCACAAAATCAAGTATACACTAATTATTTAGCTAATTAATACCACGCTAACTGTTTCTATTGGATTTAAAGTGTTAAAAATATTAATTTTTATAACAAAGTGGAATTAAAAACATAGGACACCATTATAAATGTCATTAATTTCAATATGATATCGTTTTTTGCATAATGTGCGATTATTACCCTATGTATTCGATATGTGAATGTTTTGTCGCAGCAAAGCGCACTATTCGTTAATAGATGACAGGGGAAAGCAGGGGGATAAGAGGAGAATGCAGCATTTTTCCCGCCGCCAGAAGCGGCGGGGTAGAGATTAAAGCTCCTGGTCGAACAGCTCTAAAATCGCTTCGTACAGGTCTTTGACGGTAAAACCTTTAGCAGGGGTGGTAAAGATGGTGTCATCACCGGCAATGGTGCCAAGAATACCTTCTGCTTTGCCCAGAGAGTCCAGCAGACGCGCAATTAATTGTGCCGCGCCAGGGCTGGTATGAATCACCACAACAGCGTCATTGTAGTCGATATCCAGCACCAGATTTTTCAGCGGACTGGAGGTGGTTGGTACGCCCAGTTCAGCTGGCAGGCAGTAAACCATTTCCATCTTGGCATTGCGGGTACGTACAGCACCAAACTTGGTTAACATCCGCGAGACTTTAGACTGGTTAATATTGTCAAAGCCTTGCTCCTGCAATGCGGCGACAATTTCGCCCTGGGAGCTAAATTTCTCTTCTTTAAGTAACGCTTTAAACGCTTTAACTAATTCTTCTTGCTTAGCCGAGCTTCGCATAAGTCACCCGATATGGTGGTTGATACAACATTATTGTGCATACAGATGAATTTTTATGCAAACAGTCTGCCCTGGAGAAGGCTGAAATAATGTTATGAAAGAGCGGGATTTTATCAAATTTCGTTATTGAGAAACATGCCTGCGTCACGGCATGTAAATTTCGCTTAAAAGTAAATTAATTGTTATCAAAATGATGTTGTTTTGGCTGAACGGTAGGGTATATTGTCACCACCTGTTGGAATGTTGCCCTAATGCATAAGCGACTGTTAATTACGTAAGTTAGCTCCCTGATTACGTCAATTAAATGCATAAACGCCAAATTTGCGTGACTACACATTCTTGAGAAGTGGTCATTGTAAACAGGGAATTTGTGGATTAAGGTCGCGGCAGCGGAGCAACATATCTTAGTTTATCAATATAATAAGGAGTTTAGGATGAAAGTCGCAGTCCTCGGCGCTGCTGGTGGTATCGGCCAGGCGCTTGCACTACTGTTAAAAACCCAACTGCCTTCAGGTTCAGAACTCTCCCTGTATGATATCGCTCCAGTCACTCCCGGTGTGGCCGTCGACCTGAGCCATATCCCTACTGCTGTGAAAATCAAAGGTTTTTCTGGTGAAGATGCGACCCCTGCTCTGGAAGGCGCAGATGTCGTTCTTATTTCTGCAGGTGTTGCGCGTAAACCGGGTATGGATCGTTCCGACCTGTTTAACGTTAACGCCGGTATCGTGAAAAACCTGGTACAGCAAGTTGCGAAAACTTGCCCGAAAGCGTGCATTGGTATTATCACTAACCCGGTGAACACCACTGTGGCTATCGCTGCAGAAGTGCTGAAAAAAGCCGGTGTTTATGACAAAAACAAACTGTTCGGCGTTACCACGCTGGATATCATTCGTTCCAACACCTTTGTTGCGGAACTGAAAGGCAAACAGCCGGGCGAAGTTGAAGTGCCGGTTATTGGCGGTCACTCTGGTGTTACCATTCTGCCGCTGCTGTCTCAGGTTCCTGGCGTAAGCTTCACCGAACAAGAAGTGGCTGATTTGACCAAACGTATCCAGAACGCGGGTACTGAAGTGGTTGAAGCGAAAGCCGGTGGCGGGTCTGCAACCCTGTCTATGGGCCAGGCCGCTGCACGTTTTGGTCTATCTCTGGTTCGCGCACTGCAGGGCGAACAAGGCGTTGTAGAATGTGCCTACGTTGAAGGCGATGGTCAGTACGCACGTTTCTTCTCTCAACCGCTGCTGCTGGGTAAAAACGGCGTGGAAGAGCGTAAATCTATCGGCACCCTGAGCGCATTTGAACAGAACGCACTGGAAGGTATGCTGGATACGCTGAAGAAAGATATCGCCCTGGGCGAAGAGTTCGTTAATAAATAATTGATTAGCAGATAATAAAAAACCGGAGCACAGACTCCGGTTTTTTGTTTTGAGCGCACGACTTAATTAGTCGCTGGATATTCCTGAATGGTGACCTGCAACGTTAGCTGCTTATCGTCACGCATCACTACAACTGGGATCACTGAGCCAGGTCGGATTTCCGCAACCTGATCCATCGTCTCCAGTGCGGAGATGGCTGGTTTGTTATCCACCGAGATAATCAGATCGTTGACCTGGATACCCGCATTCGCCGCCGGACCATCAGGTGACACTTCGTTAACCACAATTCCTTGCAGTTGATCGATACCGCCGCCCTGCGCGTGCAAAGGTGCGATTTCTCGTCCACCAATGCCAATGTATCCACGGATCACGCGACCATCGCGGATCAGCTTATCCATAATTTTGGTTGCTAACTGGAAAGGAATCGCAAAGCCGATACCTTCCGGCGTTTCGCCATCGTTACTCTTATCAAACGACAGCGTGTTGATACCCATCAGTTCTCCCAGCGAGTTCACCAGCGCGCCGCCGGAGTTACCGTGGTTAATGGAAGCATCGGTTTGCAGGAAGTTTTGCCGCCCGGTCGGGTTCAGGCCGATTCGACCTGTGGCACTGATAATGCCCTGGGTAATGGTCTGCCCAAGGTTATACGGGTTACCGATCGCCAGCACCACATCGCCAATGTGCGGTACGCGTCGTGAATTGATAGGAATAGTGGGTAAACCACCAGTGGCATTAATTTTAAGCACCGCCAGATCGGTTAGAGAGTCAGATCCCACCAGTAATGCTTCAAAAACACGACCATCCTGTAAGGCGACGATGATCTGATCGGCGTCGTTGATCACGTGTTTATTGGTGATGATATAACCGCGTTGATCCATGATCACGCCAGATCCCAGTGTACGGATCTCAAGCTGGTTGTGTGAGGCGGTGTTCAAACCACGGTTATAAACGTTGACTACCGCTGGCGCGGCGCGGCGAACCGCCAGATTATAGCTGGCAGGCGTCTCATCGGTACTGTCGAATTGCGGTGTGGAAAGCGGGTTAATGCTGCGCAGCGAAGGCATGGCAACCAGCAGAATAGCGCCGACAATTAATCCAATCGCAACGGAACGTAAGAGCTTCACAAACATGATGGAGGCGTCATTAAAAAAGGGAACGGCAGCAGCATACCACGAGTTAACCGGACATCACACGTCAGCCTGATGCCCGGTTTACGACATTAACGCATTAGCAGGTAAATGCTCTCATTGCCACGTACGATCTGCAGGGCGATGATGGCCGGTTTTGTCGCCAGCACTTTGCGCATTTCAGCGATCGAATTCACCCGATCGCGGTTGACGCCAATGATCACATCATCTTTTTGCAATCCAGCCTGAGCGGCGGAGCTTCCTTTGACAACCTCATCGATCTTAATACCTTTGCCGCCATCTTTTAGCTGACCGTCACTCAACGTCGCGCCTTCCAGCGCAGGTGTGATCATCTCGGCACTGGCTGACGATGAGGTGCTGGTATCGAGCGTCACTTCTACTTCCAGCGGTTTGCCGTTACGCAGCAGGCCGAGTTTCACTTTCGTGCCCGGTTCGGTGGTCGCGATACGAGAACGCAACTCAGCAAAGCTATTCAGCGGTTTGCCGTTGAGACTGGTAATAATATCGCCTGCTTTCACGCCTGCTTTTGCCGAGCCAGAACCTGGCAGCACTTCGCTGACAAACGCGCCGCGCTGAACGTCTAAATTAAATGCTTTGGCGATATCGGCACTCATTTCGGTGCCTTTAATGCCTAACAGGCCGCGTTTGATTTCACCAAAGTCGATAAGTTGCTGCGCCAGGGTACGCGCCATATTACTCGGAATGGCAAAACCAATTCCTACGCTACCGCCGCCCGGGGCAAGGATTGCGGTGTTGATGCCAATTAATTCACCGTTAAGGTTTAACAGTGCACCGCCGGAGTTACCACGGTTAATAGAGGCATCGGTCTGAATAAAGTTTTCCAGACCTTCGAGATTTAACCCGCTGCGGCCTAATGCGGAAACAATCCCGGAGGTGGCGGTTTGCCCAAGACCAAACGGGTTGCCGACCGCGACGGCAAAATCACCGACGCGCAGTTTATCGGAGTCGGCAATGGCAATTTGCGTTAATTTACCGGGATTCTGAATTTGCAACAGGGCAATATCGCTCTGCTCATCACCGCCAATCAGCTTTGCATCAAACTCACGCCCGTCATTGAGTTGAATACTGATTTTCTGTGCCTGATTAATGACGTGATTGTTGGTCAGCACATAACCTTTATTGGCATTGATTATGACGCCGGAACCTAAACCTTCGAAAGGTTGCGCAGGCTGATCCGGTAAATCATCACCAAAAAACTTTTTGAATTCTTCCGGAATTTTCTGCTCCTGGCTGGCGGTTCCTTCGACTCGAACACTGACCACTGCGGGAAGCACTTTTTCCAGCATCGGCGCCAGACTGGGCAGTGGCGCTTGACCGGCAACCTGGCCGGGAATCGATGCGATGGCCTGAAACGGCGCCGAGAGAGTTAACCCGACACTTAACGCTAATGCACTCAACAGCTGGGTTTGCTTTTTCATTATTCCTGCTCTCGTACCTGAATGATAAGAAAAAGAGATTCAAAACAGTTTGATGTTATTGAATTTTCAGATGGTAAACAATGAGACACCAGATTAAATGATAGTCGGGGGAAGAAGAGAAGAGGAGGGCGCAATGGCTGCGCCCGAAAAATAAATTAGTCGCGCTTCGCGCCGGTACGTAACAGGCCGGATGCACCTTCAGAATAGTCACGCGGCATCTGCACCGGAGCCTGATCGTTGCTGGCTTCAGATTCTGCCAGACGATTGCGGAACGGGTTGGCTTCAGCAGACAGTTCCGGCAGCAGGCTGCTGGAGCTTTTCGCCATGTGTTGATACAGCTGGCGATAGTCGTGCGCCATAGTATCCAGTAATTCCGCGCTGCGGGCAAAGTGGTTAACCAGCTCTTCGCGATACTCGTCCAGTTCAGCTTTATTCTTTTCAAGTTCGTACTGCAACGCCTGTTGCTGGCGCAGTTTACGATTACCAAAACGCATGGCCACAGCACCAATAATGATGCCGACGACTAACCCAATTAGCGCATATTCCCAGGTCATGAACATCTCCCGTTGTCTTTTGTTTCCGTAGGGTGTTGGCTTCAGGCTCCATGCCTGCGGCTGATTATGCCACTATAACCGTTAATTCCACAGAAGTGGAATCCCGACTGCATATCGCGTAGTGTAGAACGGCCTTTTTTTCGTCAACCGTGAACAACGGCACACCGATTATTCAAGGAATAACAAGAACATCATGCAAAGCGTTACCCCGACATCGCAATACCTGAAGGCGCTCAATGAAGGCAGCCATCAACCCGACGACGTACAAAAAGAGGCCGTCAGTCGGCTGGAGATTATCTACCAGGAATTAATCAACAGCACGCCGCCAGTCGCCAGGGCTAGCGGGTTAATGGCACGGGTCGGTAAGCTGTGGGGTAAGCGCGAAGATACAAGCAACGCGCCGGTGCGTGGCTTATATATGTGGGGCGGTGTAGGGCGCGGAAAAACCTGGCTGATGGATCTTTTCTATCAAAGTTTGCCTGGGGAGCGAAAACAGCGGCTGCATTTTCACCGTTTTATGCTGCGGGTGCATGAAGAATTAACCGCATTGCAAGGGCAGAGCGATCCGCTGGAAATTATTGCTGATCGTTTCAAAGCAGAAACCGATGTGCTCTGTTTTGATGAATTTTTTGTTTCTGATATTACCGACGCCATGCTGCTGGGTGGCCTGATGAAAGCATTGTTTGCTCGTGGCATAACGCTGGTGGCGACGTCAAATATTCCACCGGATGAGCTTTATCGCAATGGCCTGCAACGTGCGCGTTTTCTTCCTGCAATTGATGCCATTAAACAGTATTGTGATGTTATGAACGTGGACGCCGGTGTTGATTATCGGCTGCGTACCCTTACTCAGGCGCATCTGTGGCTGTCGCCGCTTAATGATGAAACGCGTGAGCAGATGGATAAGCTGTGGCTGGCGCTGGCAGGTGCAAAACGAGAACAAGCCCCTACGCTGGAAATCAATCATCGACCGCTGGCGACGATGGGCGTAGAAAACCAGACGCTGGCGGTGTCATTTACCACGCTGTGCGTTGATGCCCGCAGCCAGCATGACTATATTGCGCTCTCACGTCTGTTTCACACGGTGATGTTGTTTGATGTGCCCGTCATGACGCGGTTGATGGAGAGTGAAGCGCGGCGTTTCATTGCGCTGGTGGATGAATTTTACGAGCGCCATGTCAAGCTGGTGGTGAGCGCGGAAGTACCTTTGTATGAGATTTATCAGGGCGAGCGGCTGAAGTTTGAGTTCCAGCGTTGCCTGTCACGTCTGCAAGAGATGCAAAGCGAAGAGTATTTGAAGCGCGAGCATTTGGCGGGTTAAAACCTGTCACAAATCACAAAAAGGGGTCGATCTTTGACCCCGACTTCTCTATAATCTTGCGACCCCACGTTACAAGAAAGTTTTTTTCCCAAAACTTTTTGTGTGCTGGCATAGGCTATTCGAAGGGGTAGGTTTGCCGGACTTTGTCGTGTGAACCTCAACAATTGAAGACGTTTGGGTGTTCACCAACGTGTAACTATTTATTGGGTAAGCTTTTAATGAAAACTTTTACAGCTAAACCAGAAACCGTAAAACGCGACTGGTATGTTGTTGACGCGACCGGTAAAACTCTGGGCCGTCTGGCTTCCGAACTGGCTCTGCGCCTGCGCGGTAAGCATAAAGCGGAATACACTCCGCACGTAGATACTGGTGATTACATCATCGTTCTGAACGCTGACAAAGTTGCTGTAACCGGCAACAAGCGTACTGACAAAGTGTACTATCATCACACCGGTCACATCGGTGGTATCAAACAAGCGACCTTTGAAGAGATGATTGCTCGCCGTCCTGAGCGTGTGATTGAAATCGCGGTTAAAGGCATGTTGCCAAAAGGCCCGTTGGGTCGTGCTATGTTCCGTAAACTGAAAGTTTACGCGGGTAACGAGCACAACCACGCGGCACAGCAACCGCAAGTTCTTGACATCTAATCGGGATTATAGGCAATGGCTGAAAATCAATACTACGGCACTGGTCGCCGCAAAAGTTCTGCAGCTCGCGTTTTCATCAAACCGGGCAACGGCAAAATCGTTATCAACCAACGTTCTCTGGAACAGTACTTCGGTCGTGAAACTGCCCGCATGGTAGTTCGTCAGCCGCTGGAACTGGTCGACATGGTTGAGAAACTGGATCTGTACATCACCGTTAAAGGTGGTGGTATCTCTGGTCAGGCTGGTGCGATCCGTCACGGTATCACCCGCGCTCTGATGGAGTACGACGAGTCCCTGCGTTCTGAACTGCGTAAAGCTGGCTTCGTTACTCGTGACGCTCGTCAGGTTGAACGTAAGAAAGTCGGTCTGCGTAAAGCACGTCGTCGTCCGCAGTTCTCCAAACGTTAATTGCTTTCTGCTCCGGCAGAATACAATTTGCGAAAAAAACCCGCTTCGGCGGGTTTTTTTATGGCTAAAATCTGAATCAGCGTAAAAATGGAAAGGTGCTTTTTGCTACCGCCTGACAGGCAGGTAAAACAAAAACAACATCGCCGATAAGGGATTAAGTCAACCATTTCAGACTAAAGCGCATCTCTTTTTCCCCATTTCTGGTATCGACTTACCACAAAGGTCGCAAAATCTGGTAAACTATCATCCAATTTTCTGCCCAAATGTCGGGTATTGCTCATTTTTTGTTTGATTTTCGAACAAAGAGAGTCGTTCCTTACTGGGTAACATAACTTCTGACTGGCCACCTGGTGGCTGGTAGCAGTAAAAATTCTGACTATACCTGGAGGTTTTCATGGCTGTCGCTGCCAACAAACGTTCGGTAATGACGCTGTTTTCCGGTCCTACTGACATCTATAGCCATCAGGTCCGCATTGTGCTGGCTGAGAAAGGTGTAAGTTTCGAGATCGAACACGTGGAAAAGGACAATCCGCCTCAGGATCTGATTGACCTCAACCCGAATCAGAGCGTTCCGACCCTGGTGGATCGTGAACTGACCCTGTGGGAATCTCGCATCATTATGGAATATCTGGATGAGCGTTTCCCGCATCCGCCACTGATGCCTGTTTACCCGGTAGCTCGCGGTGAAAGCCGTCTGTACATGCACCGTATCGAAAAAGACTGGTACACGCTGATGAACACCATCATCAACGGTTCAGCCTCTGAAGCCGATGCTGCACGTAAGCAACTGCGCGAAGAACTGCTGGCGATTGCGCCGGTTTTCGGTCAGAAGCCGTACTTCCTGAGCGATGAGTTCAGCCTGGTCGATTGCTACCTTGCTCCGCTGCTGTGGCGTCTGCCGCAACTGGGCATCGAGTTTAGCGGCCCGGGTGCGAAAGAGCTGAAAGGCTATATGACCCGCGTCTTTGAGCGTGACTCTTTCCTTGCTTCTTTAACTGAAGCAGAACGTGAAATGCGTCTGGGCCGGAGTTAATCTGTATGGATTTGTCACAGCTAACACCACGTCGTCCCTATCTGCTGCGTGCATTCTATGAGTGGTTGCTGGATAACCAGCTCACGCCGCACCTGGTGGTGGATGTGACGCTCCCTGGCGTGCAGGTTCCTATGGAATATGCACGTGATGGGCAAATCGTACTCAACATTGCGCCGCGTGCGGTTGGCAATCTGGAACTGGCGAATGATGAAGTGCGTTTTAACGCGCGCTTTGGTGGCATTCCGCGTCAGGTTTCAGTACCGCTGGCTGCCGTGCTGGCTATCTACGCCCGCGAAAATGGCGCAGGAACAATGTTCGAGCCTGAAGCTGCCTACGATGAAGATGCCAGTATCATGAATGATGATGAAGCGTCGGCAGATAATGAAACCGTTATGTCGGTCATTGACGGCGATAAGCCCGATCACGATGATGACACACATCCTGACGATGAACCGCCACAGCCTCCACGCGGTGGACGCCCGGCATTGCGGGTTGTGAAATAAATGATAAACAGGCCCATGTGGCCTGTTTTGCTATCTACCTTCTTTTCGCCTGATTTTAATACTGTGTTACGATAACTTCGCTATTATCCGTCAACATATTTTCCCAGAAAGAGCTCTATGAACGCATTTGATCCGCAAGCAGAAGATTCTCCGGCTACTATCGGTCGTAACTTGCGTCGTCGTCCACTGGCGCGCAAAAAACTCTCCGAAATGGTGGAGGAAGAGCTGGAGCAGATGATCCGCCGTCGTGAATTTGGCGAAGGTGAGCAACTGCCATCTGAACGCGAACTTATGGCGTTCTTTAACGTTGGGCGTCCTTCGGTACGTGAAGCGTTGGCGGCGTTAAAGCGCAAAGGTCTGGTACAAATTAATAATGGTGAACGCGCTCGTGTCTCGCGTCCTTCTGCGGACACCATCATCGGCGAGCTTTCCGGCATGGCAAAAGATTTTCTTTCCCATCCTGGCGGGATAGCCCATTTCGAACAGTTACGTCTGTTCTTTGAGTCCAGCCTGGTGCGCTATGCGGCTGAACATGCTACTGATGAACAAATCGATTTGCTGGCAAAAGCTCTGGAAATCAACAGTCAGTCGCTGGATAACAACGCCGCGTTTATTCGTTCAGACGTTGATTTCCACCGTGTGCTGGCAGAGATCCCTGGGAACCCGATCTTTATGGCGATCCACGTTGCTCTGCTCGACTGGCTGATCGCCGCCCGTCCGACAGTCGCCGATCAGGCGCTGCACGAGCATAACAACGTTAGTTATCAGCAGCATATTGCGATCGTTGATGCGATCCGTCGTCACGATCCCGATGAAGCCGATCGCGCATTGCAATCGCACCTTAACAGCGTTTCTGCCACCTGGCACGCCTTCGGTCAAACCACTAACAAAAAAAAATAATGCCACTTTAGTGAAGCAGATCGCATTATAAGCGTTCTGTATGATGTGTTGCTTATTTGATCTGGTATAACAGGTATAAAGGTATATCGTTTTTAACAGGCAAGCATCACTTCAGAGGTATTTATGGCAACAAATTTACGTGGCGTAATGGCCGCACTCCTGACTCCTTTTGACCAACAACAAGCACTGGATAAAGCGAGTCTGCGCCGCCTGGTTCAGTTCAATATTCAGCAGGGCATCGACGGCTTATACGTAGGTGGTTCAACCGGCGAAGCCTTTGTGCAGAGCCTTTCCGAGCGTGAACAGGTACTGGAAATCGTCGCGGAAGAGGCGAAAGGCAAGATTAAATTAATCGCTCACGTAGGTTGCGTCAGCACTGCTGAAAGCCAACAACTTGCGGCATCCGCTAAACGTTATGGCTTTGATGCCGTCTCTGCCGTTACGCCGTTCTACTATCCTTTCAGCTTTGAAGAACACTGCGATCACTATCGGGCAATCATTGATTCAGCGGATGGTTTGCCGATGGTGGTGTACAACATTCCGGCGTTAAGCGGCGTTAAACTGACCCTGGATCAGATCAACACTCTGGTTACGTTGCCGGGTGTCGGGGCGCTGAAACAGACCTCTGGCGATCTCTATCAGATGGAGCAGATCCGTCGTGAACATCCTGATCTGGTGCTCTACAACGGTTACGACGAAATCTTTGCTTCCGGCCTGCTGGCGGGCGCTGATGGTGGTATCGGTAGTACCTACAACATCATGGGCTGGCGTTATCAGGGCATCGTTAAGGCGTTGAAAGAGGGCGATATTCAAACCGCGCAGAAACTGCAAACCGAGTGCAACAAAGTCATTGATTTGCTGATTAAAACAGGCGTATTCCGTGGCCTGAAAACAGTTCTTCACTATATGGATGTGGTGTCCGTTCCGCTGTGCCGCAAACCGTTTGGTCCGGTGGATGAAAAATATCTGCCAGAACTGAAGGCGCTGGCTCAGCAGTTGATGCAAGAGCGCGGGTGAGTTTTTCCCCTCACTCGCCCCTACCGGGTGAGGGGAAATAAACGCATCTGTACCCTACAACTTTCATACCAAAGCGTGTGGGCAACGCCCATCGCGGGAGACTCACAATGAGTACTACAACCCAGAATATCCCGTGGTATCGCCATCTCAACCGCGCACAATGGCGAGCATTTTCCGCTGCCTGGTTGGGATATCTACTTGATGGTTTTGATTTCGTTTTAATTGCCTTGGTACTCACCGAAGTACAAGGTGAATTTGGGCTGACGACGGTGCAGGCGGCAAGTCTGATCTCCGCAGCCTTTATCTCACGCTGGTTCGGCGGCTTGATGCTTGGGGCTATGGGGGATCGTTACGGGCGTCGTCTGGCAATGGTCACCAGTATCGTTCTCTTCTCGGTCGGGACGCTGGCTTGTGGCTTTGCGCCAGGCTACATCACTATGTTTATCGCTCGTCTGGTGATCGGCATGGGGATGGCAGGAGAATACGGTTCCAGCGCCACCTATGTCATTGAAAGCTGGCCAAAACACCTACGTAACAAAGCCAGTGGTTTTCTGATTTCCGGCTTCTCTGTGGGTGCTGTCGTTGCCGCTCAGGTTTACAGCCTGGTGGTTCCGATCTGGGGCTGGCGTGCGCTGTTCTTTATCGGCATCTTACCGATCATCTTTGCTCTCTGGCTGCGTAAAAATATCCCGGAAGCGGAAGACTGGAAAGAGAAACACGGGGGTAAAGCACCGGTACGCACAATGGTGGATATTCTTTACCGTGGTGAACATCGCATCGCCAATATCGTGATGACACTGGCGGCAGCTACTGCGCTGTGGTTCTGCTTTGCCGGCAACCTGCAAAATGCCGCAATCGTCGCTGTTCTTGGGCTGTTATGCGCCGCAATTTTTATCAGCTTTATGGTACAGAGTACGGGCAAACGCTGGCCAACCGGTGTGATGCTGATGGTGGTTGTGTTGTTTGCTTTCCTCTACTCATGGCCGATTCAGGCGCTGCTGCCGACGTATCTGAAAACTGAGCTGGCTTATAACCCACATACGGTCGCCAATGTGTTGTTCTTTAGTGGTTTTGGTGCGGCGGTGGGTTGCTGCGTCGGTGGCTTCCTCGGTGACTGGCTGGGAACGCGCAAAGCCTACGTTTGTAGCCTGTTAGCTTCACAATTGCTGATTATTCCGGTGTTTGCGATTGGCGGCGCAAACGTCTGGGTACTCGGTCTGTTACTGTTCTTCCAGCAAATGCTTGGTCAGGGCATCTCCGGGATCTTACCGAAACTGATCGGCGGTTATTTCGATACCGACCAGCGTGCAGCGGGGCTGGGCTTTACCTACAACGTCGGCGCACTTGGCGGCGCACTGGCTCCAATCCTCGGCGCGTTGATCGCTCAACGTCTGGATCTGGGCACTGCGCTGGGATCGCTATCGTTCAGTCTGACGTTCGTGGTGATCTTGCTGATTGGTCTGGATATGCCATCCCGCGTTCAGCGTTGGCTGCGCCCGGAAGCGTTGCGGACTCATGACGCTATCGACGGCAAACCATTTAGCGGTGCCGTACCGTTTGGCAGCGCCAAAAACGATTTAGTCAAAACCAAAAGTTAATTCTGTAGCCCGGTCTCTGTACCGGGTCTTTCGCTAAGGGAAGATGTATGTCGTTACTTGCACAACTGGATCAAAAAATCGCCGCTAACGGTGGACTGATTGTCTCCTGCCAGCCGGTTCCGGACAGCCCGCTCGATAAACCCGAAATCGTTGCTGCCATGGCATTAGCGGCAGAGCAGGCAGGTGCGGTTGCTATTCGCATAGAAGGTGTGGCAAACCTGAAAGCCACGCGTGCGGTGGTGAGCGTGCCGATTATCGGGATTGTGAAACGCGATCTGGAGGATTCTCCGGTACGTATCACAGCTTATATTGAAGATGTTGATGCACTGGCGCAGGCGGGCGCGGACATTATCGCGATTGACGGCACCGACCGACCGCGTCCGGTGCCTGTTGAAACGCTGCTGGCACGTATTCACCATCACGGTTTACTGGCGATGACCGACTGCTCAACGCCGGAAGACGGCCTGGCATGCCAAAAGCTGGGAGCCGAAATTATTGGCACTACGCTTTCTGGCTATACCACGCCTGTAACGCCAGAAGAACCGGATCTGGCGCTGGTGAAAACGTTGAGCGACGCCGGATGTCGGGTAATTGCCGAAGGACGTTACAACTCGCCAGCGCAGGCGGCGGATGCGATGCGCCACGGCGCATGGGCGGTAACGGTGGGTTCTGCCATTACGCGTCTTGAACACATTTGTCAGTGGTACAACACAGCGATGAAAAAGGCGGTGCTATGACCACACTGGCGATTGATATCGGCGGTACTAAACTTGCCGCCGCGCTGATTGGCGCTGATGGGCAGATCCGCGATCGCCGAGAACTTCCTACGCCTGCCAGCCAGACACCAGAAGCCTTGCGTGAAGCCTTGGCCGCGTTAGTCTCCCCGTTGCAAGCTCATGCGCAGCAGGTTGCCATCGCTTCAACCGGGATCATCCGCGATGGCAGCTTGCTGGCGCTGAATCCGCATAATCTCGGTGGATTGCTACATTTTCCGTTAGTCAAAACTTTGGAACAACTTACCGATTTGCCGACCATTGCCATTAACGATGCGCAGGCCGCAGCGTGGGCGGAGTATCAGGCGCTGGAAGGCGATATAACCGATATGGTGTTTATCACCGTTTCCACTGGTGTTGGCGGCGGTGTAGTGAGCGGCGGCAAACTGCTTACCGGCCCAGGCGGTCTGGCGGGGCACATCGGGCATACGCTTGCCGATCCGCAGGGGCCTGTCTGTGGCTGTGGACGCACAGGTTGCGTGGAAGCGATTGCTTCTGGTCGCGGTATTGCGGCGGCGGCGCAGGGTGAGCTGGCTGGCGCGGATGCGAAAACCATTTTCACGCGCGCCGGACAGGGTGACGAGCAGGCGCAGCAACTGATTCATCGCTCCGCACATGCGCTGGCAAGACTGATTGCCGATGTTAAAGCCACGACTGATTGCCAGTGTGTGGTGCTCGGCGGCAGTGTTGGGCTGGCGGAAGGGTATCTGGCGCTGGTGGAAACGAATCTGGCTAAGGAGCCAGCGGCATTTCATGTTGAGTTACTGGCGGCGCACTACCGCCATGATGCAGGTTTACTTGGGGCTGCGTTGTTGGCTCAGGGAGAAAAATTATGATGATGGGTGAAGTACAGTCGTTACCATCTGCCGGTTTACATCCAGCACTACTGGACGCGTTAACGCTGGCATTAGCTGCCAGGCCGCAGGAAAAAGCGCCGGGTCGTTACGAATTGCAGGGCGACAATATCTTTATGAATGCCATGACGTTTAACACTCAATCGCCCGTTGAGAAAAAAGCCGAATTGCACCAGCAGTACATTGACATCCAGCTGTTATTAAACGGCGAGGAGCGGATTCTGTTTGGTATGGCAGGTACTGCGCGCCAGTGTGAAGAGTTCCACCATGAAGATGATTACCAGCTTTGCAGCGCCATTGAAAACGAGCAAACCATCATCCTGAAACCGGGAATGTTTGCCGTGTTTATGCCGGGAGAACCGCATAAACCGGGATGTGTTGTTGGTGAGCCTGGAGAGATTAAAAAGGTGGTAGTGAAGGTTAAGGCCGAGTTAATGGCTTAAAATTTAGTTCGTTTTAAAGATTCTCCAGACAGTGTCTGGAGAATTCGAAACCGCTGAAATTAACGGCGTCTATAGCCTTCCTCTAACACCGCCTGTGTTCGAACGAGTTCATCCGCGAGTCGTTTTTCATCAGGTAGTTGCATCTTATATTCACTCGCCAGAATGGTGTTAGGCAAACCTGCCAGAGCATAATGTGCTTCTCCGGCTCCTTTCTCTGCACAGAGAACCAGACCGATGGGTGGATTTTCATCCGGTAGTGTCCAGTGCTCTTTGGCATAGTTGAGATACATATTCATCTGTCCGGCATCGCTATAGCTGAATTTGCCCACTTTTAGATCGACGATTAGCAGGCAGCGTAAACGGCGGTGGAAAAACAACAGATCGACCCGAAACCAGTTGTCATCAATGCGTAACCTTCGCTGTCGACCAACAAAGGCAAAATCATCCCCAAGTTCCAGCATGAAATCCATCAGGTGGTTGATCAGAGCCTCCTCAAAATCAGATTCTGAGTATTCATCTTTTAATTCCAGAAATTCGAGCACAAAGGGATCGCGTATCGCCGGTTGCGGCAGAATATGCGTTTCGGCAGGGGCGTGTTGTTGCAGCATGGCTGATTTGTCATGTGATAGTAATGTCCGCTCATAAAACTGGGTCGCAATTTGTCGTTCGAGCTGACGAGCAGACCAGCCACAGCGGAGCGTCTCTTTTTCATAAAAGCTGCGGGTGTCAGCGTTTTTAACAGAAAGCAAACGGACGTAAGTGGACCAGGGTTGGGGGAAGGATTTGGCGAGTTGCGCTAAATGGCAAGATTCTCCAGACACAGTCTGGAGAATTGTGGGGGTGAATTGTGCAGACAGTGTCTGCACAATTTCAATTCGTTGAAAACAAATATAAAAATTCTTAAACTGCCATAAATTCCTGGTGGAGAACCCACGCTTATACCTTAGACTTAAATCCTTTGATAGCCGCTTGATTAACTGCGTACCATACGCGGCCCGTGCCTCACCACCTTGTTCAAATTCGACAATTCGTCGGCCAATTTCCCAGTACGTCGCGGTCATTAACGCGTTAACGCTACGTACTGTTTCTGTCCGGGCGCTATCGACCAGATGAATAATGCCGTCGTGGATTTGCTGGTAGCCTGCTGTGGTTTGAAATGAGAGCGATTCCATTATCTTTCCCTTTATATGGCGCTGTGTTGAATAATGGAATCAGCTATACGCCGGGCATCTGTCGGTAACAATCCAGATATGCGTATTACATTGGTTTTCTTCAGATTATGCGAGGCGCTTTCCAGCAAGAAAGGAGGATTTCAGCGCCGCACTCTTTTCTTAGGAGGCGGCGTTGGGGCAGGGATTAAACTTCCAGCCAGTTCATAATGCCGTCTGCCGCCTTACGACCTTCGGCAATGGCGGTCACCACCAGATCCGAACCACGCACGATGTCACCACCGGCAAAGATTTTCGGATTGCTGGTTTGGAAAGCGTTTTCGTTACCTTCCGGAGCGATAATGCGACCCTGTGAATCCAGCTCAACGCTGTGTTCTGCCAGCCATTCCATGCTGTGCGGGCGGAAACCAAACGCCATGATCACCGCATCTGCCGGAACGATATGTTCGGAACCTGCCACGATCTCCGCGCGGCGACGGCCTTTAGCGTCCGGTTCGCCCATTTCGGTGCGCACCATTTTCACGCCGCTGACTTTACCGTTGCCATTCACTTCAATACCCAGCGGCTGGACGTTGAATTTGAACTCTACGCCTTCTTCCCGCGCGTTTTTCACTTCGCGGCGGGAACCTGGCATGTTCTCTTCATCACGACGATAGGCACAGGTAACGTGCTTAGCACCCTGGCGCACGGAAGTGCGCACGCAGTCCATCGCGGTATCGCCACCGCCAAGTACCACTACGCGTTTACCTTCCATGCTGACGAACGGTTCGTCGCGGGTTTCGCCAAAGCCCATTAACTGTTTGGTGTTGGCGATGAGGAACGGCAGCGCCGCGTACACGCCATCGGCGTCTTCGTTTTCCAGTCCGCCACGCATTGACTGATAAGTGCCGACACCGAGGAACACGGCATCGTAATCTTTCAGTAGATCGTCCAGCGGTACGTCACGGCCCACTTCGGTATTGAGTTTGAATTCAATACCCATGCCGGTGAAGATTTCACGGCGGCGCGTCATTACCTCTTTTTCCAGCTTGAAAGCCGGAATACCGAAGGTCAGCAGGCCGCCGATTTCCGGGTGACGGTCGAAGACGACAGCTTTGACACCGTTGCGTGTCAGCACATCCGCACACGCCAGACCTGCCGGGCCTGCGCCGATAATCGCCACTTTTTTACCCGTCTGCTTCACGCCGGACATATCCGGACGCCAGCCCATTTCGAACGCTTTATCATTGATATAACGCTCAATATTGCCGATGGTCACTGCGCCAAACTCATCGTTCAGGGTACAGGAACCTTCGCACAGACGATCCTGCGGGCAAACGCGTCCACACACTTCCGGCAGGGTATTGGTTTGATGCGACAGTTCTGCCGCTTCAAAAATACGTCCCTCGTTGGCGAGCTTCAGCCAGTTCGGGATGTAGTTGTGTACCGGGCATTTCCACTCGCAGTATGGGTTGCCGCACGACAGGCAGCGGTCAGCCTGCGCTTTGGCCTGGCCTTCGGAAAACGGCTCGTAAATTTCAACAAACTCAATTTTGCGGATCTTCAGCGGTTTCTTTGGCGGATCAACGCGCTGCAGGTCGATAAATTGATAAACATTCTGACTCATTGTTGCTACCCCTTACTGCGCCTGC
Organism: Escherichia sp. MOD1-EC7011; assembly: GCF_002965005.1. NCBI lineage: Bacteria > Pseudomonadati > Pseudomonadota > Gammaproteobacteria > Enterobacterales > Enterobacteriaceae > Escherichia > Escherichia sp. MOD1-EC7011. The sequence continues at coordinate 65,217 of NZ_PTRD01000029.1, forward strand.
ACGCGCAACTCTGCTGCGCTACGACTACGGTGCCCCAGCAGTGCTTTTACATCACTGGACTTCGGTTTAACCAGCGCAAATTTAGTGGCGAAGATTGACCAGTTCGCCAGAATCTCTTCGCCACGCTGAGAACCGGTATGCTGCACATGCTCAGTGATAAGACCACGCAGATGCTCTTCATGGATCGCCAGAGAGTCAACGTTTAAGACCTCGACCAGTTCCGGGTTAACGCGTTTGCGGAAATCACCACTTTCGTCGAGAACGTAAGCGAAGCCGCCGGTCATGCCCGCACCGAAGTTAACACCGGTTTTACCCAGAATACAGACGATACCACCCGTCATGTATTCACAGCCGTTGTCGCCAATGCCTTCTACCACGGTAATCGCACCGGAGTTACGCACGCCAAAACGTTCACCCGCGCGGCCAGCGGCATACAGACGACCGCCGGTCGCGCCATACAGGCAAGTGTTGCCGATAATGCTCGCCTCGTGGCTGCGGAAGGCCGAGCCAACCGGAGGACGAATGGCGATTAAGCCGCCCGCCATGCCTTTACCGACATAGTCGTTGGCATCGCCCGTCAGATACAGCTCCACGCCGCCCGCGTTCCACACGCCGAAACTCTGGCCTGCGGTGCCGTTGAAGTACGCTTTAATCGGATCGGCAGCCAGCCCCTGATCGCCGTGCGTCTGGGCGATATAACCTGAAAGCGATGCGCCCACGGAACGGTCGGTGTTACGAATATCGAACCAGAAGGTTTTACTCTGACGCTCATCGACAAACGGTTTCGCCTGTTGCAGCAACTGCGCGTTCAGCAGACCGTTATCAAACGGTGGGTTGTTTTCGGTGCAGTAGAGTGCCTTGCCAGGATGCGGCTCGGCAGTTTCCAGCAGCTTCGATAGCGCCAGTTTTTGCTGTTTAGCGGTGAAACCATCCAGCTCTTTTAGCAGGTCGGTGCGACCAATCAGATCCACCAGACGCGTCACGCCCAGCTGTGCCATCAGCTCGCGGGTTTCACGGGCGATAAATTCAAAGTAATTCGTCACCTTGAACGGCAGGCCGTGGTAGTGATTTTTACGCAGTTTTTCGTCCTGAGTTGCCACGCCGGTGGCGCAGTTGTTCAGATGGCAAATACGCAGATATTTACAGCCGAGCGCCACCATTGGGCCAGTGCCGAAACCGAAACTTTCCGCGCCGAGGATGGCTGCTTTGATGATATCGACGCCGGTTTTCAGACCGCCATCAACCTGCAAACGGATCTTATGACGCAAGCCGTTGGCAACCAGCGCCTGTTGGGTTTCAACAAGCCCCAGCTCCCACGGGCAGCCTGCGTATTTCACCGACGAAAGTGGACTTGCTCCAGTGCCGCCGTCATAGCCTGCGATGGTGATCAAGTCCGCATAGGCTTTCGCCACGCCGGTGGCGATAGTGCCAACGCCCGGCTCAGACACCAGCTTCACGGAGATCATCGCTTTCGGGTTAACCTGTTTCAGGTCGAAAATAAGCTGCGCTAAGTCCTCGATAGAGTAGATATCGTGGTGCGGTGGCGGGGAGATCAACGTTACGCCGGGTACGGAATAGCGCAGTTTGGCGATGTAAGGAGTGACTTTATCGCCCGGCAACTGACCGCCTTCGCCCGGCTTCGCGCCCTGAGCGACTTTAATCTGAATCACGTCGGCATTGACCAGATACGCCGGAGTGACGCCGAAGCGACCGGAAGCGACCTGTTTAATGCGCGAGACTTTGTTGGTGCCGTAGCGCGCCGGATCTTCACCCCCTTCACCGGAGTTGGAGTTGCCGCCGATGCTGTTCATCGCTTCTGCCAGTGCCTCGTGGGCTTCCGGGCTTAACGCGCCGATAGACATCGCAGCGGTATCGAAGCGTTTAAACAGTTCGCTTGCCGGTTCAACATCAGCAATGTTGACCGCGTTGTCACCCGGCGTAATTGCCAGCAGATCGCGCAGCGTTGTTGCCGGGCGCTCGTTAACCAGCTTCGCGTATTCCTGATAGTCGCTGTACTCGCCGCTCTGTACCGCCTGCTGCAGCGTGCGCACGACGTCTGGATTGTAGGCGTGGTATTCGCCGCCATGCACATATTTCAGCAGGCCGCCCTGGCTGATGGGCTTACGCGCCAGCCAGGCTCGTTTTGACAGATTCAGCAGATCCTGCTGGAAGTCTTCGAAGCCTGCCCCGCCAATGCGGCTGACCGCGCCCTGGAAGCACAGGCTCACAACATCATCGTGCAGACCGACCGCCTCAAACAGTTTCGAGCAGCGGTAAGAGGCGATGGTGGAGATGCCCATCTTGGACATGATTTTGTACAAGCCTTTGTTGATGCCGTTACGGTAGTTGAGCATCACAGTACGATAATTTTTGGCAATCGCGTGGGTGTCAACCAGGCGACCCAGTGTTTCATAGGCAAGGTACGGATAAATAGCCGTCGCGCCGAAGCCCAGCAACACGGCGAAGTGGTGTGGATCGCGGGCGCTGGCGGTTTCGACGATGATGTTGGCGTCGCAACGCAGGCTTTGATCGACCAGACGGGTCTGGATCGCGCCAACCGCCATCGGGGCTGGAACCGGCAGGCGGTCTTTAGCGATATTCCGGTCGGAAAGCACCAGCAGCACGGTGCCGCTACGCACCATTTTTTCGGCTTTATCGCACAGCTCTTTGACCGTCGCTTCGAGCGTGTTTTTGGTTGCGTCAAAGGTGATATCCAGGGTATCTGCGCGGTAGTGCTCTTCTTTCATCGTCGTGAGCTGTTTGAAATCGGAGTAGAGCAGAATCGGCGATTTAAAGCTTAAACGGTGTGCCTGGCCTTCGGCTTCACAGAAGACGTTCATTTCGCGCCCGATGCTGGTAGCGAGCGACATAACATGCGCTTCACGCAGCGGGTCGATTGGCGGATTAGTGACCTGGGCAAACTGCTGGCGGAAGTAGTCGTAAATAATGCGTGGCTGGCTGGAGAGCACGGCGAATGGGGTGTCGTCGCCCATCGAACCGACAGCTTCCTGACCGTTTTCGCCCAGCACACGGATCACAGAGTCCAGCTCTTCCGCGCTGTAGTTAAACTGTTTCTGGTAGCTGGCAAGCGTGTCGTCGTCCAGTTCACGGCTACCCACTTCTTCATCGGGCAAGTCTTCAAACGGCACCAGGCGGCGAACGTTTTTCTCCATCCACTCTTTATATGGATGGCGGCTTTTCAGGTCATCATCGGTTTCTGCCGAGTGCAAAATACGCCCACTGCGGGTGTCGATCACCATCAGTTCGCCCGGCCCCACGCGGCCTTTTTCAACCACTTCGTCAGGCTGATAATCCCAGATGCCGACTTCAGAGGCGCAGGTGATGAGCTTATCTTTGGTGATGACGTAGCGCGCCGGACGCAGACCGTTACGGTCGAGGTTACAAGCAGCGAAGCGACCGTCTGACATCACGATGCCCGCCGGGCCATCCCACGGCTCCATATGCATGGAGTTAAAATCGAAGAACGCGCGCAGTTCCGGATCCATATCCGGGTTGTTCTGCCAGGCTGGTGGAACTAACAGACGCATGGCGCGGATGATATCCATCCCGCCTGCCAGCAGCAGTTCCAGCATGTTATCCATTGAACTGGAGTCAGAGCCGGTTTCGTTGACGAAGGGTGCGGCGTCGTGCAAATCCGGGATCAGCGGCGTCTGGAATTTATAAGTACGGGCGCGCGCCCACTGACGGTTACCGGTGATAGTGTTGATTTCGCCGTTGTGCGCCAGATAGCGGAACGGCTGCGCCAGCGGCCAGCGTGGCACGGTGTTGGTGGAGAAGCGTTGATGGAACAGGCAGATAGCAGATTCCAGACGCAGATCCGCAAGATCCAGGTAAAAGCGCGGCAAATCCGCCGGCATACACAGACCTTTATAGATGTTGACCAGATTCGACAGGCTACAGACGTAGAAGTCTTTATCGGCTTCGAGACGTTTTTCGATGCGGCGACGGGCGATAAACAGACGGCGCTCCATATCGCGCGGACGCCAGCCTGCCGGGGCGTTCACAAAAATTTGCTCAATGCGCGGCAGCGAGGAGAGGGCGATTTCACCCAGTACACCTTCGTTGGTAGGGACATCACGCCAGCCGACAATCGACAAGGTTTCGCGTTGTAGCTCTTCTTCAACGACGCGGCGTGCGGCGGCGGCGAGTTCAGGATCTTTATTCAGGAAGATCATCCCGACGGCGTAGTTTTTCGCTAAACGCCAGCCGCGTTCCTGCGCAACGATGCGAAAAAAGCGATCCGGTTTTTGTAACAGCAGGCCGCAACCGTCACCGGTTTTACCATCAGCGAGAATCGCGCCACGGTGCTGCATACGGGCCAGTGCGTGTATTGCAGTACGCACTACCTTGTGGCTAGGTTCGCCTTCTATGTGGGCGATCAGGCCGAAACCACAGTTATCCCTCTCAAGGGATTTATCGTACAACATATCGTGAACCTCCCCCAGGCTCTGCGGGAACCCCACTACCGAACCGCTGCGCACGGGCACAGAAAGAGCATGGCGACGGGGTTTGCGTTTCATACGCTTACCTCGCATTCGCCCCCTTTGTTGTCCTTTTCGCATCAGTTAATACGGTGAAGAGGGGAACTCAATTACTGCATAAATATGATGAGCAGGCTGCTCATCCAGAAAGCTTCCAGCGGATTTCCAACTTATCGGGAAAGCTGATACAGGTCAAATGGCAAGCTTATTGGTCTGGAAATGTGCTTTAGCGCAAAAATCTTTGTTAAGATATTGAAATTAAACTAAATTTGTTATTCTTAATTAATGGAAAGAGAAAAAGGAAAACGTTGAGTGCCTGACTACTTTAGCGGCGTGTTAACCCTTATCCTGCCTTGAATTGACGTTTGAAGCAGTGTTTTATACTGTCTTAAGAGGAAAAGACATTTCATGCTACTGTTTTTGTTTAAAATCCATTAGCGGATAAAAAAATCCGACGCAAGATAAGCAAAAGTAATTTATGTGCTATTGCATTAAATTTCAGTAATTGTGATTTATTATGCAGTTGGTATAAGCAGGCCGGGACGATTGATCCAGGTCATCGCCGAATTGAGCTAAAAATGGCAGGCTTTGGCCTCTTTTCAAGGCGCGGTCTATCAGATTATGCAGTTACAGAAATTAGTCAATATGTTTGGTGGGGATCTTACCCGTCGTTACGGGCAAAAGGTGCATAAACTGACGCTGCATGGCGGTTTTAGCTGCCCGAATCGTGACGGAACCATCGGACGCGGCGGATGCACATTCTGTAATGTTGCTTCGTTTGCCGACGAAGCGCAGCAACACCGCCCCATTGCTGAACAGCTGGCGCATCAGGCGAATCTGGTTAACCGTGCGAAACGCTATCTGGCCTACTTTCAGGCTTATACCAGCACCTTTGCGGAAGTTCAGGTGCTGCGTTCCATGTATCAACAGGCGGTGAGCCAGGCCAATATTGTCGGTTTGTGTGTTGGTACGCGCCCGGACTGCGTGCCGGATGCGGTGTTGGATCTGCTTTGTGAATATAAAGACCAGGGCTACGAAGTGTGGCTGGAGCTGGGGTTGCAAACCGCGCACGACAAAACACTGCATCGCATCAATCGCGGACATGATTTTGCCTGCTATCAGCGCACGACCCAGCTGGCGCGTCAGCGTGGGCTTAAGGTGTGTTCTCACTTAATTGTCGGCCTGCCTGGCGAAGGGCAAGCGGAATGTTTGCAAACACTGGAGAGAGTGGTTGAAACCGGCGTGGACGGCATCAAGCTTCATCCCCTGCATATCGTGAAAGGCAGCATTATGGCGAAAGCCTGGGAAGCGGGACGTTTGAACGGTATTGAACTGGACGATTACACGCTGACGGCGGGAGAGATGATTCGCCATACGCCACCGGAAGTTATCTACCACCGCATTTCCGCCAGCGCCCGTCGCCCGACGTTACTTGCTCCGCTGTGGTGTGAGAATCGCTGGACGGGTATGGTCGAGCTGGATCGCTATCTGAATGAACATGGCGTACAGGGATCGGCGCTGGGACGTCCGTGGCTACCTCCAACGGCGTAGGCCATTGAGGGGAATTCCGCATTTCTCACACAATTTATAACGTAACTGTCAGAATTGGGTATTATTGGGGCAGGTTGTCGTGAAGGAATTCCCTAATGAAGCAAATTCGTCTGCTGGCGCAGTATTATGTTGACCTGATGATGAAGTTAGGTCTGGTGCGCTTCTCAATGTTGCTGGCGCTGGCCCTTGTCGTTCTCGCCATTGTGGTGCAAATGGCGGTGACCATGGTGCTGCATGGTCAGGTCGAAAGTATTGATGTTATTCGTTCTATCTTCTTTGGTCTGCTGATTACGCCGTGGGCGGTCTACTTTCTTTCGGTGGTCGTCGAGCAACTGGAGGAGTCACGACAACGTCTGTCACGGCTGGTGCAAAAACTGGAGGAGATGCGCGAGCGCGATCTGAGCCTCAACGTTCAGTTAAAAGACAATATTACCCAGCTTAATCAGGAAATCGCCGTTCGTGAAAAAGCTGAAGCTGAATTGCAGGAAACCTTCGGTCAGCTGAAAATTGAAATCAAAGAGCGTGAAGAGACACAAATTCAGCTCGAACAGCAATCCTCTTTTTTACGTTCCTTCCTTGACGCCTCTCCAGATCTGGTTTTTTACCGTAACGAAGATAAAGAGTTTTCCGGCTGTAACCGTGCAATGGAATTGCTAACCGGGAAGAGCGAAAAACAACTGGTTCACCTGAAACCTGCTGATGTTTACTCGCCGGAAGCCGCCGCGAAAGTTATTGAAACCGATGAGAAAGTGTTTCGTCATAATGTGTCACTGACTTATGAACAGTGGCTGGATTATCCGGACGGACGCAAAGCCTGCTTTGAAATCCGTAAAGTGCCGTACTACGACCGCGTGGGTAAACGGCATGGTTTGATGGGCTTTGGTCGCGACATTACCGAGCGTAAGCGGTATCAGGATGCGCTCGAACGCGCCAGCCGCGACAAAACGACGTTTATTTCCACCATCAGTCACGAATTGCGTACACCTCTGAACGGTATCGTTGGCTTAAGCCGCATTCTGCTGGATACCGAACTTACTGCCGAGCAGGAAAAATATCTCAAAACCATCCATGTTTCCGCCGTCACTTTGGGGAATATTTTTAACGATATTATCGACATGGATAAGATGGAGCGCCGCAAGGTTCAGCTTGATAATCAGCCGGTTGATTTCACCAGCTTCCTTGCCGATCTGGAAAATCTTTCCGCATTGCAGGCGCAACAAAAAGGGCTGCGCTTTAATCTGGAACCGACGCTACCATTACCGCATCAGGTCATTACCGACGGTACGCGTTTACGGCAGATCCTGTGGAATCTCATCAGTAACGCCGTCAAATTTACCCAGCAAGGTCAGGTTACCGTGCGCGTGCGCTACGATGAAGGCGACATGCTGCATTTTGAAGTGGAAGACTCAGGCATCGGCATTCCGCAGGATGAGCTGGATAAAATTTTTGCCATGTATTACCAGGTGAAAGACAGTCACGGCGGTAAACCTGCCACCGGCACCGGCATTGGTCTGGCCGTTTCTCGTCGGCTGGCGAAAAATATGGGCGGCGATATTACTGTTACCAGCGAACAGGGCAAAGGTTCAACCTTTAGGTTGACGATCCACGCACCGTCGGTGGCAGAAGAGGTCGATGATGCGTTTGATGAAGACGATATGCCTTTACCGGCACTAAATGTGCTGCTGGTGGAAGACATTGAACTGAACGTTATTGTCGCGCGTTCTGTACTGGAAAAATTAGGTAACAGCGTTGATGTAGCAATGACCGGCAAGGCGGCGCTGGAGATGTTTAAGCCGGGCGAATACGACCTGGTATTGCTGGATATTCAGTTGCCAGATATGACCGGGTTGGATATCTCTCGTGAACTGACGAAGCGTTATCCGCGCGAAGATTTACCGCCGCTGGTGGCTTTAACTGCCAATGTGCTGAAAGATAAACAAGAGTACCTCAATGCTGGAATGGATGATGTGCTGAGTAAGCCGCTTTCCGTACCGGCGCTAACCGCGATGATCAAGAAATTCTGGGATACCCAAGATGATGAGGAGAGCACGGTGACGACAGAAGAGAACAGCAAATCTGAAGCATTACTCGATATTCCCATGCTGGAACAGTATCTCGAACTTGTAGGACCGAAGCTGATTACCGACGGGTTAGCGGTGTTTGAGAAGATGATGCCGGGCTATGTCAGCGTGCTGGAGTCGAATCTGACGGCGCAGGATAAAAAAGGCATTGTCGAGGAAGGGCATAAAATTAAAGGCGCGGCGGGTTCAGTGGGGTTACGCCATCTGCAACAGCTGGGTCAGCAAATTCAGTCTCCCGACCTTCCTGCGTGGGAAGATAACGTAGGTGAATGGATTGAAGAGATGAAAGAAGAGTGGCGTCACGACGTAGATGTGCTGAAAGCGTGGGTGGCAAAAGCCACTAAAAAATGACCCCGGCTAGACCGGGGTGCGCGAATACTGCGCCAACACCAGGGAAATCTTGGCTGCGCGTAAATTATTATGATGAGTTACAAGGGCACAGCACTGTTTTTCAGGCCGCACGCAGTTAAGATAGCAAATCTTAAATGATTTGTTACATGAATCAGTTAAATGTGTGATGCGTAGCATTTTTATTAAAAAGATTAATGTGTTTCAGTCAGTTGCGAAAGGATGATCACAATGAAGAAAATTGGCGTAGTTCTGAGCGGGTGCGGCGTTTATGACGGTTCCGAAATTCATGAAGCTGTGTTGACGTTACTGGCGATATCGCGTAGCGGCGCGCAGGCGGTCTGCTTTGCACCGGATAAGCAGCAGGTTGACGTTATCAACCATTTAACCGGCGAGGCGATGACGGAATCGCGCAATGTGCTGATTGAAGCCGCGCGTATTGCGCGTGGTGAGATCCGTCCTCTGGCTCAGGCCGATGCTGCCGAACTGGATGCGTTGATTGTGCCTGGTGGCTTTGGTGCGGCGAAGAATTTAAGCAATTTTGCCAGCCTTGGCAGTGAATGCACTGTTGATCGTGAATTAAAGGCGCTGGCGCAAGCGATGCATCAGGCCGGTAAACCGCTTGGTTTTATGTGTATTGCCCCTGCGATGCTGCCGAAAATTTTCGATTTCCCACTGCGTTTGACCATCGGTACTGATATCGATACCGCAGAAGTGCTGGAAGAGATGGGCGCAGAGCATGTACCGTGTCCGGTCGATGATATCGTGGTTGATGAAGACAATAAGATTGTCACTACACCGGCTTATATGTTGGCACAGAACATTGCGGAAGCGGCGAACGGCATTGATAAGCTGGTTTCCCGCGTGCTGGTTCTGGCTGAATGAGTAAAAGCCGCTTAACGGCGTTCGGTTTCGTTCGTCGTTTTCTTCTGCGGTTAGTGGTTGTCCTCGCCGTTTTATGGGGCGGGGGCATCGCGTTGTTTAGCATAGCGCCTGTCCCGTTCTCAGCGGTGATGGTCGAGCGACAGGTCAGTGCCTGGCTGCATGGCAATTTTCGTTACGTGGAGCATTCTGACTGGGTCAGTATGGATCAAATCTCGCCGTGGATGGGGTTGGCAGTGATTGCCGCAGAAGATCAGAAATTCCCTGAGCACTGGGGCTTTGATGTCGCTTCCATTGAGAAAGCCCTGGCGCACAACGAGCGCAATGAAAATCGTATTCGCGGCGCATCAACGATTTCTCAGCAGACAGCCAAAAATCTCTTTTTATGGGATGGGCGTAGCTGGATACGTAAAGGGCTGGAAGCAGGTCTGACATTGGGGATAGAAACGGTCTGGAGCAAAAAGCGTATCCTGACGGTTTACCTGAATATCGCCGAATTTGGCGATGGTGTGTTTGGTGTTGAAGCCGCAGCGCAACGCTATTTCCACAAAACCGCGAGCAAACTCACTCAGTCGGAGGCTGCCTTACTGGCAGCGGTACTTCCGAACCCACTACGCTTTAAAGCTTCCGCACCGTCAGGCTACGTGCGTAGCCGTCAGGCGTGGATTTTACGGCAGATGCATCAGTTGGGCGGTGAGTCGTTTATGCGACAACACCAGCTGGATTAAGCTTCGCGCGAGGTGAGGGTGAGTTTCTTGTTCTCACTGAGTTGTGCGCCTTTCTTCAGGGCGACCGATAACGCGGGTTGAGCGATAAAACGTTGCCACAAACGCTCTTGCTTACGTAGACAACACCACTTCGACCAGGTCGCCAGCGGAATCCACGTGCTTTCACCAATGTTGTCACAGACGACGGGAATGATTTCTGACTCGCTGATGCGGTGGCAAAGAATATTCTGCGGCTTCAGCGACATCGTCACGATGCGGTTATCCTGCAAATAACGTTTCAGCTGCTTCAGTAACTGACGCAACTGAGCAACATCTTCTTCGTAACGGCATTGTCCAGCAAATTCGGTCAATGTAATAGACGGCTTGCCATCAAAATCGGCAATGACATCGTAGACATAACCGGTTCCACAATCCGTCTCAACCGTACCGTGATAGCGTGGAATACCGCTCCAGTCTTTCAAACGACGACCAAGGTGCGCATAGTACTTTAACTCACGGCGGATCTCTTTATCACCACCGTCGCCACGGTGGTAGACAATCTTGATACAGCGTTGGGCATCTTCCGGATGCGCATAACATTTCCGATGTCTTCCGGTGCCCAGGGGACTTTGTTCAGATAAGCGAATCATGCCATCTCCTGGAAATATTTTCTGACAATCTCCAGTATGAGGACTTAACTTAAACAAAACCTAAACAGGACTTTTTAAGGTTTTCTTAAGGTTTTGTTCGTACAGAAAAGAGCACAAAATGTACAAGTCGCGAAAAATGAGGACATTTTCCGCTTGTACTTTTTTCACCCCTACGGGCTGAAGGTGTATATCTGGGGGGAATTAAGCGTCAGGGTTATGAAGATTAATCTTCATCGAAACCAGAGTTAAAGAGGGCGATAACGGCGGCCAGTGCTTCCACTTCCTGTGGACCGGTCGCTTCGACTTCAATCTGCCGTCCTTTGGCTGAGTCCAGCATCAGCAGCGCAATAACGCTGTTGGCTTCAGCCTCGGTGCCTTCGTCATTACGTAACAGCACTTCAGCGTCAAAACCCTGCATTAATTCAAAGAGTTTCATGGCAGGCCGGGCATGCATGCCCAGCTTGTTTGTGATTTCAACAGTTTGCTTGACGGTCATGGTTTACGTTTTTCCAGCGTACGATGGCGTGACTGGACGTTTTTACCGCGCGAGCGGAAGTAGTCTGCCAGTTGCTCTGCAATATACACCGAACGGTGCTTCCCGCCGGTACAACCAATGGCGACCGTCAGGTAGCTACGGTTGTTGGTTTCCAGCATAGGTAACCATAGCTCAAGGTAGCTTCGCGTCTGGTAGATAAAATTGTGTACTTCTGTGTGGCGGTCGAGGAACGCGGCGACAGGTTTATCAAGACCTGTCATTGGACGCAGTTTCGGATCCCAGTGCGGGTTCGGCAGGAAGCGCACATCAAAGACGTAATCTGCATCAATAGGAATGCCGTGTTTGAAGCCGAAGGACTCAAAGACCATCGTCAGTTCACGCTCGCGTTTTCCCAGCAAACGGGTACGCAACATTTCTGCCAGTTCATGAACGGACATTTCTGAGGTATCGACAATCAAATCTGCCCGCGAACGCAGTGGCTCCAGCAGATCGCTTTCTTTGTCGATAGCACTTTCCAGCGACAGGTTCTTGCTGGAGAGCGGATGCAGACGGCGCGTATCGCTGTAACGACGAATCAGGGTGTTACGATCAGCATCCAGGAACAGCAGTTGCGGTGAGAAAGCATCAGGCAGGTTACTCATCGCCTGTTCGAATATTTCTGGTGACTCCGGCATATTACGAACATCAATGCTGACGGCGGCAGAAATCTCGCGATCGGCGAGCGTGCGAGCCAGATCGGGTAACAGCACTACGGGAAGGTTATCCACGCAGTAAAAACCCATATCTTCCAGCGCACGCAGGGCGACAGATTTACCTGAGCCTGAACGTCCGCTGACGATCATCAGTACCATGTACTGTTTCTCCTCACAACGTCTAAAAGAGACATTACAGAATAACTACGCTTCATCCGGAGTACCTTCGGTATCCGTAATGATTTGATACAGCTCTTCATCACTCTGGGCTGCACGTAAACGGCGGCAGATGGTTTTGTCCGCCAGACGTTTCGCCACCAGCGAAAGAGTATGCAGGTGCGTTTTAGTTTGGTCAGCCGGCACCAGCAGGGCAAAAAGTAAATCCACCGGTTGGTTGTCGATGGCATCGAAAGCTATAGGCGTTTCGAGCTGAACGAAAACACCAACGGCACGCAGAGTATCTTCTTCCAGTTTGCCATGCGGAATGGCAATGCCATTACCGATACCGGTACTGCCCATCTTTTCCCGCGTCAGAATAGCTTCAAAAACCACCTGAGGCGGCAGGCTGAGTTGTTTCGCAGCCAGTTCGCTGATAATTTCCAGTGCACGTTTTTTGCTCTGACAGTGGACGCGGCTTCGCGTACATTCCCTGTTAAGAACACTGCTAAGCTGTAGAGTTGTATCATTATTTGTCATAATTTCACCTAAGAACCTGACCACTCAAATCGTGGGACAGGTTCGGAGCATTAACTGTACAAATGGCCCGTTGTGTCGCACAACAGGCCGCCATGCACTTGCTAATTGCCCGGACAATTAGTGTTGTTTCAATTTATCTTTATGCTTGGTCAACTGGCGTGCCAGCTTATCAATTAAGCCATCAATGGCAGCATACATGTCCTGACCTTCCGCGCTGGCATGAATTTCGCCACCGTTTACATGCAGTGTTGCATCTGAGGTATGGGTGACTTTCTCCACTTTCAGAACAACATAGACCTGGTTGATTCGGTCAAAATATTGCTCAAGTTTGGCAAATTTTGATGTGACAAATTCGCGCAGGGCCTCGGTGATCTCGACGTTATTTCCGGTAATGTTGAGCTGCATAGTGTCTTCCTTATCGGTTGGGTCAAACTAGCTGTTTACGCTGGTTTGACGGCGGAATGGATAAAGACTCTCGGTATTTCGCAACAGTGCGGCGTGCCACCATGATACCTTGTTCCGACAGCAAAGAGGTTAACTTGCTGTCGCTCAACGGTTTCGCTGGGTTTTCCGCCGCGATTAATTTCTTCACCAGTGCACGAATCGCCGTGGAAGAGGCTTCGCCACCCCCTTCGGTATTGACGTGACTGGAAAAGAAATACTTCAGTTCAAAAATGCCTCGTGGACTATGCAGGTACTTTTGCGTGGTCACGCGAGATATCGTCGATTCATGCATCTCGACGGCCTGGGCGATATCAGCCAGCACCATCGGTTTCATATATTCTTCGCCTTGCTCAAAGAAGGCTTGCTGTTGTTCAACAATACAGCGACTGACGCGCAGCAGCGTATCGTTACGGCTTTCCAGGCTCTTAATCAACCATTTAGCATCCTGCAGATTGCTGCGGATAAACTGACTGTCGCCATCGTTACGTGCGTTATTGCACATTGAGGCGTAATGCTGGTTGATTTGCAGACGTGGAATACTGTCGCTGTTCAGTTCAACCGTCCACTGGCCGTTATGCTTACGCACCAGCACATCAGGGATGACATATTCCGGTTCACCGGTCTGGATCGACTGGCCAGGACGTGGATCGAGTGACTGGATCAGATTGACGGCTTCTTTCAGCACATCTTCTTTCAGACGCGTGACGCGCATTAATGAGCGAAAGTCGTGATTGGCCAGCAGATCGAGATGATCGCTAATGATCAGTCGAGCTTCTTCCAGCCACGGCGTGGTTTTATCGAATTGGGAAAGTTGGATCAGCAGACAGTCACGCAGATCTTTCGCCGCCACACCGACCGGATCAAAACGCTGGATGCGTTTCAGGACTGCTTCAACTTCATCGATGTCGATTTCTTCATCGCCCATACTTTCGAGAATATCTTCCAGCGGGACGGTCAGATAACCGGTGTCATCAACGGCATCGACGATGGAGGTGGCGATAGCGCGATCGGTGTCAGAAAACGGTGTCAGCTCGACCTGCCACATCAGATAATCCTGCAAGGTCTGCGTCGTTTCGCCCTGATAGACCGGCAGCTCGTCGTCGATGTAGTCACCGCTGGTGCCTGATGGCGTACCGGCGGTGTAGATGGTATCCCAACTGGCATCGAGCGGCAGCTCTTCCGGCATCTCTTTTTGTTCGAGCGCGTCAGCGGTATCCAGCGTTTCGCTGTCTGGCGTTTCGTGAGTGTCGATTTCATCATGAGTGTCGATTTGCTCAAGCAATGGATTACTTTCCAGCGCCTGCTGTAGCTCCTGCTGAAGTTCCAGCGTGGACAACTGCAACAGACGAATCGCCTGTTGTAGCTGAGGCGTCATTGCCAGTTGTTGGCTAAGCCTGAGTTGCAAACCTTGCTTCATGTTCAGAATCGTACTCTCCTGCTAAAACGTCGCAAACTTCTACCCTATCAGAGTCTGAAGTCTTCCCCAAGGTATACACGCTTAACATGTTCATCTTGTAAGATTTCTGTCGGCGTGCCATGAGCGATTAAATGCCCCTGACTGACGATATAAGCGCGTTCACAAACAGCCAGCGTTTCACGCACGTTATGGTCGGTGATAAGCACGCCCAGCCCGCTGTCGCGCAGGTGTTCAATGATACGTTTGATGTCGATAACCGAGATCGGGTCAACCCCGGCAAATGGTTCATCGAGGAGGATAAATTTCGGATTCGCAGCCAGTGCGCGCGCAATTTCTACACGACGGCGTTCACCACCGGAGAGCGATTGCCCCATGCTGTCGCGTAAATGCTCAATGTGGAACTCTTCCATCAGCTCGTTCGCGCGATCTTCACGCTGTTCAGCGGATAAGTCGTCACGAATTTGCAGTACCGCCATCAGGTTATCGTAAACGCTGAGGCGACGAAAAATAGAGGCTTCCTGCGGTAAATAGCCGATACCGCGACGCGCACGCGCATGCAGCGGCAGAAGGCTGATATCGTCGTCATCAATAATAATGTTGCCCGCATCGCGCGGCACAATGCCAACGACCATGTAGAAAGTGGTCGTCTTACCGGCACCGTTTGGCCCCAGCAGACCGACAATCTCCCCGGAGTTGACGGTCAGGCTGACGTCTTCCACCACGCGGCGGCCTTTATAGGCTTTTGCAAGGTTCTTTGCAGTTAAAGTTGCCATAACGAATTAATTACCCTTCTTCTGCGCCGGGGTCTGGCCTTTGTTGTTTTTGTCCTGCAACTGTGACGGCACCAGAACGGTGGTCACACGCTTACCTTTGTCACTGAAAGCCTGCATTTTCTGCTCTTTCACCAGGTAAGTGATCTTATCGCCCTTAATGTTGCTATCGACCTGCTGCAGATAAGCATTACCGGTCAGGATGACAAAATCTTTCGCCAGTTCGTAATGCATCTGGGAAGCGTGACCTTCGACAGGTTTACCGTTGTCCTGCATCTGATAGAACGTCGCTGGCTTACCGTAGCCATCGATCACTTCTTTGCCCTGCTCGCCACCCGGACGGGTGACGACCACTTTATCTGCATTAATTTTAATGGTGCCTTGAGTCACGACGACATTACCGGTAAAGGTAACCACGTTGCCTTGCATATCAAGAGATTGCTGGTCCGACTCAATGTGGATCGGTTGGTCAGTATCTCCGGTAACGGCAAATGCCGGAATGCTGGCGGCCAGAAGTGAGCTGGCAAGCACAAGATTAAGGCTGAGTTTGTTTGTTTTGAATTTCATAGGATGTTCTAACCTTTTCAATCAGCTCGGCATTCTTGCTGCGTAAGTTGCCGCGCATTTTCAGACCGCTGGAGTTAAATGTTGTTCCGTATAACGTGACGAGGTCTTCAGAGGTAACATCCTGCGTCACCAGATTGATCTGCGCGTTATCCGTCGTGATTCTGCGAAGTTGAGAGTCTGGCACGAGTGCGTTGACTTCAACGTGTCCATATAAATAGAGCATCCGGTCATTGGTTAGCTTGGCTTTATCTGCTTTAACCGACCATGTCGGGATTTTATCCTTATCAAACGTGGTAAGTACGGGTTGCGTAAACCACGAAACGGCCTGATCGGAATAATATTCAACGTGTTGAGCAATCAATCGATAGCTTAGGGCTCCTTCTGGGTTATAGACGAGCGTATCCGTATGCTCGCTTTTATAGGTGGGATCATTGTTGTTGACGACCACCTGGGCGGTATCGTCTTTCTCGGTCATGTTAATACCGATCATCACCAGAACCGCCAGTGATAGCACAATGATAACCCAACGTCTGGCTTTACTCATATCGATTGCCCTTTGGCTTCATCCAGTTTGCCCTGCGCCAGGAGTAATAAGTCGCAAACTTCACGCACTGCGCCGCGACCGCCAGCAATGCGAGTCACGTAATCGGCGCGCGGGAGCAACAGCGGATGCGCATCGGCCACGGCTACGCTTAGGCCCACTTTTTCCATTACCGGCCAGTCGATGAGATCATCCCCAACGTAAGCCACGTTTTCCGGGGCGATCGCCAGTTTTTCCAGCAGATCGCTAAAGGCGATAAGTTTATTCGACTGCCCCTGATACAAGTGACTAATCCCCAATGTGGCACAGCGATCTTCTACCAGTTTAGCCTTTCGCCCGGTAATGATGGCGACTTCAATATCAGAGGTGAGCGCACAACGAATGCCATAACCATCACGAACATTGAACGCTTTAAGTTCTTCGCCGTTGTTGCCCATATAAATCAGGCCATCTGACAGCACGCCATCGACGTCAAGGATCAGCAGACGAATATTTTCTGCTTTTGCCATAACGTCGGCACTGACAGGGCCGTAACAGGTCTCAAGTGACGCACCTGCTTTATTCATTGTTGTTTATCCTTGAATCTTTACACTACGCCAGCACGCAGTAAATCATGCATATGTAACACACCGAGTAAATGGTCGCCATCGGCAACCATTACGGAGGTGATATGGCGGGACTGCATTAAGTTCAGTGCCTCAACGGCCAGAATGCCAGGGCGTACGCGAATTCCCCCCGGCGTCATCACATCGGCAATACTTAATTGACGGACATCCACGCCCATATCGAAGACACGGCGTAAATCACCGTCGGTAAAGATGCCTTCAATCATCATATTGTCATCGCAAATGACGGTCATACCAAGATTTTTGCGGGTAACTTCCAGTAATGCATCGCGCAGGCTGGCGGTTTTTTTAACATGCGGGATCTCATCACCCGTATGCATAATATCGTTTACGCGCAGCAGAAGTTTACGACCCAGTGCGCCGCCGGGATGTGAGAGCGCAAAATCTTCGGCGGTAAAGCCGCGCGCTTTTAACAGAGCGACGGCGAGCGCATCGCCCATAACCAGCGTGGCGGTGGTGCTGCTGGTCGGTGCCAGCCCCAACGGGCAGGCTTCTTTTGCTACTTTAACACACAGATGCACATCTGCGGCACGAGCCATGCTGCTCTCCGGGCGACCGGTAATGCAGATTAACGGCACGTGAAGACGCTTAAGTACCGGAATCAAGGCATTGATTTCGCTGGATTCACCAGAGTTAGAGATAGCTATTACCACATCCTGCGGGGTGACCATGCCTAAATCGCCATGCGCGGCTTCGCCAGGATGGACGAAAAATGACGGAGTACCGGTGCTGGCAAAGGTCGCGGCCATTTTGCGTCCAATGTGTCCCGATTTGCCCATCCCCATAACCACGACTTTACCTTTACACCAAAACATCTTTTCGCAAGCGAGCGCGAAATTCTGATTGATGTATTGATCAAGCTCCGCCAGGCATTCACGTTCAATCGCCAGGACTTCTTTACCTGCTTGCTGAAAGTCAAAACCCGGTTGCAACTCTACGTGCGACATAATGCGTTTCCAGTTATTCAACGAGTATTGGCGATAACCAGTACAACATCGCCAGCCATACGATAAATCCGCCTGTTAATAATACCCCTACGCCACGGCCCGGTTGCGGGGAGCGTCGCCAGCACAGCAACGCAAAAATAATGCTTACCAACAACATCACGCTGTAGTCACGGCT
The DNA here is from genome assembly GCF_002965005.1 of Escherichia sp. MOD1-EC7011. NCBI lineage: Bacteria > Pseudomonadati > Pseudomonadota > Gammaproteobacteria > Enterobacterales > Enterobacteriaceae > Escherichia > Escherichia sp. MOD1-EC7011. Next base: position 83,309 of record NZ_PTRD01000029.1, read on the forward strand.
GTACGCCAGTGAGTTAATCTCCCCTGGCGTAATCAGCGCCGGCAGACCCAGCACGATGACGATATTAAAAATATTCGCGCCAATGATATTACCGACGGCGATGTCGTTTTCACCTTTGCGAACACCGGCTATCGCGGTTGCCAGTTCCGGCAGACTCGTGCCGATAGCGATTGCCGTCAGACCAATAGTCAATTCGCTGATGGCAAAGTAATTCGCCAGAACGGTGGCGTTATCAATCACCATCCGCGTTGCCACTGGCATGATGATCAGCGCAATGCCAAGCCATAAAAATGCGACGGGTAAACCGCCTTCACGCGGTAGCTCTGCAAGCTGCTCTCTGGTCAGGCTATCGGTTCCCTGACGTTCGGCCTGATGTGCAAGTTTAACAATGAACAGCAGCCATAGCACAGCCAGAAAAAGGAGAAAGATACCATCGCTGCGGCTAAGTTGTCCGTCATAGAGTACGGAACCGGCCACCACGCTGACGAATAACATTAATGGTAACTCGCGGCGCAGAACATCGGAATGGACGGTAAAAGGGCGCACCAGTGCGGTCAGACCGAGGATCAGCAAGATATTGATAATGTTTGAGCCAAGCGCCGTACCGACGGCTAAATCGCGTTGTTCGTGCAGTGACGCGGCAAGCGAAACAATAATCTCAGGAAGCGACGTGCCAATACTGACCACAGTCATGCCAATGATCAGCGGTGGGATGCCAAAAGTGCGGCAAAGAATGGAAGCGGCAAATACCAGACGATCGGCACTGTATACGACCAAAAGTAAACCAACAATTAACAGTGCCGTAGCTAAAAGCATCTAACGTCCTTTCTTCAGGTATACTCGCCGGTCGCTGAAGATTCTCAGAAAGCCGTAACGGATTCTTAATTTTGACTTTATGCGGCTAAAAAGTAAAACAAATGCCAGCTTTAGCTAACCACGGCGGGTAATATTCTGTAAATATATTGGGTTCAAGGTTAAATTGAGCACCATGCTTAGAAAATCAACGCAAGACGAAGGGTGAATTATGGAGCAGTCTGTGGCGAATTTAGTCGATATGCGCGATGTCAGTTTTACGCGTGGCAATCGCTGCATCTTCGATAATATTTCCCTGACCGTGCCGCGAGGGAAGATCACGGCAATCATGGGGCCATCGGGCATCGGTAAAACGACGCTACTCCGTCTGATTGGCGGGCAAATCGCACCAGATCACGGTGAGATCCTTTTTGATGGCGAGAATATTCCGGCGATGTCTCGTTCGCGCCTGTACACTGTGCGCAAACGGATGAGCATGTTGTTTCAGTCCGGGGCGTTGTTCACAGATATGAACGTATTTGACAACGTTGCCTATCCACTGCGCGAACATACCCAGCTCCCCGCGCCATTGTTGCATAGCACGGTGATGATGAAGCTGGAAGCCGTGGGGCTGCGTGGAGCGGCTAAACTGATGCCTTCTGAGCTTTCCGGCGGGATGGCTCGTCGCGCTGCACTGGCGCGTGCGATTGCCCTGGAGCCGGATCTCATCATGTTTGATGAACCGTTTGTTGGGCAGGATCCGATCACTATGGGCGTACTGGTGAAGCTGATTTCTGAGCTGAACAGCGCGTTGGGCGTGACCTGCGTGGTAGTTTCTCACGATGTGCCGGAAGTCTTAAGTATTGCGGATCACGCCTGGATTCTGGCGGATAAAAAAATTGTCGCTCACGGTAGCGCCCAGGCGTTGCAGGCGAATCCTGATCCGCGCGTACGTCAGTTTCTGGACGGGATAGCTGACGGACCTGTTCCGTTCCGCTATCCTGCCGGCGATTATCACGCTGATCTTTTACCAGGGAGTTAAGCCACTCATGCTGTTAAATGCGCTGGCCTCGCTTGGACATAAAGGGATTAAAACCCTGAGAACGTTCGGACGGGCCGGGTTAATGTTATTCAATGCGCTGGTCGGCAAACCGGAATTTCGTAAACATGCGCCGCTGCTGGTGCGTCAGCTCTATAATGTCGGCGTCCTGTCAATGCTGATTATTGTGGTTTCTGGCGTATTCATCGGAATGGTGCTGGGTCTGCAAGGTTATCTGGTGCTGACCACTTATAGTGCGGAAACCAGTCTGGGTATGCTGGTGGCGTTATCGCTACTGCGTGAACTGGGGCCGGTGGTTGCTGCGTTGCTGTTTGCCGGTCGAGCCGGCTCGGCGTTAACCGCAGAAATCGGCTTGATGCGCGCCACAGAGCAGCTCTCCAGCATGGAGATGATGGCGGTCGATCCGCTGCGTCGGGTTATTTCTCCGCGTTTCTGGGCTGGGGTTATTTCATTGCCGTTGCTGACGATTATTTTCGTCGCCGTGGGGATCTGGGGTGGATCGCTGGTCGGCGTTAGCTGGAAAGGTATTGATAGCGGATTCTTCTGGTCGGCAATGCAAAATGCTGTCGACTGGCGTATGGATCTGGTCAACTGTCTGATTAAGAGCGTGGTGTTCGCTATTACGGTGACGTGGATTTCGTTGTTTAACGGCTACGACGCCATCCCGACTTCTGCCGGGATTAGCCGGGCAACCACTCGCACCGTTGTCCACTCGTCTCTGGCTGTTCTGGGGCTGGATTTTGTGCTGACCGCATTGATGTTTGGGAATTGAGTTCATGCAAACGAAAAAAAATGAAATTTGGGTGGGTATCTTTTTATTAGCAGCACTGCTGGCGGCGCTGTTTGTCTGCCTGAAGGCGGCAAACGTGACGTCCATACGTACTGAACCGACCTACACGCTTTATGCGACGTTCGATAACATTGGCGGCCTGAAAGCGCGCTCTCCGGTCAGCATTGGCGGCGTTGTCGTCGGTCGGGTGGCAGATATTACGCTGGATCCGAAAACCTATTTGCCGCGCGTGACGCTGGAAATTGAACAACGTTATAACCACATTCCTGACACCAGTTCGCTGAGCATTCGTACTTCCGGCCTGCTTGGAGAGCAATATCTGGCGTTAAACGTCGGTTTTGAAGACCCCGAACTGGGTACTGCTATCCTGAAGGATGGCGATTCGATTCAGGACACCAAGTCTGCGATGGTGCTGGAAGATCTCATTGGTCAGTTCCTTTACGGCAGTAAAGGCGATGACAATAAGAATAGTGGCGATGCGCCAGCTGCTGCGCCAGGTAATAATGAAACCACTGAACCTGTGGGTACAACGAAATAATTTCAGGAGAACCGACGCATGTTTAAACGTTTAATGATGGTCGCTTTGCTGGTGATTGCACCGCTGAGTGCGGCAACTGCGGCAGACCAAACCAATCCGTATAAGCTGATGGACGAGGCGGCGCAGAAAACGTTCGATCGCCTGAAGAATGAGCAACCGCAAATCCGGGCCAACCCGGATTACCTGCGTACTATCGTCGATCAGGAACTACTGCCGTATGTGCAGGTGAAATACGCTGGTGCACTGGTACTGGGTCAGTATTACAAGAGCGCGACCCCAGCCCAACGTGATGCATACTTTGCCGCTTTCCGTGAGTACCTGAAGCAGGCTTATGGTCAGGCGCTGGCGATGTATCACGGGCAGACTTACCAGATTGCGCCAGAACAGCCGCTGGGTGACAAAACTATTGTGCCTATTCGCGTTACTATTATTGATCCGAATGGTCGCCCGCCGGTGCGTCTGGACTTCCAGTGGCGTAAAAACTCCCAGACTGGCAACTGGCAGGCTTACGACATGATTGCCGAAGGCGTCAGCATGATCACCACTAAACAAAACGAGTGGGGAACGCTGCTGCGTACCAAAGGTATTGACGGCCTGACCGCGCAACTGAAATCAATTTCTCAACAGAAAATCACTCTGGAAGAGAAAAAATAATGAGCGAGTCACTGAGCTGGGTGCAGACGGGCAACACTCTGGTATTAACCGGAGAGTTGGATCAAGACGTACTGCTACCGCTTTGGGAAGTGCGTGAAGAAGCGGTGAAGGGAATTACCAGTATCGATCTTAGCCGCGTGTCCCGCGTAGATACCGGTGGACTGGCGCTGCTGCTCCACCTTATCGATCTGGCGAAAAAGCAGGGCAACAGCGTGACGCTTCAGGGGGTAAACGATAAGGTGTATACCCTGGCAAAGTTGTATAATTTGCCGTCTGATGTCCTGCCTCGTTAAATTTTTTCAGGCTGGATAAGGCGTTAACCGCCTGTCCGGCAAATCCGCCTGCAAGTCGAGCCTTGTTTGATTTATCAGCAAGGCTTTTTGCTTATTTATGCCAGCGCAACTTTGCTCTAAGATGTTTTGCTGGTTTATTAACTGATGAATGAAGATCCCATGGAAAATAATGAAATTCAGAGCGTGCTGATGAACGCTCTCTCCCTCCAGGAAGTCCACGTTTCCGGCGATGGCAGCCACTTTCAGGTTATTGCCGTGGGTGAGATGTTTGACGGCATGAGCCGGGTTAAAAAACAGCAGACGGTTTATGGTCCGCTGATGGAATATATTGCGGATAACCGCATTCATGCTGTGTCGATCAAAGCGTATACCCCTACGGAGTGGGCGCGAGATCGCAAACTGAACGGCTTTTGAGCTATGGGCGATTTGCCGGTAGCGGATATGAATTGTTAACTGAGAACAAACTAAATGGATAAATTTCGTGTTCAGGGGCCAACGAAGCTCCAGGGCGAAGTCACAATTTCCGGCGCTAAAAATGCTGCTCTGCCTATCCTTTTTGCCGCACTACTGGCGGAAGAACCGGTAGAGATCCAGAACGTACCGAAACTGAAAGACGTTGATACGTCAATGAAGCTGCTAAGCCAGCTGGGTGCGAAAGTAGAACGTAATGGTTCTGTGCATATTGACGCCCGCGACGTTAATGTATTCTGCGCACCTTATGATTTAGTCAAAACCATGCGAGCCTCTATCTGGGCGCTGGGGCCGCTGGTGGCACGTTTCGGTCAGGGACAGGTTTCTCTACCTGGTGGTTGTACGATTGGTGCGCGTCCGGTTGATTTGCATATTTCCGGGCTTGAGCAATTAGGCGCGACGATCAAACTGGAAGAAGGTTACGTAAAAGCTTCCGTTGATGGGCGTCTGAAAGGCGCGCATATCGTGATGGATAAAGTCAGCGTCGGCGCAACCGTGACCATCATGTGTGCTGCAACCCTGGCAGAAGGCACCACGATTATTGAAAACGCCGCGCGTGAACCGGAAATTGTCGATACCGCGAACTTCCTGATTACGCTGGGCGCGAAAATTAGCGGTCAGGGCACCGATCGTATCGTCATCGAAGGTGTGGAACGTTTAGGCGGCGGTGTCTATCGCGTGCTGCCGGATCGCATCGAAACCGGCACGTTCCTGGTGGCAGCGGCAATCTCTCGCGGCAAAATTATCTGCCGTAACGCCCAGCCAGATACTCTGGACGCCGTGCTGGCGAAACTGCGTGACGCTGGAGCGGACATTGAAGTAGGTGAGGACTGGATTAGCCTGGATATGCATGGCAAACGTCCGAAGGCCGTTAATGTCCGCACTGCGCCGCATCCGGCGTTCCCGACCGATATGCAGGCTCAGTTCACGCTGCTGAACCTGGTGGCAGAAGGCACCGGATTCATCACCGAAACGGTCTTTGAGAACCGCTTTATGCACGTGCCAGAGCTGAGCCGTATGGGCGCGCAAGCCGAGATTGAAAGCAATACCGTTATTTGTCACGGTGTCGAAAAACTTTCCGGCGCACAGGTCATGGCGACCGATCTGCGTGCATCAGCAAGTCTGGTGCTGGCTGGCTGTATTGCGGAAGGGACTACGGTTGTTGATCGTATTTATCACATCGATCGCGGCTACGAACGCATTGAAGACAAATTGCGTGCATTAGGTGCGAATATCGAGCGTGTGAAAGGCGAGTAATCGTCTGAAAGCTGGCAGCCCCGTTCGCGGGGCTACCGCCAGACCACTCATTTTTTCGGTTTAGTGTAGCTGCGCATTAACTGCGTTCTGTCGATAAACTCATGGGTCTGCGGATCATGGTAGCGTGATGGCCATATAACCCAGGGGTCAGTACCCAGGGCTTTCGCAATAATCATCTCTCCCTTTGGCCACGGACGCGATAATGCATTTGCCAGCGTCGAGGAACTCAAACCATTTCTGCGAGATTCCGCCGCCATTGACGTTCCCTTCTTGCGCAAACCCGCAATGATGTCAGCGGGATGCCAGTCAATGAAATTACTCTCCATCTTGCCTCACTCCTTAAGTTAGTCGCTTTCATTCAGAACATGTGTTCTATCGAGCATCACTATACTCCTGATGGCGCATTGCTCTAAAAAGTTCATGTAAATAGTGTGAAGATTCAGAATATATAAAGACAAACAGCTGATTATTCAGATGGTATTGCACTGAATAAGTGTTTTTATGGAACTTACTGGAGTTATCCCGCGCAATGCGCGGGATAAAGGGAAGGAATTAACGATCGCGTTGAACCGCGATATGTGCAAGGCCGATTAACGCCTCTCGCCACGGGGTATCCGGGAGTATCTGTAACGCTTCGATGGCTTTGTCTGCCTCTTCCTCGGCACGCTGACGCGTCCATTCAAGAGATCCACACGCGTTCATTGCTTCCAGAACCGGTTCCAGAAGATGACGCCCGTTGCCTTGCTCAATAGCAGTACGGATCATTTGCGCCTGCTCCGGTGTACCATTATGCATCGCATGTAGCAGCGGCAGCGTCGGTTTACCTTCGTTCAGATCGTCCCCGACGTTTTTACCTAACTGTTCACCATCGGCGCTGTAATCGAGCAAATCGTCGATGAGCTGAAAAGCGGTGCCGAGGTAACGTCCATAATCCTGCAGGCCTTTTTCCTCTTCCGGTGTACATCCTGCCAGAATCCCGGAACACTGCGCAGCAGCCTCAAACAGACGTGCAGTTTTGCTGTAGATAACGCGCATGTAGTTTTCTTCGGTGATATCCGGGTCGTTAACGTTCATCAGTTGCAGAACTTCACCTTCTGCAATGACGTTTACGGCTTCAGACATCACTTCCAGCACTTTGAGCGAGCCGAGGCTGGTCATCATCTGGAACGCGCGGGTGTAAATAAAATCGCCTACCAGCACGCTGGCGGCATTGCCAAACGCGGCGTTGGCGGTAGCTTTACCACGGCGCATATCTGATTCATCCACAACGTCGTCGTGTAGCAGAGTCGCTGTGTGGATAAACTCGATCAGAGCGGCAATGGTGACATGCGCATTTCCCTCATAGCCAACAGCTCGTGCAGCCAGTACAGCAATCATCGGACGAATACGTTTACCGCCGCCGCTGACGATGTAATAGCCTAACTGATTGATCAGTTGGACGTCGGAATTAAGCTGCTCAAGGATTGCCGCATTAACACCCGCCATATCTTGCGCGGTTAACTCATTGATTTTTTCTAAATTCATCGCAAAAGCCGGGCTTTTCGCCCCGATTACCTTACTGTGAACAAAGGCAACTTAGGGTTTATGGTTAGGAATATAGGGTGATTGTACTGAAAAAATGGCACAGATAAACGTTACCGTACAAGTTGTGTTTTTTTTCTTCGTGTATTGACTGTAGCACTTGTCAAAGGCGTGCGTTTTGCGTAATATTCGCGCCCTATTGTGAATATTTATAGCGCACTCTGAATCATTGAAAAGGTGTGCGCGGAAGCGGAGTTTTATATGTACGCGGTTTTCCAAAGTGGTGGTAAACAACACCGAGTAAGCGAAGGTCAGACCGTTCGCCTGGAAAAGCTGGACATCGCAACTGGCGAAACTGTTGAGTTCGCTGAAGTGCTGATGATCGCAAACGGTGAAGAAGTCAAAATCGGCGTTCCTTTCGTTGATGGCGGCGTAATCAAAGCTGAAGTTGTTGCTCACGGTCGTGGCGAGAAAGTTAAAATCGTTAAGTTTCGTCGTCGTAAACACTATCGTAAGCAGCAGGGCCATCGTCAGTGGTTCACTGATGTGAAAATTACTGGCATCAGCGCCTAAGACCTGAGGAGAGATTTCAAATGGCACATAAAAAGGCTGGCGGCTCCACACGTAACGGTCGCGATTCAGAAGCTAAACGCCTGGGCGTTAAGCGTTTCGGTGGCGAATCCGTTCTGGCGGGTAGCATCATCGTTCGTCAACGTGGCACCAAATTCCACGCTGGCACTAACGTAGGTTGCGGTCGTGACCACACTCTGTTTGCTAAAGCAGACGGTAAAGTGAAATTCGAAGTTAAAGGCCCGAAAAACCGTAAATTTATCAGCATCGAAGCTGAATAAGTTTTTCGCGTCCCGGTAACGGATGAAAGCCCCGCAACACGTTGCGGGGCTTTTTACATTCGATAGCCGGTAAAAATGCGCATCGTGCGGCGTTAATCCGCAAATGCGTTTTGCAGGGAATACGGTATGAAGCAGCAGGCAGGCATTGGCATTCTTTTGGCGCTCACCACAGCAATTTGCTGGGGGGCGTTGCCAATCGCAATGAAGCAGGTGCTGGAGGTGATGGAACCTCCGACAATTGTGTTTTACCGTTTCTTGATGGCGAGTATTGGCCTTGGTGCCATTCTTGCGGTGAAGAAGAAGCTGCCGCCATTACGCGTGTTTCGTAAGCCACGCTGGTTGATTTTGTTGGCAGTGGCGACTGCCGGGCTGTTTGGGAACTTCATCCTGTTCAGCTCATCCTTGCAATACCTGAGTCCGACCGCCTCGCAGGTGATTGGGCAACTCTCGCCGGTTGGCATGATGGTTGCCAGCGTATTTATCCTGAAAGAGAAAATGCGCAGCACCCAGGTTGTGGGAGCATTGATGCTCCTGAGCGGCCTGGTGATGTTCTTTAACACCAGTCTGGTCGAGATATTTACAAAGCTCACCGATTACACCTGGGGAGTTATCTTTGGGGTCGGTGCGGCGACGGTTTGGGTGAGTTATGGCGTGGCGCAAAAGGTTTTATTGCGTCGGCTGGCCTCACCGCAGATCCTGTTTTTACTGTACACTTTATGTACAATTGCGCTCTTCCCTCTGGCAAAGCCTGGGGTGATAGCGCAGCTTAGCCACTGGCAGCTCGCATGTTTAATTTTTTGCGGACTGAATACATTGGTAGGATATGGCGCCCTGGCGGAAGCGATGGCTCGCTGGCAGGCAGCGCAGGTGAGCGCGATAATCACGCTCACCCCACTGTTTACGCTGTTTTTTTCAGATCTTTTATCACTGGCCTGGCCCGATTTCTTCGCCAGACCGATGTTAAACCTTTTAGGTTATCTCGGTGCGTTTGTCGTGGTTGCGGGCGCGATGTATTCCGCCATTGGTCATCGTATTTGGGGCGGATTACGTAAGCATACAACGGTGGTATCGCAACCCCGCGCAGGCGAATGATTTACGGAGAATAAAATGAAGTTTGTTGATGAAGCATCGATTCTGGTCGTTGCAGGTGATGGCGGTAATGGTTGCGTGAGCTTCCGCCGCGAAAAATATATTCCGAAAGGCGGCCCGGATGGCGGCGACGGTGGTGACGGCGGTGACGTATGGATGGAAGCCGACGAGAACCTGAATACGCTTATCGATTATCGTTTTGAAAAATCTTTCCGCGCCGAGCGTGGTCAGAATGGCGCAAGCCGCGACTGCACCGGTAAGCGTGGTAAAGACGTGACGATTAAAGTACCAGTAGGTACGCGTGTTATCGATCAGGGCACCGGTGAAACCATGGGCGATATGACCAAACACGGTCAGCGTCTGCTGGTTGCTAAGGGCGGCTGGCACGGTCTGGGCAATACTCGTTTCAAATCGTCCGTTAACCGTACACCACGGCAGAAAACCAACGGCACGCCGGGCGATAAGCGCGAGCTGCTGCTGGAGCTGATGCTGCTGGCGGACGTCGGGATGCTGGGGATGCCAAATGCTGGTAAATCGACATTCATTCGCGCTGTTTCGGCGGCTAAACCGAAAGTAGCGGACTATCCGTTTACCACTCTGGTGCCAAGTCTGGGTGTGGTACGAATGGACAACGAAAAGAGCTTCGTTGTTGCCGATATTCCAGGGCTGATTGAAGGCGCTGCGGAAGGCGCAGGTCTGGGGATTCGCTTCCTGAAGCACCTGGAACGTTGCCGCGTCCTGTTGCACCTTATCGATATCGATCCGATTGACGGCACCGATCCGGTTGAAAACGCGCGTATTATTATCAGCGAGCTGGAAAAATACAGTCAGGATCTGGCGGCGAAACCGCGTTGGTTAGTCTTCAACAAGATCGATCTGCTGGATAAAGCGGAAGCCGAAGAGAAAGCGAAAGCGATCGCTGAGGCGCTGGGCTGGGAAGATAAATATTATCTGATCTCTGCGGCAAGCGGACTGGGCGTGAAAGATCTCTGCTGGGATGTGATGACCTTTATCATTGAAAACCCGGTCGTGCAGGCCGAAGAAGCGAAACAGCCAGAGAAAGTCGAATTCATGTGGGATGATTATCACCGTCAGCAGCTTGAAGAAATTGCTGAAGAGGATGATGAAGACTGGGATGACGACTGGGACGAAGACGACGAAGAAGGCGTTGAGTTCATTTACAAGCGTTAATTACTGATGACAAACGCCAAATAGCCTGATGCGCTACGCTTAGCAGGCATAAACAAAGCGCACTTTGTCAATAATCTGAAACCCCGACCATGCGCCGGGGTTTCTTTTTGACTAATTGTTCTGATAAATATCTTTATACAAGCGGCTTTCAAAGCGCACTAACGGAATACGGCGATTACGCTGATCCGCCGGCTCTACGGCATAGCCAGAAAGATATTGTACGAATGCCATTCGTTGCCCGCTCGCTGTGGTAATGAATCCCGCCAGGTTATATACCCCCTGCAACGAACCGGTTTTCGCTGAGACCTTGCCATCCACGCCCGCCTGATGCAGACCCGCACGGTACTGTAACGAGCCGTCATAACCCGCCAGCGGCAGCATAGATATAAAGTTAAGCTCATTGTCATGTTGGGCGATATATTGCAGCACCTGCATCATGGTGGCAGGCGCAATCAGGTTATGGCGTGAAAGTCCCGAACCATCGGCAATAATCGTGTTGCCAATATCGACACCGGCTTGCTGACGCAGAATTTGGCGCACGGCGTCCGACCCGGCCCGCCATGTTCCAGGCACATTGAAGCGCGCATGGCCTATCATGCGGAAAACCGTATCGGCGATCATGTTGTCTGATTTTTTCAGCATAATCTTAAGCAGATCATGCAAAGGAGCCGATTGTTTACTGGCCACCACCGTTCCCGGTTCGTTAACCTGCGTTTGTCGCAGCAGTGTTCCGCTCCAGGTGATACCCACTTGTTTTAGCTCATCTTTCAGAATCGCCCCGGCATAGCTGGCACCATCTTGCACCGCAAAGGCTAACGGTAGAGGTTCGGAACGTTGTGGCAGGCATCCGGTCAGCGTAAAGCGGTTCAGGTCGCCTGGCACGACATCTAGCTCGCAGTATTGCGCTTCGGCAGAACCACGGGGTAGGGTGCGTACCTGGCTGAACATCGTAACGGGGTAATAAGATGCCACGCGTATAAAAGCCATATCACCGGGTTTTTGGGCGCTGTAGAGCGAGACGGAGAAGCAATTGCGGTCAACAATGGCAGCGGCGGGAGGGGCGCTAAAGCATTGTGTCATGTCATTCCATGGCCAGCCGGGAGCTTTATCATGACTGGCAAAAATGGAGGTATCTATGAGTACATTGCCATCGATTTGTGTGACACCAGATTTTTTCAGAGTCGCGACCATATTGCGAATATCCTGACGTTTTAACGTCGGATCGGCACCAAATCGCGCCACTAAATCGCCTTTAAGCACTCCGTTTTCCACATTACCTTTGGTTTCAAGCGTAGTGGTAAAACGAAAATCGGGGCCGAGTTGAATCAACGCAGCCAGCGCAGTGATTACTTTTTGCGTACTGGCGGGCAGCGCCATCTGCTGACTGTGGTAATCAATCGTGGGGGCAGACGCGCCGACTCTTTGCACCATCAGGGCAAGGTTGGCACCAGCGGGAAGTTGAGTAATGTACTCATCAACATTCGCAGCCTGAACACTGAACGTTATACAGCTGGTCAATCCGATGATAAATCTGGAAAATCGCATAATCTCGCGCTAACAACCTGGAATCGAGCCGTCATACTACGGCGCAACGCCCTATAAAGTAAACGATGACCCTTCGGGAACTTCAGGGTAAAATGATCATCAAAATGTGAATTGTAGCTGACCTGGAACCTGTTTCCTGGTCGGTATTTTTTTGCTTCTGGCCTGGTGAGGAGTTATGCCGGGCTGACCGAACAGCCGGGGTGGGTGGAGACTCGCCCCATCAGGAATATTCAAGAGGTATAACAAATGCAAGCTATTCCGATGACCTTACGCGGCGCTGAAAAATTACGCGAAGAGCTGGATTTTCTGAAATCTGTGCGCCGTCCTGAAATCATTGCTGCTATCGCGGAAGCGCGTGAACATGGCGACCTGAAAGAGAATGCTGAATATCACGCTGCGCGTGAACAGCAGGGCTTCTGCGAAGGCCGTATCAAAGACATCGAAGCCAAGCTGTCGAACGCGCAGGTGATTGATGTCACCAAAATGCCAAACAATGGCCGCGTTATTTTTGGTGCTACCGTAACGGTGTTGAATCTGGATTCTGATGAAGAACAGACTTATCGCATCGTAGGCGATGACGAAGCTGACTTTAAACAAAACCTGATTTCTGTAAACTCACCTATCGCTCGTGGCCTGATCGGCAAAGAAGAAGATGATGTTGTGGTCATCAAAACGCCAGGCGGCGAAGTAGAATTTGAAGTAATTAAGGTAGAATACCTGTAAGAATTACCCAATACTCAAAATGTTGATGTATTGTAAAGAAAGGAAAAAGGCCGCTATGCGGCCTTTTATCAACGAACAGAGCGTGGCATTTTGCTCTCCTGCCTGCGGAAAATCCCTCGTTTTACACAGAAAATGTGTGTAACTTTAGGATAATCTTAGCGTGGCAGCGAGATTTTACGTTCTTTAGTTGGGCGATAAAGCACCAGCGTTTTACCGATGACCTGTACATTACAGGCGCCGGTTTCGCGCACGATAGCTTCCACGATCAAGGTTTTAGTTTCGCGATCTTCTGTGGCGATTTTCACCTTGATGAGTTCATGGTGCTCTAACGCTTGTTCAATCTCGGCCAGCACCCCTTCGGTCAAACCATTACTGCCAAGCAGAACAACTGGCTTGAGCGGATGTGCCAGACCTTTCAGGTGTTGTTTTTGTTTAGTACTCAGATTCATCGTATTTTTTTGCTTACGTTGGGATTGAAAACGGGTCATTCTACCGCCATCTCCCATATATCACCAAACAGGCGCGTAAAAATTTACGCAATTGGTTACGATGAGTTATCCCAATGGGAAAGTTAAATGACAGGTAAGAAGCGTTCTGCCAGCTCCAGCCGCTGGCTTCAGGAACACTTTAGCGATAAATATGTTCAACAGGCACAGAAAAAGGGGTTACGTTCCCGTGCCTGGTTTAAACTTGATGAAATACAGCAAAGTGACAAACTCTTTAAACCGGGAATGACGGTTGTCGACCTTGGTGCTGCCCCGGGTGGTTGGTCACAATATGTGGTCACCCAAATTGGCGGCAAAGGCCGCATCATCGCTTGCGATCTTTTACCTATGGATCCTATCGTTGGTGTGGACTTTCTTCAGGGCGATTTTCGTGATGAACTGGTGATGAAAGCACTGCTGGAACGCGTAGGCGACAGCAAAGTCCAGGTTGTCATGTCCGATATGGCACCAAACATGAGCGGAACACCGGCGGTGGATATCCCCCGAGCCATGTATCTGGTGGAACTGGCGCTAGAAATGTGTCGTGATGTGTTAGCGCCGGGTGGCAGTTTTGTAGTGAAGGTGTTCCAGGGCGAAGGTTTCGATGAGTATCTAAGGGAAATTCGCTCCCTGTTTACGAAGGTCAAAGTTCGTAAGCCGGACTCTTCTCGTGCACGTTCGCGGGAAGTGTATATTGTAGCGACCGGGCGTAAACCCTAACCGGGAGATTTCAGACGAAAGTTTGAAAGATGCTGGATATAGAGTATCCTGACGCTGTTTTTAACACAGTTGTAATAAGAGGTTAATCCCTTGAGTGACATGGCGAAAAACCTAATACTCTGGCTGGTCATTGCCGTTGTGCTGATGTCAGTATTCCAGAGCTTTGGGCCCAGCGAGTCTAATGGCCGTAAGGTGGATTACTCTACCTTCCTACAAGAGGTCAATAACGACCAGGTTCGTGAAGCGCGTATCAACGGACGTGAAATCAACGTTACCAAGAAAGATAGTAACCGTTATACCACTTACATTCCGGTTCAGGATCCGAAACTACTGGATAACCTGCTGACCAAGAACGTCAAGGTTGTCGGTGAACCGCCTGAAGAGCCAAGCCTGCTGGCTTCTATCTTCATCTCATGGTTCCCGATGCTGTTACTGATTGGTGTCTGGATCTTCTTCATGCGTCAAATGCAGGGCGGCGGCGGTAAAGGCGCGATGTCGTTCGGTAAGAGCAAAGCGCGCATGTTGACGGAAGATCAGATCAAAACGACCTTTGCTGATGTTGCTGGTTGCGACGAAGCAAAAGAAGAAGTTGCCGAACTGGTTGAGTATCTGCGTGAGCCGAGCCGCTTCCAGAAACTGGGCGGTAAGATCCCGAAAGGCGTCCTGATGGTCGGTCCTCCGGGTACAGGTAAAACGCTGCTGGCGAAAGCCATTGCAGGTGAAGCGAAAGTTCCGTTCTTTACCATCTCCGGTTCTGACTTCGTAGAAATGTTCGTCGGTGTGGGTGCATCTCGTGTGCGTGACATGTTCGAACAGGCTAAGAAAGCGGCACCGTGCATCATCTTCATCGATGAAATCGACGCCGTAGGTCGCCAGCGTGGCGCTGGTCTGGGTGGTGGTCATGATGAGCGTGAACAGACCCTGAACCAGATGCTGGTTGAGATGGATGGCTTCGAAGGTAACGAAGGTATCATCGTTATCGCGGCGACTAACCGTCCGGACGTTCTCGACCCGGCACTGCTGCGTCCTGGTCGTTTCGACCGTCAGGTTGTGGTTGGTCTGCCAGATGTCCGTGGGCGTGAGCAGATCCTGAAAGTGCATATGCGTCGCGTACCGTTGGCGCCAGATGTTGATGCGGCAATTATTGCTCGTGGCACACCAGGCTTCTCCGGTGCAGACCTGGCGAACCTGGTGAACGAAGCGGCACTGTTTGCGGCACGTGGCAACAAACGCGTTGTATCAATGGTTGAATTCGAAAAAGCGAAAGACAAAATCATGATGGGTGCGGAACGTCGCTCCATGGTGATGACGGAAGCGCAGAAAGAATCGACTGCTTACCACGAAGCTGGCCACGCGATTATTGGTCGTCTGGTGCCGGAACACGATCCGGTGCACAAAGTAACGATTATCCCGCGCGGTCGCGCGTTGGGTGTGACCTTCTTCCTGCCTGAAGGCGACGCAATCAGCGCCAGCCGACAGAAACTGGAAAGTCAGATTAGTACCCTGTACGGCGGTCGTCTGGCAGAAGAGATCATCTACGGACCAGAACATGTTTCTACCGGTGCGTCGAACGATATTAAAGTTGCGACTAACCTGGCGCGTAACATGGTGACCCAGTGGGGCTTCTCTGAAAAACTCGGTCCGCTGCTGTATGCGGAAGAAGAAGGTGAAGTTTTCCTCGGTCGTAGCGTGGCGAAAGCAAAACATATGTCCGATGAAACCGCGCGTATCATCGACCAGGAAGTGAAGTCACTGATTGAACGTAACTATAATCGTGCGCGTCAGTTGTTGAACGACAACCTGGATATTCTTCATGCGATGAAAGATGCACTCATGAAATATGAGACCATCGACGCACCGCAGATTGATGACTTGATGGCTCGTCGCGATGTACGCCCGCCTGCAGGTTGGGATGAGTCGGGAGCATCTAACAATTCTGACAATAATGGCACTCCAAAGGCGCCGCGTCCGGTTGATGAACCACGTACGCCAAATCCGGGTAACACCATGTCAGAGCAGTTAGGCGACAAGTAAGTTCCCGCATCAGATGACTGTATTTGTACCGAAAACCCCGGGGCGTGCTCCGGGGTTTTTTCTTATCAATTCATACCAGGGATAACACCATGAAACTCTTTGCCCAGGGCACTTCACTGGATCTTAGCCATCCTCACGTGATGGGGATACTCAACGTCACGCCAGATTCTTTTTCTGATGGTGGTACGCATAACTCTCTGATTGATGCAGTGAAACATGCGAATCTGATGATCAACGCTGGCGCGACGATTATCGACGTTGGTGGAGAGTCTACGCGTCCAGGTGCAGCGGAAGTGAGTGTTGAAGAAGAGTTGCAACGTGTTATTCCGGTGGTTGAGGCAATTGCGCAACGATTCGAAGTCTGGATCTCTGTGGATACCTCCAAACCGGAAGTTATCCGTGAGTCGGCGAAAGTGGGCGCTCACATCATTAACGATATCCGCTCCCTTTCCGAACCTGGCGCTCTGGAAGCGGCTGCGGAAACTGGTTTACCCGTATGCCTGATGCATATGCAGGGAAATCCAAAGACCATGCAGGAAGCGCCGAAGTATGACGATGTTTATGCTGAAGTGAATCGCTACTTTCTTGAGCAAATAGCACGCTGTGAACGGGCGGGTATCGCAAAAGAGAAATTGTTGCTCGACCCGGGATTCGGTTTCGGTAAAAATCTCCACCATAACTATTCATTATTGGCGCGTCTGGCTGAATTTCACCATTTCAACCTGCCGCTGTTGGTGGGTATGTCACGAAAATCGATGATTGGACAACTGCTGAACGTGGGGCCGTCCGAACGCCTGAGCGGTAGTCTGGCCTGTGCAGTTATTGCTGCGATGCAGGGCGCACACATCATTCGTGTTCATGACGTCAAAGAAACCGTAGAAGCGATGCGAGTGGTGGAAGCCACTCTGTCTGCAAAGGAAAACAAACGCTATGAGTAATCGTAAATATTTCGGGACCGATGGGATCCGTGGTCGTGTTGGGGATGCGCCGATCACCCCTGATTTTGTGCTGAAGCTGGGCTGGGCAGCAGGTAAAGTGCTGGCGCGTCATGGTTCCCGTAAGATCATTATTGGTAAAGACACGCGTATTTCTGGCTATATGCTGGAGTCGGCGCTGGAAGCGGGTTTGGCGGCAGCGGGACTTTCCGCACTTTTTACCGGCCCGATGCCAACACCGGCAGTGGCTTATCTGACGCGTACCTTCCGCGCAGAGGCCGGGATTGTGATTTCCGCATCGCATAACCCGTTCTACGATAATGGCATTAAATTCTTCTCTATCGACGGCACCAAACTGCCGGATGCGGTAGAAGAGGCCATCGAAGCTGAAATGGAAAAAGAGATCAGCTGCGTTGATTCGGCAGAACTGGGTAAAGCCAGCCGTATCGTTGATGCTGCGGGTCGCTATATCGAATTTTGCAAAGCCACGTTCCCGAACGAACTTAGCCTCAGTGAACTGAAGATTGTGGTGGATTGCGCAAATGGCGCGACTTATCACATCGCGCCAAACGTGCTGCGCGAGTTGGGAGCGAACGTTATCGCCATCGGTTGTGAGCCGAACGGCGTAAACATCAATGCCGAAGTGGGGGCAACTGATGTTCGTGCGCTACAGGCACGCGTACTGGCTGAAAAAGCAGATCTCGGCATTGCCTTTGACGGCGACGGCGACCGCGTGATTATGGTTGACCATGAAGGCAATAAAGTCGATGGCGATCAGATCATGTATATCATCGCGCGTGAAGGTCTTCGTCAGGGGCAGCTGCGTGGTGGCGCGGTGGGTACATTAATGAGCAACATGGGGCTGGAACTGGCGCTGAAACAGTTAGGCATTCCATTTGCACGTGCGAAAGTGGGCGACCGCTACGTACTGGAAAAAATGCAGGAAAAAGGCTGGCGTATCGGTGCAGAGAACTCCGGTCATGTGATCCTGCTGGATAAAACCACTACCGGTGACGGCATCGTTGCTGGTTTGCAGGTGCTGGCGGCGATGGCGCGTAACCATATGAGCCTGCACGACCTTTGCAGTGGCATGAAAATGTTCCCGCAGATTCTGGTTAACGTGCGTTATACCGCAGGCAGCGGCGATCCGCTGGAGCATGAGTCAGTTAAAGCCGTGACCGCCGAAGTTGAAGCGGCGCTGGGTAGCCGTGGGCGTGTGCTGTTGCGTAAATCCGGCACTGAGCCGTTAATTCGCGTGATGGTCGAAGGTGAAGACGAAGCGCAGGTCACCGAGTTTGCTCACCGTATCGCTGATGCGGTAAAAGCGGTTTAATGCGATAACTAACTGGCTAAAAAGGCGGCGATTGTCGCCTTTGTTTTTCTTATGCACATCTATTTTGCTGTTTTTTTCCGCAGTTGATACAATGCAATAAAATTGCCCTTGCGAAGGTCATTCGCTTTGGTTAGTATTCACACCCGCTTCAGTGGGAAAGATTAAATTCTCCCGCTTTATTGGTTGAAGCATTGGTCGCGGCAACTCCGCAAGGAACAGGTTGATTATGTACGAAGCTCTTTTAGTAGTTTTCCTTATTGTAGCAATTGGCCTTGTTGGTCTGATCATGCTGCAGCAAGGTAAAGGCGCTGATATGGGAGCCTCCTTCGGAGCAGGCGCTTCCGCTACGCTGTTTGGTTCAAGTGGTTCTGGCAACTTCATGACCCGTATGACGGCTGTGCTGGCAACGTTGTTCTTCATCATCAGTCTGGTGCTGGGTAACATCAACAGCAACAAAACCAATAAAGGTAGCGAATGGGAAAATCTGAGTGCTCCGGCGAAAACCGAACAAACTCAGCCAGCTGCTCCGGCTAAGCCGACCAGCGATATCCCGAACTAAGAATAGTATCTGTGCTGAGGTGGTGGAATTGGTAGACACGCTACCTTGAGGTGGTAGTGCCCTAACGGGCTTGTGGGTTCGAGTCCCATCCTCAGTACCAATATTCCAAAAGAAAGACGCTGAAAAGCGTCTTTTTTTGTATCTGTGACCCGTCCTGATAGCGTTAAACAAAGTTTTCTGCATCATTATTTTCTACAATCGCAATCGCCCTATGTTGCATAGGTTGTGATTACATAATCGTTGTAGATACCGTTTGAAGGGGTGGAAGATTACTCACAGAGTCCAGAGCATTGATGGATGCGCATAAATCAAATTTGTGAGTGCTCACTCTTCCTGCCAAAACCGCAAAATAACGTCAGCAAATTTGTCGGAAATAATCCCCCGACGGGCTGCCGAGCTAAAATGACTGCTTCGTAGCGCCGTTGTCCAGTTTTCTGGCGTTCGGTACGCTGAACCGTAATATCCCGTGATTAAATCGTCCGGATCTTCATCAGGCTCGTTCGTTAGCCCTCGTTCGTCTTGTTGCTGGAAGCCGACAAAAATAATATTGGTTAAGGCATTCTTTTTGTAATTGCCATAAAGAGTTTCGTACGCATGAGGATAATTTTCTTTCCAGTACCAGGTGGTATCGCCGCAGAACCACGGAGCAGCGGAAGTGTTAGTATTCAGAAGCTGAGAACTGTACTGCTTTAAATCCTTACGAAAGGCCTCAACCATATTATTAAAATATTGAGGGTGTAACGCGTAGTCACTCGTCATTAAGTCAAATTCGCCCTGCATCCAGCATACGCCGAGGAATTTATTCTGCGGATTCTTCGCCAGTGCAGCTCGCGTTCTGTTAACTAAATCCTGATACAGCGGAGTATCTGTTCCCCAACGACATGCATCATGGCTGGCTCCGTGCTGTTCTGAATATGTTCCTTCGCAGCCTGCGGTAAAAGCCGATCCGCCACGGCAACAAGGAACGATGAGAACGCCAGCATTATCAGGAATGAAGGGCAATAATTTCCGCGCAATATGCAGTGCCTGCCCAACTGTACCGTATTGTGTTTGATGATTCGTTGCCAGAGGATGGTGATAATCCCGCATATCCTGAATATCGTGTGGGCAGTGAGTCAGTGGAATAATGTCATTAAATTGACATGACGAGCCACCGGGATGCGTCTGTGTAAATCTTGCCAGTTGTTTTATTCTGGGGTGAGGCGCATCTTCACTGTCTGGTAAGGGAAGTCCTTCGCCATATGCCATGGCATTAGATTGTCCGGCAACGGTAAGAACATAGTAATAATCGGGCGATATTATCGTGTTCATATATATGCGTAATTGAAATGACAACGGGTGATGAGCCATTGAGCGCAGGGCTCCTTTGCTGGAGCCCTGAAAAGTTAGTTTTGCACAGTAACTTTATTATCTTTCACAGAGAGCAACACTGAATCCGCCACAGCTTTGCCGCCCGTAGTTTCACCGCCAATAATCAATAAATTATTATTCCAGGGCAATGATACTCCGTAGGCCCGACCTTGCGACAGTTCGCCAGATTTCTCCCATTTCCCGTTATGCCAAAGATGAATATCGGCGCTATACGATTTTTTCAGACCTTCATGCGCATAGTTTTTACCGTTCTGGTAATTTTCTCGTGAACCTTTGAATCCGGCTCCCCCGGCAAATATAAGAGAGTCATTGCTAATACCTGCAAAACCGCCAGCTACGCCATCTGGGGAGGAGACGGGAGAAAGTTTATTCCATTTTATGCCATTGCCGGTGAAATTAAGCTCAAATACAGCATCAGTTCGCAGTCCTGGTTTTGCTTCGCCATTAATAAGCCAGGTTTTATCACCTTTATTTACTACCGCTGCACCAGCCGTACCATACCAGGGGGATTCGCCAGTGTAACTCCATTGCTGTGTAGAGGGATCAAAAGACAACAGGAACTTATTGAAGAAATAATCTTCTGCTTTTTTGTCAAAATAGTGGGTGTTGATTTTATCTATAGCCGCTGAATCTTTTCCTGCCTCCTTGAGATCTTCAAAATAGCCATTAAAGATATTTTGGTTAACGCCGCCAGTAATATAGGCTTTGCCGTTGTGTACAAAGGTCACATGACCTGCCATGCCCATCGGTGCGTGCGACATTAATTTAACCCAGGTATTGGTTTTGGGATTATATTTGTGTACGTCGTTGAATACCTGAGTTAACCCCTCACTGTTTTTACCAACACCGCCAAAAACATACAAATTACCATCAATAAAGGCAGAGGTTGCTTGATCTCTCGGGCCAGCGGGGAATTCCGCCAGAGCTATCCATTTTTTATCTTTGGCTTGCGTATCCAGCTTGTACCATGCCGTACCTGCGCTACCTAAACCAATGTAGACAGTGTCGTTATCAATTACACCAGTACCACTTTTAAATGGCACAGGAGTTTCTGGTAATACCGACGCGTTTGCGGCACATGAAGCCATCATGATAGCAAGTGCCGTTATTGTTTTATTCATTGTGACTGTCTCCTGTCTACTACAGTTTAAATGACACACCAATGCGATAACTGTTTTCCGATAAATTATCTCTACCGTTGTAAACACCCTGACGGTCAAGGTAGTCATATTCTATGTATGGCGTAATATCGGGCGTCATATGGTATTGTAGAACAAATGCATTTTCCGTCGCCCATTTCTTATGGTTTGCATAGCGATAATCGTTTTGTTTGCTGTACAGCGTCGTTTGCCATGCGAAGGTGAAATCACTATTAATATTGTAAGTGACATATCCATCCCAACGATGAACGTTATCACGAGACATATCACCAGATAAGTCTTGTTGTCGGTAAGCTTTCCAGTCGTAACGATAGCGAATGCCAAAATTGAGATCTTTTGTCGCATCCCATGACAGTTTTACGTAAGGTCCATAGCGTGTGCCATTGCTGCTAAAATGGGTTAACATTCCTGGGCGCACGGTCCATTGATCATCAAGTTTAATCGCGTAATTAACTTCAACCTGAACATCATTTAATGCGGCATTTTCCTTTTTATTATCATGAATGGTATTCCAGGTATTACTTTCCATACTTGCCCACCATCCATTTTTCCACCCCTCACTGACTTTGAGTCGAGTTTCATAGGCATGGCTTCCACTACGGTATCCACCACGCACATCCAGTGTTGCAGCCTGAGAAATTAATGGTGACGAAAAGCAGAGTAATAATACGCCAGAAAGTATTTTAGCCTTTTTCATAAATTTCACTCATTTGTAGAATACAGAAAGTAATACGAAGTCCGAATAAACAAATAGCATTTATGTTATGTGCTCTTTTTTGCCAGGCTTATAGCGTCATTGGCCACGGATAATTATGTTTTATTTTTTTTGTATAATGCCTCCTGTGAGAAATTGCTTTCCACATAATTTAAGATAAACCGAGATCTGGATTAAATACCTGAGTATTAAATCTATTCTGATGTTTATTTGATTTTAGTGTTCGTAAGCTATTTCACTTACTAAATCCATTTTTAGCCAGTGTCATAAAATGGATTGTTTGTTGATCTCATTTTCATACTCCTTTCAGACTGAAGTGCTCTTTCATCACCCGATAAGAGAGGACGCCAGGGATGTTTGTATTAGATTGCGATATGAGTCGTCTTATTTATCTCTTGCGTGTACCTTTATACCTGTTATACCAGATCAAAAATCACACAATCCATACAACAAAACCAGATTTGCAATTCGCGTCACAAAATATGTCGATATTTTTCGAAGGTAAAGATGTTATGTAAGGCCAGATGGTCATTGTCGACTGCCTTCATGAAACTGAAGTTTTGTTATTAACTAATTGTTTATAATGTGTTTTTAATGATTTTCGGCAGTGCCGGGTTTACACGCTAACTCCTCAGGTATGGTGAAAATGAGTGTTTATCCGCTATCAGATTGACAATAATTCTCATCATAAAATATGTTTTAACGTTCTGAGACTAAGGGCAACCTGGTATGTAGTAGAGGAGTTTCTGATCCTGTCCAGGGCTGGCTCGTTGATGTTCAGCACACTTCAGGATTGGGGGGAATCGGTTATTTGCCGTATCGCCAGTAAATAGTAGTGAGTAAGAAAAGATTAAGTTGAAGTAACCACACCATATTTAACACGAATGTAGATGAAAAAAGGTGCGTGCAGACTTCCCCCCATATCTTTGGACAATACACGGTCTGGAAAGGAATATAACAATCTCACTGCATGAATTTACAAACCAAATGGTAATAATGGCTAGGGAACTAAGCATTAGCATGATAATAGCCACTTAAAAATTAAGGAATCTCATGAAATAGCAATTTTGAGGAAAATGGAGTTGACTAATAATGTTATATGTGAGATATCGCGTTGAACAAAAAATTAAATTTTGCTGAATTTTTTTATGTTGATTTTACTTGTTACAGAACATATCACGTGATATATAGATAAGATTAGTTACATTGATGATGAGGGTTATTATTAGATTCGTCTCAGATTGAAAATATATAAAAGAACATAGCATGCAAGAGCATAGCGTTGTATGGCAAAGTTATTATAAGTAGCTATCGTCATTCTATTTAAGTTCATTCAAAAGAGCTGGTCCACTTGCGTTAGTCATTAAGCAAACATTCGCTTTTATAAACATAATCAGGATTACAATGTTGGATTATTGCTAACCCAGCACAGCTAGTGCGCGTCTGTAATAATAAGGGAAAACGATGAAGAATAAGGCTGATAACAAAAAAAGGAACTTCCTGACCCACAGTGAAATCGAGTCACTCCTTAAAGCAGCAAATACCGGGCCTCATGCTGCACGTAATTATTGTCTGACTTTGCTTTGTTTTATTCATGGCTTTCGGGCGAGTGAAATTTGCCGATTGAGAATTTCGGATATTGATCTGAAGGCAAAGTGCATATATATCCATCGATTAAAAAAAGGCTTTTCAACGACGCACCCGCTATTGAACAAAGAAGTTCAGGCTTTAAAAAACTGGTTGAGTACGCGTACTTCTTATCCACATGCTGAGAGTGAGTGGGTATTTTTATCACGCAAAGGGAATCCGCTTTCTCGTCAACAGTTTTACCATATTATCTCGACTTCAGGTGGTAATGCCGGGTTATCACTGGAGATTCATCCGCACATGTTACGCCATTCGTGTGGTTTTGCTTTGGCGAATATGGGAATAGATACACGACTTATCCAGGATTATCTTGGGCATCGTAATATTCGTCACACCGTCTGGTATACCGCCAGCAATGCAGGGCGTTTTTACGGCATCTGGGACAGACCCAGAGGTCGACAGCGTCACGCTGTTTTATAAAGATGGATGAGATACCAGGGATGGTGTTAAAACCTACATTATTCTTACGATATATCAATAATAATTAACCATTTATTAATTGATGTTATTGTTGGTGTAATTCTTAATTATCATAATAAACATTAGCTTAACCATACCCATACAAAATACAATGGTTTATTTTATTCGAAATAAACAAACAAAAGCATTCATAAATTTACATATCACTTAGATCCTTCTCTTTCTGCACTTTTTTCTTTATTTTTTAAGCAACTGGGAGTTAATCAGGTGCTATCTATTGTTATATTGAATTAAATCAATGAAAATAGATGTTGTCACATCAGTGATATTTTATTTTTGTATGATGTTTAATGTAATTGACTGATAACCACATAACTTTATGTGTGATTATCTTTTTATCTATTGGGCTAATTTTGACCGTTTGAGGTTTCCTATAGGTATTCATTCAAATATATCTCAGTCAGGAGTACTACTATTGTGAGTAAACGTCGTTATCTTACCGGTAAAGAAGTTCAGGCAATGATGCAAGCGGTTTGCTATGGGGCAACGGGCGCCAGAGATTATTGTCTTATTCTGTTGGCATATCGGCATGGGATGCGTATTAGTGAGCTGCTTGATTTGCATTATCAAGATCTTGACCTTAATGAAGGTCGAATAAATATTCGACGGCTGAAGAACGGATTTTCTACAGTTCACCCATTACGTTTTGATGAGCGTGAAGCTGTAGAACGCTGGACCCAGGAACGTGCTAACTGGAAAGGCGCTGAGCAGACCGACGCCATATTTATTTCCCGTCGTGGAAGTCGACTTTCTCGTCAGCAGGCCTATCGCATCATTCGTGATGCCGGTATTGAAGCTGGAACCGTGACGCAGACTCACCCTCATATGTTAAGACATGCTTGCGGTTATGAACTGGCAGAGCGTGGTGCAGATACCCGTTTAATTCAGGATTATCTGGGGCATCGAAATATTCGCCATACTGTGCGTTATACCGCCAGCAATGCTGCACGTTTTGCCGGATTATGGGAAAGAAATAATCTTATAAACGAAAAATTAAAAAGAGAAGAGGTTTAATATAACTTGTTGATAATAAAATGAAAAAATAAAGAAATACAAGACAATTGGGGCCAAACTGTCCATATCATAAAAAAGTTTCGTGTTTTTTCTCAAGCATAAAAATATCA
>NZ_PTRD01000002.1:0-81412 GCF_002965005.1 Escherichia sp. MOD1-EC7011
TTTTTATACAATCGCATTGTAAAGAAGCACCAGCTACTTATAAGGCCCCAAAAAAATATATATTAATTCATACTGAAATAATATTTTCGACCGTAGTTCACGTTTGAAATGATTAATAACCTGCGCCTCTCACGCAGGTCAAATCAGGAAACTGTGTAACCGGAAAATAAAATGTTCGTAAACAGTGGGCTTCATCAGTTGCCCTCAAAATACAGCTGATTTACATTTTTGCTTTTACACGTGCGATAGCTTCTTCATAAGAGGGCTTATTTTTTTCCGCATACGATAGTTGATAATGCTGCAAGGCATCGGCGTTCTGACCTGCGATTTCATAAATTTTAGCAATGTTATAATAGGAGTTAGCGCGCGTTGTCGCCGCATTTGCTCCACCGGCTAACGAGATCGCTTTACGATTTGCCCAAATCGCTTCTGCTATGTTGCCATTTTTCTGATAAGCCAGACCCAGGTTACTAAATGCCTGACCGTAGTTGCCGTCTAATTCCGTAGCCTGCTGGAAGAGTTGAATGGCTTGCTCAAGTTGACCGGTTTTGTAAACAGCTTCGCCTTCACGATTATATTTTCTTGCCAGTTGAGTATCTCCACTGTTTTGCATCGCAGGTGGAGCCGGAGTTGAAGAGCCCGTCGCAGGCATTATCACAGTGGCTAAATCACTGACGTCTAATGTGGTGTCGTTAAAAGATTGGAATAACCGTCTTTTTTGACGATTAATAACGCATCTTGATCATCAGCAAATGAAGAACCCAGACTAACGCTGCCCGATGCATTTGTAGTGCCAGAAACGGATTGTGCGCCATTGCGTTGCAGCGTCACCGATGCACCCTCAATGCGTTTATCTTTCACCGTTGCACTTAAAATATCGATGTATACGTCGGCGGCATAAGCGTCCGCATTTATACCCATCAGAGCCAGAGCAACCGGCAGAATAATTGTCTTCATGTATAAATCCTTTTACTGAATGGAGAAGAGATATTTCGCCGGGCATTATTGCGCAAGGGATGGGAAAAAAAAGCAGCGGGAAAGCTTTTCAGATTAGCGCCCGAATAAAAACAAAAAAGGCCATCATAAGATGGCCAACCATGTCGAAACCGACAGCCCTTCGCCATTCCTGTAGAGGGAAGCGGCGAGGGCTATTTCTTATTACAGATATTTATTTCAGAACAGTTTTCAGTGCCTCACCGATATCAGCCAGGCTGCGAACAGTTTTCACGCCTGCGGCTTCCAGAGCGGCGAATTTCTCATCCGCAGTCCCTTTACCACCGGCAATGATAGCGCCAGCATGACCCATACGTTTGCCTTTCGGCGCAGTCACACCGGCAATGTAACCAACAACTGGCTTGGTGACGTGCTCTTTGATGTACGCAGCCGCTTCTTCTTCGGCGCTACCGCCGATCTCACCGATCATCACGATCGCTTCAGTCTGCGGATCTTTTTCGAACATTTCGAGAATGTCGATAAAGTTAGAGCCAGGGATCGGATCGCCGCCGATACCGACACAGGTAGACTGACCGAAACCGTAATCCGTGGTCTGTTTAACCGCTTCATAGGTCAGTGTACCGGAACGGGAAACGATACCCACTTTACCCGGTTTGTGAATGTGACCCGGCTGAATACCGATTTTGCATTCACCCGGAGTGATTACGCCCGGGCAGTTCGGGCCAATCATACGAACGCCCGCTTCATCCAGTTTCACTTTCACAGTCAGCATATCCAGCGTCGGGATGCCTTCAGTGATGGTGATAATCAGTTTGATGCCTGCATCGATAGCTTCCAGAATGGAGTCTTTGCAGAACGGCGCTGGTACATAGATAACAGAAGCGGTAGCGCCAGTAGCAGCAACAGCTTCACGCACGGTGTTGAACACCGGCAGGCCGAGGTGGGTAGTACCGCCTTTACCTGGGGTTACGCCGCCAACCATTTTAGTGCCGTATGCAATGGCCTGTTCAGAGTGGAAAGTCCCCTGGCTACCGGTAAAGCCCTGGCAGATAACCTTAGTGTTTTTATCAATTAAAATGGACATTATTTCCCCTCCACTGCGGCAACAACCTGCTGAGCTGCATCCGTCAGACCTTTTGCTGCAATAATATTCAGGCCGCTGTCAGCCAGTTTCTTCGCGCCGAGTTCGGCGTTGTTACCTTCCAGACGTACCACAACCGGTACGTTAACACCCACTTCCGCTACCGCGCCGATGATACCGTCAGCGATCAGGTCGCAACGAACGATACCGCCGAAGATGTTAACCAGAACGGCTTTCACTTTGTCGTCAGAGAGGATGATTTTGAACGCTTCGGTTACGCGTTCTTTGGTTGCGCCGCCGCCAACGTCCAGGAAGTTAGCCGGTTCGCCGCCGTGCAGTTTAACGATGTCCATCGTACCCATCGCCAGACCTGCGCCGTTAACCATACAACCGATGTTACCGTCCAGCGCAACATAGTTCAGTTCCCACTGAGCAGCCTGCGCTTCACGCGGATCTTCCTGCGACTGGTCGCGCATTTCACGCAGATCAGGCTGGCGGAACAGTGCGTTACCGTCAGCGCCCAGTTTGCCGTCGAGGCAGACAAGATCGCCCTGTTTGGTAATAACCAGCGGGTTGATTTCGATAAGCGCCAGGTCGCGCTCAAGGAAAATGGTCGCCAGACCCATGAAGATTTTGGTGAACTGCTGAACCAGTTTACCTTCCAGACCCAGTTTGAACGCCAGCTCGCGTCCCTGATACGGCATCGGGCCAGTCAGCGGATCAAGCGCAACTTTGTGGATCAGGTGCGGGGTTTCTTCCGCCACTTTTTCGATTTCCACGCCGCCTTCGGTGGAGGCCATAAAGACCACGCGACGGGAACTACGGTCAACAACAGCACCGAGATACAGCTCTTTAGCGATATCGGTCGCTGCTTCAACCAGAATCTGGTTAACCGGTTGGCCATTGGCGTCTGTTTGATACGTTACCAGACGTTTACCCAGCCAGTTTTCTGCAAAAGCACGGATATCTTCTTTGCTGTTTACAACTTTCACACCGCCCGCTTTACCACGGCCACCAGCGTGAACCTGACATTTCACTACCCACGGACCAGCACCGATTTTTGAAGCGGCTTCTTCTGCTTCGCGCGGAGTAGTACAGGCATAACCCACTGGCGCCGGTAAGCCATAGCGGGCAAAAAGTTGTTTTGCCTGGTATTCATGTAAGTTCATGTGTTCTGTCCATCCTTTAGTAATCGTTATCTTTTAAACCGTAGACCGAGTATGACGTATCGCTACCGGGCATTGTCGGTCACCCGTAGGCCTGATAAGACGCGTTAGCGTCGCATCAGGCTTCCATTGCCGAAGAGGGCGATCCCTTATCCGGTCTACAGTGCAGGTGAGGCTTAAACTACTACACGTCCAGCAGCAGACGCGTCGGATCTTCCAGCAACTCTTTGATGGTTACCAGGAAGCCTACGGATTCGCGACCATCGATCAGACGGTGATCGTAGGACAGCGCCAGGTACATCATCGGCAGGATCTCAACCTGACCATTCACGGCCATCGGACGATCTTTGATAGCGTGCATACCCAGAATTGCGCTCTGCGGCGGGTTGATGATAGGCGTAGACATCAGGGAACCGAACACACCACCGTTGGTGATGGTGAAGTTACCACCGGTCAGATCTTCAACCGTCAGCTTACCGTCACGGCCTTTAACAGCCAACTCTTTGATTTTCTTCTCGATATCTGCCATGCCGAGGGTATCGACATCACGCAGAACCGGCGTCACCAGACCGCGCGGTGTAGAAACCGCCATGCTGACGTCGAAATAGTTGTGGTAAACCACGTCATCGCCGTCGATAGACGCATTCACTTCCGGGTAACGTTTCAGGGCTTCAACCACCGCTTTCACGTAGAAGGACATAAAGCCCAGACGGATGCCGTGGCGTTTTTCAAACGCTTCACCGTACTGCTTACGCAGATCCATAATCGGCTTCATGTTGACTTCGTTGAACGTGGTCAGCATGGCGGTGGAGTTTTTCGCTTCCAGCAGACGCTCTGCCACACGCTTACGCAGGCGAGTCATTGGTACACGTTTTTCGCTACGTGCAGCCAGTGCCGGTTGCGCCGCCGGAGCAGCAACTGCCGGTGCAGACTCTTTCGCCGGGGCTTTCGCCAGATGTTTTTCCACATCTTCACGGGTCAGACGACCACCGACACCAGTGCCTTTAATCGCGCTGGCGTCGAGGTTGTGTTCAGCCAGCAGACGACGGATCGCCGGGCTTAACGCATCGTTGTTTTGCTCTTCCAGAGACGCCTGCTGGCGTTGCGCCGGAGTGGACGCTTTCTCTTCAGATTTGGCACTGGTTTCTTTACCGGCGCTGTTGCCTTCACGCAGGCGACCAAGGATCTGACGAGACGTTACGGTTGTACCTTCATCTTCCAGAACCGCATCCAGAATGCCGTCTGCTGATGCCGGTACTTCCAGTACCACTTTGTCAGTTTCGATTTCTACCAGCACTTCATCACGTACGACTGCGTCGCCGGGTTTTTTATGCCAGGTTGCGACGGTGGCATCGGCTACGGATTCAGGCAGGTCAGGGACCAGAATATCTACGCTACTCATTATGTATCCTTTATTTATTCGACGTTCAGCGCGTCATTAACCAGATCTTGTTGCTGTTTCTGGTGAACGGACATATACCCTACCGCCGGAGAGGCGGAGGCCGGGCGGCCTGCATAACGCAGAGAAGCCCCAAACGGAATCACTTCGCGGAAATGATGCTGGCTGCAGTACCATGCGCCCTGGTTGAGCGGCTCTTCCTGGCACCAGACAAAATCCTTGACGTGAGCAAACTGCTGCAACACTTCCTGCATCGCTTTATGCGGGAACGGGTAGAGTTGCTCGATACGCACAATGGCGACATCGTGTTGATTATTCTTACGGCGTTGTTCCAACAGGTCGTAATAAACCTTACCAGAACACATCACTACGCGCTTCACGCCCTTCGGATCAAGCTCGTCGATTTCACCGATGGCTGGCAGGAAGGTGCCGTTCGCCAGTTCTTCGAGGCTGGAGACCGCCAGCGGATGGCGCAGCAGCGATTTCGGCGACATCACGACCAGCGGACGACGCATCCCGCGCAGCGCCTGACGACGCAGCATGTGGTAAACCTGTGCCGGAGTAGACGGTACGCACACCTGCATGTTTTGCTCAGCACAAAGTTGCAGATAACGTTCCAGACGCGCGGAGGAGTGCTCCGGCCCCTGCCCTTCGTAACCGTGCGGCAGCAACATCACCAGGCCACACATCCGACCCCATTTCTGTTCGCCAGAGGAGATGAACTGGTCGATAACCACCTGTGCACCGTTGGCGAAGTCACCGAACTGCGCTTCCCAGATGGTCAGAGTGCGTGGTTCTGCGGTGGCATAACCGTATTCAAACGCCAGCACTGCTTCTTCAGACAGTACGGAGTCCCAGACGCGGAACGCGCCCTGACCATTATGGATATGTTGCAGTGGCGTGTAAGTTGAACCGTTGGACTGGTTGTGGATCACCGCGTGGCGGTGGAAGAACGTACCGCGACCAGAGTCTTCACCCGACAGGCGAACCGGAATGCCTTCATCAACCAGTGTGGCGTAAGCGAGGTTTTCCGCGCCGCCCCAGTCGAACAGTTTTTCACCAGCCGCCATTGCCTGACGGTCGCCATAAATCTTGGCAACACGAGACTGCATTTCAATGGCTTCTGGCACCGTACTGATGCGTTTAGCCAACTCCTGCAGGCGCTTCATCTCAACTTTATTCGGGTACTCTTCGTCCCATTCGTGGTTGAGGTACGGCGACCAGGTGAAGGAGTGCATGTTCATCGGACGCCACTCTGCCACCACGCAATCACCCGCATCCAGCGCATCGCGGTACAGGTTAACCATTTCGGTGGCATCTTCCAGCGTTGCCACTTTTTCCTGCTCCAGCTTGTCAGCGTAGATTTTGCGCGGCGTTGGATGTTTTTTGATTTTCTGATACATCAGCGGCTGAGTTGCACTCGGCTCGTCGGCTTCGTTGTGGCCGTGACGGCGGTAGCACACCAGGTCGATGAAGACATCACGTTTAAAGGTGTTACGGAAATCGAGCGCCAGACGGGTCACAAAGGCAACGGCTTCCGGATCGTCCGCGTTAACGTGGAAAATCGGTGCCTGAACCATCTTGCCGATATCCGTACAGTACGGCGTAGAACGGGCATCCAGCGGGTTAGAGGTGGTGAAGCCAACCTGGTTGTTGATAACGATACGTACCGTACCGCCAACTTCATAACCACGCGCCTTCGACATGTTCAGGGTTTCCTGAACCACGCCCTGCCCGGTCACTGCGGCGTCACCGTGGATGGTGATTGGCAGCACTTTGTTGCTGCTCGGCTCATCAAGTCTGTCAAGACGGGCACGAACAGAACCGATAACTACCGGGCTTACAATCTCAAGGTGAGACGGGTTAAACGCCAGCGCCAGGTGCACCAGGCCGCCATCGGTCTGGAAGTCAGACGAGAAGCCCATGTGGTATTTCACGTCACCCGTGCCGAGGTGTTCTTTATGTTTACCGGCAAACTCGTCGAACAAGTCTTGCGGTTTTTTACCCAGCACGTTCACCAGCACGTTCAGACGACCACGGTGCGCCATCCCGAGAACCACTTCACGGGTGCCGCTGTTGCCAGCGTGGCGGATCATCTCTTTAAGCATCGGGATTAACGCGTCGCCGCCTTCCAGCGAGAAGCGTTTTGCGCCAGGGAATTTTGCGCCAAGGTAACGTTCAAGGCCTTCAGCGGCGGTCAGTTCGCTTAAGAAGCGTTTTTTCTCTTCGCTATTGAACGTCGCGCGACCAGACTCGATACGCTGTTGGATCCAGCGTTTTTCTTCGGTGCTGGTAATGTGCATATACTCGGCGCCAATCGGGCCGCAGTAGGTTTGCTTCAGGGCTTCCAGCAGCTCGCCGAGTTTCATGGTCTCTTTGCCGCTGGCAAATGAACCGACGTTGAAGGTCTCCTGGAAGTCTGCTTCGGTCAGATCGTGGAAAGACGGATCCAGATCGGCCACCTTATCTTGCTGCCACAGTCCCAGCGGATCGAGATTCGCATGTTGGTGACCACGGAAGCGGTATGCGTTAATAAGCTGCAGGACTTTAACCTGCTTCACATTGGTGTCAGGGTCGGAGATCGTTGAAGAGTAACGTGAAGCGTCTTTCGCCAGGCGGCGGAAATATTCACGCGTTTGAGAGTGGAATTGATCCGGTTTGACTCCCGTACCAGGTAACTGCTGGAACGTCGAACGCCAGTTAGCGTCAACCGAGTCAGGATCGGTTAAGAAGTCTTCATAGAGCTGTTCTATCCAGCTCTGGTTTGCGCCAGAGAGGTAAGAAGAGTCCAACCAGGCTTTCAAAGCGCTGTTCTGCATCGTGATCCCTTAAGCATCTTTTTTATGCTTACTTCGCCGTGGATACTACCACGCACAGTGATGTGCGTGCCGGGGTTCACTTGTTGCGGACTTGTCGTATTTTCTGCGTCCGCTAAGGAACCTTTAAAAACTGTCTTAGTGTCAGGGGCAGTTTTTAAAGATTTCCTGCATTTCTTTTGTAGACCGGATAAGGCATTCACGCCGCATCCGGCGCTGGTTGCCTGATGCGACGCTTGCGCGTCTTATCAGGCCTACGGTTTCTAACAAACCTGCTTAATTGTTAACGCAGGCTCGATTTTCCCCCTCGCCCTTCCAGGGAGAGGGTCGGGGTGAGGGTCATTGTCCGCACCGGCGCTGACCTTTTCCCCTCACCCTAACCCTCTCCCCAAAGGGGCGAGGGAACCGTTCGTGCACATTTTTGCCTTGGCCATCAGGCCAGGACATTACGCATTACGTTGCAACAACATCGACTTGATATGACCGATGGCGCGCGTCGGGTTCAGCCCTTTCGGACATACACTGACGCAGTTCATGATGCTGTGACAGCGGAATACACTGAATGCATCACTCAAACCGTCAAGGCGGCTGTCAGTCTCGGTATCACGGCTATCAATCAGGAAACGATACGCCGCTAACAAGCCTGCAGGACCGATAAACTTATCGGGATTCCACCAGAAAGACGGACAAGAGGTTGAACAACATGCGCAGAGAATACATTCATACAGCCCGTCGAGTTTTTCACGTTGCTCGGGCATTTGTAAATGCTCACGAGCTGGTAGATTTTGTCCATTATTCAACAAGTAAGGCTTAATTTTCTCATATTGCGCATAGAATTGTCCCATGTCTACCACCAAATCGCGGATCACCGGTAAACCTGGCAACGGACGAATTACAATCTTCTTGCCCGGCTGGTTGAGTGCCGAAATCGGGGTAATACAGGCCAGACCATTCTTGCCGTTCATGTTCAGACCGTCGGAACCACACACACCTTCACGGCAGGAGCGACGGAACGACAGGCTGGGATCTTTCTCTTTCAGCTGGATAAGCGCATCCAGCAGCATCATGTCGCGACCTTCTTCCGCTTCCAGGGTGTAATCCTGCATACGCGGAGCATCATCAACATCCGGGTTATAGCGATAAATTGAAAACTCGAGTCTCATTTTCCTGTCTCCGCATTAGTAAGTACGAATCTTCGGCGGGAATGCCGGGCGCAGTTTCGGTTCCATGTTGACGCTACGTCGCGTCATGGATTCCGACTCTGGCAGATACAGGGAGTGACACAGCCAGTTTTCATCATCACGCTCCGGGAAGTCGAAGCGGCTATGCGCGCCACGGCTTTCGGTACGGAAGTTGGCAGAAACAGCCGTTGCATACGCCGTTTCCATCAGGTTATCCAGTTCCAGGCATTCAACGCGCTGGGTGTTGAACTCGCTGGAGGTGTCATCCAGACGGGCATTTTTCAGACGCTCGCGGATCACTTTCAACTGCTCAAGCCCTTTCGCCATCGCATCACCTTCACGGAAGACCGAGAAGTTATGCTGCATACATTCTTGCAGTGCTTTACGAATCGCCACCGGGTCTTCACCGTTACGGTTGGTGTTCCAGCGGTTCAGGCGCTCCAGAGAAGCTTCGACATCAGACTCGCTGGCATCACGCAGTGCGCCCTGCTCGGCGATAGACTCTTGCAGATGCAGACCTGCCGCACGACCAAAGACCACCAGGTCCAGCAGCGAGTTGCCGCCAAGACGGTTAGCGCCGTGTACCGATACGCAAGCAATTTCACCCACCGCGAACAGGCCAGGGATCACCACATCTTCGCCCTTCTCGTTCACCGTCAGCGCCTGCCCGGTCACTTTGGTCGGAATACCGCCCATCATGTAGTGACAGGTTGGGATAACCGGAATCGGCTCTTTCACCGGATCGACGTGAGCGAAGGTACGGGAGAGTTCAAGAATGCCCGGCAGACGGGATTCGAGAACTTCTTTACCCAGGTGGTCGAGTTTCAGTTTTGCGTGTGGTCCCCACGGGCCATCACAGCCACGACCTTCACGAATTTCGATCATGATGGAACGCGCCACCACATCACGCCCCGCCAGGTCTTTGGCGTTCGGCGCATAACGCTCCATAAAGCGTTCGCCATGTTTGTTCAGCAGATAACCGCCTTCACCACGGCAACCCTCGGTGACCAGTACGCCCGCACCGGCAATACCCGTCGGGTGGAACTGCCACATTTCCATATCCTGCACCGGTACGCCTGCACGGATAGCCATGCCGACGCCGTCGCCGGTGTTAATGTGGGCGTTAGTGGTGGACTGATAAATACGCCCTGCCCCGCCAGTCGCCAGCACGGTAGCACGAGCTTTGAAGTAAACCACTTCACCAGTTTCGATGCACAGTGCGGTACAACCGACCACTGCGCCATCCTGGTTTTTCACCAGATCCAGCGCATACCACTCGGAGAAAATGGTGGTGTGGTTTTTCAGGTTCTGCTGATAAAGGGTGTGCAACAGTGCGTGACCGGTACGGTCAGCCGCTGCCGCTGTACGTGCCGCCTGCTCGCCGCCGAAGTTTTTCGACTGACCGCCAAACGGACGTTGATAGATACGACCATCATCAAGGCGCGAGAACGGCAGTCCCATGTGTTCCAGTTCCAGAATCGCTTCCGGCCCGGTTTTACACATATATTCAATCGCGTCCTGGTCACCGATATAGTCCGACCCTTTTACGGTGTCGTACATATGCCATTCCCAGTTATCTTCATGGGTATTACCCAGCGCAACGGTAATGCCGCCCTGCGCCGAAACGGTATGGGAACGGGTCGGGAAGACTTTAGAGAGCAGCGCACAGGTCTGGCCGCTCTGGGAAATTTGCAGCGCCGCGCGCATACCTGCGCCGCCGGCACCAATCACAACTGCATCAAATTCTCTGACTGGCAATTTCATCACACACCCCACACCACAACGAATCCATAAATCACGTAAACCACCAGTGCAACGACAATCACCAGTTGCAGCATCAGGCGCAAAGCCAGCGGTTTAACGTAGTCGGTCAACACCTGCCACATGCCGATCCAGGCATGGATCAAGATGGAAAACAGAGCCAGCAGGGTGAACACTTTAGTGAACGCAGAGGCAAAGAAACCGATCCAGACTTCATATGTCAGTTCGCCACTGGTAGCGAAAAAACCGACCATATAAATGATGTAGAGCGTCAGGACGATAGCAGTAGCGCGAACGAGGATGAAATCATGTACGCCATTGCGTCCTAATGCGGAGGCGTTGCTTACCATACGAGGACTCCTGCAAGAATTGAAAGCACGACAGTAATGACAAAGGAGATTTTGGCGGAGCGTTTACCCGCTTCGAATGTTTCTTCCAGATAGCCAAAATCCATCATCATGTGGCGAATACCTACGACGACGTGATACGCCAGAGCGGTAAGGATGCCCCACATGATAAATTTGACGAAGAAGCTGCCCATAATGGCGGAAGCTTGCTCGAAACCCTCAGGGGAAGAGAGGCTAGTACCCAGAAGCCACAGCAGGATGCCTACTGCAACGAAGGTGATCACACCGGAAACGCGATGGAGAATGGACGCTATCGCCGTGACGGGGAACCGGATGGTCTGTAGGTCCAGATTAACAGGTCTTTGTTTTTTCACATTTCTTATCATGAATAACGCCCACATGCTGTTCTTATTATTCCCTGGGGACTACGGGTACAGAGGATAACTTTCTGTTACCTGGAGACGTCGGGATTTCCTTCCTCCGGTCTGCTTGCGGGTCAGACAGCGTCCTTTCTATAACTGCGCGTCATGCAAAACACTGCTTCCAGATGCGAAAACGACACGTTACAACGCTGGGTGGCTCGGGATTGCAGGGTGTTCCGGAGACCTGGCGGCAGTATAGGCTGTTCACAAAATCATTACAATTAACCTACATATGCTTTGTCGGGTTTTATCCAGAACAGTGATCTAAGTCACGATAACAACATTTATTTAATTTTTAACCATCTCATTTGACAATCATTCAACAAAGTTGTTACAAACATCATCAGGAAAAGCATATAATGCGTAAAAGTTATGGGGTCACTATTTCACCTAAGATTAACTTATGTAACAGTGTGGAAGTATTGACCAATCCATCCAGGACAGTTATTAGTGATAGACAGGTTTAATAATTCGGATTGCTAAGTGCTTGATTCGCCGTTTATTCGTCATCAATGAATCCTTTACCTGCAAGCGCCCAGAGCTCTGTACCCAGGTCTTCCCCTCTTTCGCAGAGCGGCGAGCCAAATAACAAACGGGTAAAGCCAGGTTGATGTGCGAAGGCAAATTTAAGTTCCGGCAGTCTTACGCAATAAGGCGCTAAGGAGACCTTAAATGGCTGATATAAAAGCAAAACTCACCCTCAACGGGGATACAGCTGTTGAACTGGATGTGCTGAAAGGCACGCTGGGTCAAGATGTTATTGATATCCGTACTCTCGGTTCAAAAGGTGTATTCACCTTTGATCCAGGCTTCACTTCAACCGCATCCTGCGAATCTAAAATTACTTTTATTGATGGTGATGAAGGTATTTTGCTGCATCGAGGTTTCCCGATCGATCAGCTGGCGACCGATTCTAACTACCTGGAAGTCTGTTACATTCTGCTGAATGGTGAAAAACCGACCCAGGAACAGTATGACGAGTTTAAAACTACCGTTACCCGTCATACGATGATCCACGAACAGATTACCCGTCTGTTCCACGCCTTCCGTCGCGACTCTCATCCGATGGCGGTCATGTGCGGTATCACCGGCGCGCTGGCAGCGTTTTATCACGATTCACTTGACGTCAATAATCCGCGTCATCGTGAAATCGCCGCGTTCCGTCTGCTGTCGAAAATGCCGACCATGGCAGCGATGTGTTACAAATACTCCATCGGTCAGCCATTTGTTTACCCGCGCAATGACCTTTCCTACGCCGGAAACTTCCTGCACATGATGTTCTCCACCCCGTGCGAACCGTATGAAGTTAATCCAATTCTGGAACGTGCAATGGATCGTATTCTGATCCTGCACGCTGACCACGAACAGAACGCCTCGACTTCCACCGTGCGTACCGCTGGTTCTTCGGGTGCGAACCCGTTTGCTTGTATCGCAGCAGGTATTGCTTCGCTGTGGGGGCCGGCTCACGGTGGTGCTAACGAAGCTGCGCTAAAAATGCTGGAAGAAATCAGCTCCGTTAAACACATTCCGGAATTTGTTCGTCGTGCGAAAGATAAGAATGACTCTTTCCGCCTGATGGGCTTCGGTCACCGCGTGTACAAAAATTACGACCCGCGCGCCACCGTAATGCGTGAAACCTGCCATGAAGTCCTGAAAGAGCTGGGCACCAAAGATGACCTGCTGGAAGTGGCAATGGAGCTGGAAAACATCGCGCTGAACGACCCGTACTTTATCGAGAAAAAACTGTACCCGAACGTCGATTTCTACTCCGGTATCATCCTGAAAGCGATGGGTATTCCGTCTTCCATGTTCACCGTCATTTTCGCAATGGCACGTACCGTTGGCTGGATCGCCCACTGGAGCGAAATGCACAGTGACGGCATGAAAATTGCCCGTCCGCGTCAGCTGTATACTGGCTATGAAAAACGTGACTTTAAAAGCGATATCAAACGTTAATCGGTGATTACTGAGCAGCAAATAATTTAGCCCGCCATTTATATGGCGGGTTATTTTTTGTTGGTTTAAGCATAAAAAATTGTAAAAATAAAATCAAAAACCGGACGCCAAATAAAAAACAACCAGTTCAAATAGCAGTCAATGCAATATCTTCATAAAAATAATTGATCTCTCCATCCTGTTTATAATCCACTGAATATTATGCATATCCATAATTCACTTCTATTTTCTACGCCTTAATTAATTCACAACACCAATCAATTGCATTTGCATTTAATAAAACCAAATATATTTTTAAGCAAAACTAAAAACAATCCACACGCAAAATCAGATAATCTGGTAGAGCTATACTATTTTTCTATTTCCTTAAAGGATTCTGTTATGTTTAAAGGACAAAAAACATTGGCCGCATTGGCCGTATCTCTGTTGTTCACTGCTCCTGTTTATGCCGCAGACGAAGGCTCTGGTGAAATTCACTTTAAAGGTGAAATTATTGAAGCACCTTGTGACATTCATCCAGATGATGTTGATAAAAATATTGACCTTGGACAAGTCACGACAACCCATATAAACCGGGATCATCACAGCAATAAAGTGGCCGTCGACATTCGCTTAATAAACTGTGACCTGCCAGGTTCTGATAATGGTAGCGGTTCGCCAATATCCAAAGTTGCCGTAACCTTCGACGGTTCGGCTAAAACGACGGGGGCAACACCTCTGTTGAGCAATACCAGTGCTGGCGAAGCAACAGGTGTCGGCGTAAGACTGATGGACAAAAATGACACAAACATCGTATTGGGTACAGCTGCGCCAGACCTCGACCTGGATGCAAGCTCAACAGAACAAACGCTGAACTTCTTTGCCTGGATGGAACAAATTGACAATGCAGTCAATGTCACTGCCGGTGCCGTAACCGCTAACGCGACCTACGTTCTGGATTATAAATAAGAATAATTATGGCGGCGACGTAGCCGCCTTTCTGCAGATATTTATCAGGTATGGACACCGTGAATATTTATCGACTTTCTTTTATTTCCTACCTCACGATGGTAATGCCGTCCGCGCTGGCGGTCGAATTTAACCTGAGCGTCCTCGACAAATCGATGCGTGATAGCATTGATATTTCATTATTAAAAGACAAAGGGGTGATTGCCCCCGGTGAATATTTTGTTAGCATTACCGTTAATAATAACCCAATAAGTAACGGGCAAAAAATTAGCTGGCAAAAAAGCGGTGATAAAACCATTCCGTGCATCGATAAATCACTGGTGGATAAATTTGGTTTAAAACCAGACTTCCGTCAATCATTAGTACAGATAAATCAGTGTGTTGATTTTAGTTCGCATCCAGAAATACTCTTCAATTTCGATCAAGCCAATCAGCAACTCAATATCACCATTCCGCAAGCGTGGCTGGCATGGCACTCAGAAAACTGGATGCCGCCATCAACATGGAAAGAAGGTGTAGCCGGCGTCCTGATGGATTACAACCTGTTTGCCAGCAACTACCGTCCACAGGGCAGTAGCAGCAACACCAACCTGAACGCTTACGGTACTGCCGGTATTAACATGGGTGCATGGCGCTTACGCAGCGATTACCAGCTGAGCCGCTCCGAAAGCGACGATGCCCATGACCAGAGCGGCGGAATATCACGTACTTATCTTTTTCGCCCACTACCGCAATTAGGTTCGAAATTAACCCTGGGCGAAACTGATTTTAGTTCCAATATTTTCGACGGTTTTTCTTATACCGGTGCGGCACTGACCAGCGATGACCGGATGTTGCCCTGGGAATTGCGCGGTTACGCCCCACAAATCAGCGGTATCGCGCAAACCAACGCCACTGTCACCGTAAGTCATTCGGGGCGAGTTATTTATCAGAAAAAAGTCCCGCCAGGCCCGTTTATCATTGATGACATCAATCAGTCTGTCCAGGGTACGCTGGATGTCAAAGTGACGGAAGACGATGGACGGGTGAACAACTTTCAGGTTTCGGCCGCCTCGACACCCTTCCTGACGCGCCAGGGTCAGGTTCGCTATAAACTTGCTGTTGGTCAGCCGCGAACCTCAATGTCTCATCAAACTGAAAATGAAACCTTTTTTAGTAATGAAATATCCTGGGGGATGCTCTCGAATACCTCGTTATATGGCGGTTTGCTACTCTCCGGAGATGACTACCATTCTGGCGCAATAGGCATCGGGCAAAATATGCTCTGGCTGGGGGCGTTGTCATTTGATGTCACCTGGGCCAGTAGCCAATTTGATACCCAGCAGGACGAGCGGGGCTTAAGCTACCGTTTCAATTACAGCAAACAAGTGGACGCCACAAATAGTACGATTTCACTCGCTGCTTATCGCTTCTCCGATCGTCATTTTCACAGCTACGCCAACTATCTGGATCACAAATACAACGACAACGATGCACAAGACGAAAAACAGACGATCAGCTTATCAGTAGGCCAACCGATAACCCCTCTGAACCTCAACCTGTACGCCAACCTGTTACATCAGACCTGGTGGAACGCAAATACCTCCACGACCGCCAACATAACGGCAGGTTTTAATATTGATATCGGTGACTGGAAAGATATATCGATCTCGACGTCATTCAACACAACCCACTACGAAGACAAAGATCGCGACAACCAGATTTACCTGTCGATTTCATTACCTGTCGGTAACGGTGGTCGAGTCGGCTATGACATGCAAAACAGTAGTAACAGCACCACGCACCGCATGTCGTGGAACGATACGCTGGATGAACGTAATAGCTGGGGCATGTCTGCCGGGCTGCAATCCGACCGTCCTGACAATGGCGCCCAGGTGAGTGGTAACTATCAACACCTGAGTTCAGCCGGCGAATGGGATTTGTCTGGCACTTATGCCGCCAATGATTACAGCTCTGTCAGCAGTAGCTGGAGCGGTTCCTTTACCGCCACTCAATATGGCGCAGTCTTCCATCGCCGCAGTTCAACCAATGAGCCTCGGCTGATGGTCAGCACCGACGGCGTGGCAAATATTCCGGTTCAGGGTAATCTCGACTACACCAACCATTTTGGTATTGCGGTAGTGCCGCTAATTTCCAGTTACCAACCTTCCACCGTGGCAGTCAACATGAATGATTTACCTGATGGCGTAACGGTTGCTGAAAATATCATCAAAGAAACGTGGATTGAAGGCGCTATTGGTTACAAATCGCTGGCTTCCCGTTCTGGTAAAGACGTTAACATTATTATTCGCGACGCCAGCGGTCACTATCCCCCTCTCGGTGCCAATATTCAGCAGAATGGCAGTGGAATCAGTGTCGGTATGGTTAGCGAGGAAGGCCATGCCTGGCTTGGCGGAGTAGCTGAAAACCAGCAATTTACCGTGCTTTGGGGCGATAAACAAAGTTGCATTATTCATCTGCCAGAACGTCTGGAAGACACGACCAAACGCCTGATTTTACCTTGTCATTAATTAAGGAAAAGAGAATGACATTTATTAAAGGATTGCCCCTGATTCTGTTAGCTGTCAGCCTGGGTAGCAACGCTGCAGTGCAACCCGATCGCACACGAGTTGTGTTTAACGCCAACGACAAAGCCACCAGCCTGCGCATAGAAAACCAGAGTGACAAATTGCCTTACCTTGCATATTCCTGGATAGAAAATGATAAAGGGGAGAAAAGCGACGATCTTCTGGTCGCCCTGCCACCAATACAGCGCCTGGAACCAAAAGCAACATCGCAGGTGCGGATTGTAAAGCAAGCGTCAACCACACAATTGCCCAGCGATCGTGAAACGTTGTTCTACTATAACATGCGCGAAATTCCGCCAGCGCCGGATAAAAGCAGCGACCATGCGATACTTCAGGTCGCGATCCAAAGCCG
The DNA here is from genome assembly GCF_002965005.1 of Escherichia sp. MOD1-EC7011. Classification (NCBI taxonomy): domain Bacteria; kingdom Pseudomonadati; phylum Pseudomonadota; class Gammaproteobacteria; order Enterobacterales; family Enterobacteriaceae; genus Escherichia; species Escherichia sp. MOD1-EC7011. The sequence continues at coordinate 16,951 of NZ_PTRD01000002.1, forward strand.
TATTAAGTTGTTCTGGCGACCTGCGGCATTGCGCAAGAAAACAGGTGAACACATAGAGTTACAGTTACAGGTTAGCCAGAAGGGCAACGAACTTACCCTGAAAAACCCTACCGCCTATTACCTGACGATTGCCTATCTTGGGCAAAATGATAAAGGTGTGATCCCCGGTTTTAAATCGGTGATGATTGCCCCTTTTAGCACCGTCACAACTCATACAGGAAGCTATAACGGTAATCAATTTTACCTGGGTTACATGGATGATTACGGCGCATTACGGATGAATACTCTGAACTGTAACGGACAATGTCGTTTACAGGCGGTGGAGGCGAAGAAATGAGTGCTGGCAAGGGATTGTTGTTCGTTATCTGTCTGTTATTTCTGCCGTTGAAGTCTGCGCTGGCGCTGAACTGCTATTTTGGCTCATCTGGCGGATCTGTAGAAAAATCAGAAGCTATTCAACCCTTTGCTGTGCCGGGCAATGCTAAACCTGGCGATAAAATCTGGGAATCTGACGATATTAAAATTCCCGTCTATTGTGACAACAATACTAACGGCAACTTTGAAAGCGAGCATGTTTATGCCTGGGTAAACCCCTACCCCGGAATGCAGGATCGCTATTATCAACTTGGCGTAACATATAACGGCGTTGATTACGATGCCAGTCTCGGGAAAAGTCGAATCGACACCAACCAGTGTATCGACAGCAAGAAAATTGATATCTACACACCAGAGCAGATCATTGCTATGGGGTGGCAAAATAAGATTTGTTCCGGCGATTCCAACAATATTCATATGTCGCGTACATTTCTCGCTCGTATGCGGCTCTATGTTAAAGTTCGTGAAATGCCGCCGCATGATTATCAAAGTACGCTGAGCGACTATATTGTGGTGCAATTCGATGGCGCTGGCAGTGTTAATGAAGATCCTTCTGCCCAAAACCTGAAATATCACATTACCGGTCTGGAAAACATTCGTGTACTGGATTGCAGCGTTAACTTTTCTATTTCGCCTGAAACACAGGTGATTGATTTTGGTAAATTTAACGTCCTGGATATTCGCCGCCACACGATGTCGAAAAATTTTAGTATTAAGACGACAAAATCACAAAATGACCAGTGCACCGACGGATTTAAAGTCAGTTCCTCGTTTTATACCGAAGAAACGTTGGTTGAAGAAGATAAAGCATTGTTGATTGGTAATGGACTTAAACTACGTTTACTGGACGAAAACGCCTCGCCCTATACCTTCAATAAATACAGCGAATATGCCGATTTCACCAGCGACATGTTAGTTTATGAAAAAAACTTTACCGCCGAATTGTCATCCATACCAGGCACCCCCATCGAGGCTGGTCCCTTCGATACTGTGGTGCTTTTTAAGATTAACTACAACTGAATCGAGATGATGCCCTTTTCAGTCGAGAAAGGTATCGCATTCAGATAATTACTCATTTCCTCCTTTTCCTTGATTACCGTTATTTTTTCCAGACCCGGCTTTCTTTATGCTGTATCGATACACCAAAGAGATAATAATGAAGGAGCGAAGGATGCCAGTTTTGCAGTGGGGAATGTTATGTGTACTATCACTTCTCCTTTCTATTGGCTTCCTCGCGGTACATCTCCCGGCAGCACTATTACTTGGGCCGATGATCGCCGGGATCATCTTCAGTATGCGCGGAATAACTCTGCAACTCCCTCGCTCCGCTTTTCTTGCTGCGCAGGCCATTCTTGGCTGCATGATTGCGCAAAACCTCACTGGTTCGATTCTCACCACCCTGGCCGTTAACTGGCCGATCGTGTTATCTATTTTACTGGTGACGCTGCTTTCCAGCGCCATCGTGGGCTGGTTATTGGTGCGCTATAGCTCACTGCCTGGGAATACCGGTGCATGGGGTTCCTCCCCCGGCGGCGCATCGGCAATGGTCGCTATGGCGCAGGATTACGGCGCAGATATCCGCTTGGTGGCGTTTATGCAATATCTGCGGGTACTGTTTGTCGCAGGTGCGGCAGTTCTGGTTACGCGGATGATGCTGGGCGATAACGCTGAAGCGGTTAATCAACAGATCATCTGGTTCCCGCCAGTGAGCATTAATCTCATGCTTACGATTTTGCTCGCAGTGGTTGCCGGTACAGTGGGATGCCTGCTACGTCTTCCTTCCGGCACGATGCTCATCCCGATGCTGGCGGGCGCAGTGCTCCAGTCTGGTCAGCTCATCACCATCGAACTACCAGAATGGCTGCTGGCGATGGCGTATATGGCAATTGGCTGGCGGATTGGTCTTGGTTTCGATAAACAAATATTACTGCGGGCATTGCGCCCACTACCGCAAATCCTGCTGTCGATTTTTGCTCTGCTGGCTATTTGTGCGGGTATGGCGTGGGGGCTGACCCGGTTTATGCATATTGATTTTATGACCGCCTATCTCGCCACCAGCCCCGGCGGGCTTGATACGGTGGCGGTCATCGCCGCAGGGAGCAATGCCGATATGGCGTTCATCATGGCGATGCAAACCCTGCGCTTGTTCAGTATATTGCTGACGGGGCCTGCCATTGCACGGTTTATTTCAACTTATGCGCCAAAGCGGTCGGCCTAGTGCTGGCAGCCTGGACACCAGTAAAACGGGCGCGATGACAACGTGGTTTTCTCAATGATGCCGCCACAGCGTTCGCACTTCTCGCCATCACGATGAAAAACTTTAAAGCGAAACAGCGCCCCATGATGTTTATTCTCATCCACCTGCCCCCGCGTAGCGTAAGAAAGACGCGGAATATCCAGTAGCGCGTGCGCGAGTGCATCCAGTTGCGCCACATTGAGATCTTTCGCTTTATGACTTCCGGTCAACCCGACCTGCCAGAGGATCTCCACCCGCAAATAATTGCCAAGCCCTGCCAGAAACGCCTGATCGAGCAGTAATCCAGCAAACTGCCGATTACGAAAGCGCGCCGATAATAACCGTTCTTTCACCACCTCCGGCGTCAGATTCGGATCCAGCACATCGGGGCCAACGCGTTGTAAAAACGGATGTGTGGTCAGTTGTTCCGGGGTCAACATCTCAATATCCGAGGCGCTATAAAGCAGAATGGTTTTGTCAGCCGTTTGCAGTTTTACCCGCAGCACCCGCGTGGTCTGCGGCTCTTCGCCGGTATCAACCACGCGCCACACGCCGTAAAGCTGATTATGGCTATAGAGCGTTAAACCATCAGAAAAATGAGTTAACAACGCCTTACCACGAGTTTCCACATGGGTGACGTGTTGACCAATAAGTTGTGATTGATACGGTTTTAACTGCGGGAAGGCAAACCAGACATCAGTTAGTAGTTTGCCTTTGATCGCCGCCTCCAGGTTATCCGCTGCACGGCGGATCTCCGGGCCTTCAGGCATGGTGATATCCTTTTTTCGTTCTTTGTTCAGCGGGATTATGCTGCGACAACAATCCCCTTTTTGGTAAATGTAGCGCGTAGTCGGCGGGCGAACGCCAGTGCGTGCTCGCCGTCGCCATGCAGGCAGACCGTTTGCGCCGTGACCTTCGCCCATTCGCCGGTGATACTTTTGACTCTGCCGTGTTGCACCATCTCCAGCGTCTGCGCCAGCGCCTGTTCTTCGTTTTCAATCAACGCGCCTGGCTGGCTTCGCGGCACCAGCGAGCCGTCAGCCTGATAACCGCGATCGGCAAACACTTCCTCGCGCGTTGTCAGGCCATTACGCTTGCCTGCACGGATCAGCTCGCTTCCCGCCAGCCCGACAAGAATCAATGCCGGATCGCAAGCGTATACCGCTCTGGCGATGGCATCTGCCAGTTGTGCGTCTTTCGCCGCCTGGTTATACAACATACCGTGCGGTTTGACGTGGCGCATCACACCACCTTCTGCACGGACAATCGCTGCCAGCGCGCCAATTTGATACAGCGTCTGGGCATAAACCATTTCCGGCGGCAGTTGCATGGCGCTACGACCAAAATTTTCCCTGTCGGGAAAACTCGGGTGCGCGCCAATCGCTACGCCATTTTTTATTGCTTCACGCACGCAAGCCTGCATGGTTTGCGCGTCGCCTGCATGAAATCCACAGGCAATATTGGCTGAGGAAACCAGCGTTAACAGTTCAGCGTCACTGGCACAGCCTTCGCCCAGATCGGCGTTCAGGTCAATTTTCATTGTGCAGCCGCCACGCTAATTGTTCGAAATAACGTTGCTGATCTTGCCGCGCTTTTAGTGCCTCTTCCAGTGAACACTGGACAAAATGAATGGGCTGTCCGAGTGGGATTTGCGCCAGATGATACATGTCGGCTTCAATAATGCAGGCAATGCGCGGGTAACCGCCGGTGGTTTGCGCGTCGTTCATTAGCACAATGGGCTGCCCGTTATGCGGCACCTGCACCACGCCCGGCAGCAAACCGTGAGATAACAGTTCACGATCGGTGGTGCGTTTTAAGATTTGCCCCTGCAAGCGATAGCCCATCCGGTTGCTTTGCGGGCTAAGTTGCCAGGGCGAACGCCAGAATGCATCCTGCGAGGCGCGATCGAACTCATGATATTCCGGCCCCGGCAAGGCGCGAATGCGGTTGCCCCACAGTAGCTGTTTAACGCCCTGTGCTTCCATAAAATCCCGCTTCGCTTTGCCAATCGGGAGTCGGTCACCATCCTTTAGTAAACGCCCTTCCAGCCCGCCAATCCCCACTTTGAGATCGGTACTGCATGACCCCATCACTGGCGGGACATCAATACCGCCCGCCACCGCCAGATAGCTACGAACGCCATGTTGCGGACGTTTAAGGGTTAAACGCTGGCCTGCTTTCATCGGCAAGCGCCAGCCGGTCCAGACGGCGTTATCATCCAGCCGCGCTTCACAACCTGCTCCGGTCAGGGCAAACCAACCATCGCGTTCAAATTCAACCGTTAACTGACCGAGCGTAATTTCCAGTGCGGGAGCGTTGGCATCATTCCCCACCAGCAGATTAGCAATGCGCAGCGCGGGTATATCCAGTGCGCCGCAATGGCTGATACCCGACTGGCGAAAACCGTGGCGACCGCCATCCTGCACAGTGGTATACATGCCCGCACGAATAATCTTCAGCATACTCCCTCCTTCTGGGGTACAAAGCGCACGCTATCTCCAGGACGTAATAAGATGGGTTCGTCACGCGCCGGATCAAACAGGCTGAGTGAGGTATGACCAATCAACTGCCAGCCACCCGGCGTTGCCAGCGGATAAACACCGGTCTGCGGCCCGCCGATCCCGACAGAACCTGCCGGAACGAGCAAGCGCGGTTCAGCGCGCCGTGGCGTGTGTAGTTGTTCCGGCAAGCTCCCGAGATACGGGAAGCCCGGTTGAAAACCTAAAAACCAGACCACGTATTCCACGGAGGAGTGCAATTCAACAACCTGTTTCTCGCTCAACCCACAATGCGCCGCGACCACCGCCAAATCCGGCCCGCCAGCGCCGCCGTAAACCACCGGGATTTCGATATGGCGTGACTCCGGTTCCAGCGCCTCACTCTCCTCCCACCAGCGTTGCAAACGCTCAATGGCATCCAGCGCCAGCGACTCAGGATTGCGCAAAATCACCGTGATATTGTTCATGCCGGGAATGGCTTCCACCACATTCGGCATATCCACCAGACGCTGCGCCAGTCGCCAGATCCGTTTCTGGCTAGCCAGCGTCACTGGCGGTTCCAGTTCCAGCACTACCGCCGTTTCACCTATCAGATAACAACGCGCTCGTTGCACTTTCGATCCCTCTGATTATTCGTTATGCAGGATTAGGAATATCAATAAAGGTCACATCAAGATCGGTATTTTCATTCAGCCACTCGCTCAATGCGCGAATACCACCGCGTTCAGTGGCATGGTGACCCGCAGCATAAAAATGCAATCCCTGCTCGCGGGCTGAATGAATGGTCTGTTCAGAAACTTCGCCAGTAATAAAAGCATCCACGCCAAAACGCGCGGCGCTATCGATAAAACTTTGCCCGCCGCCCGTGCACCAGGCGACGCGTTTCACTACATCAGGTCCGGTATCGCCACACCACAACGGCTTGCGTCCCAGACGCGCTTCAATCCAGGAAGCCAGTTCCAGCCCCGGCACAGGCATGGTCAGTTCGCCCCACGGCACCAACGGCTCAATTTCGCCCATGACCGTGATCCCCAGTAACGCCGCCAGTTGTGCGTTATTACCCAGCTCCGGATGTGCGTCCAGTGGCAGATGCCAGCCATACAGGTTGATATCATTCGCCAGCAAGGTTTTTAAACGGTTACGCTTCATGCCGCGAATTACCGGCGATTCGCCTTTCCAGAAATAGCCATGATGCACAATGACCGCATCCGCGCCCAGACGCACCGCTTCATCGAGCAGCGCCTGGCTGGCGGTGACACCGGTAACAATTTTTTGCACCGTCTCTTTGCCTTCCACCTGCAAACCATTCGGCGCGTAATCACTTATCGCCGCGCTGTTCAGTTTCTCGTTAATCCGTTGTTCCAGTTCGGTGTTTTTCATCTTCGCGCCTTCCGTATTCTGATAGCTACACCGTTAACATAGCGTTACCTCGCCTGTTCGTCGATAGCCAATCTTTTGACATATTAAGAAACAAACAGGCGGCCAAAAGGCGCAAATTGTTTATTTCACCACACCTCAGTTCATGTATATTTATGCAAACAGACAGCATATTGCATAAATAATCAGATCTGTATCAAGGTTTTAACTTTAAGGAAACACACGCACACCGCGCTTTTATTACGTGGCGTCGCATCCAACTGTGGAATTATTATGAATAAACACGCATCACAGCCGCGCGCTATCTACTACGTTGTCGCGCTACAAATCTGGGAATATTTTAGCTTCTACGGAATGCGCGCCCTGCTGATTCTCTATCTCACCAATCAACTGAAGTACAACGATACCCACGCTTACGCGTTATTCAGTGCCTACTGTTCACTGGTATATGTCACGCCAATTCTTGGCGGTTTCCTGGCCGATAAAGTGCTCGGCAACCGTATGGCGGTAATGCTGGGAGCGTTGTTGATGGCGATCGGGCATCTGGTGCTGGGCGCCAGCGAGATCCATCCGACATTCCTCTATTTGTCGCTGGCGATTATCGTCTGCGGCTATGGCCTGTTTAAATCCAACGTCAGTTGCCTGCTTGGCGAACTCTATGAGCCAACCGATCCGCGTCGTGATGGCGGTTTCTCGCTGATGTATGCGGCAGGTAACGTGGGTTCTATTATCGCCCCAATCGCCTGTGGTTACGCCCAGGAAGAATACAGCTGGGCAATGGGCTTTGGCCTGGCTGCGGTCGGGATGATCTCCGGGCTGGTCATTTTCTTATGCGGCAATCGTCATTTCGCTCATACCCGGGGCGTTAATAAAGAGGTGCTGTGTGCGAAAAACTTTCTCCTGCCAAACTGGGGATGGCTGCTGGTTCTGCTGGTCGCAATGCCCGCGCTGATTACTGTATTGTTCTGGAAAGAGTGGTCGGTATACGCCTTAATTGTTGCCACGGTGATTGGACTGGCGGTGCTGGCAAAAATTTATCGCCAGGCAGAAAATCAGAAACAGCGTAAAGAACTGGGGCTGATTGTTACCCTTACCTTCTTCAGTATGTTGTTCTGGGCCTTCGCACAACAGGGCGGCAGTTCGATTAGCCTTTATATCGACCGTTTCGTTAACCGCGATATTTTCGGTTATACCGTTCCTACGGCGATGTTCCAGTCGATTAATGCCTTCGCGGTCATGCTGTGTGGGGTGTTCCTTGCGTGGGTGGTAAAAGAGAGCGTCGCGGGAAATCGTACCGTGCGCATTTGGGGAAAATTTGCTCTTGGCCTCGGTCTGATGAGCGCCGGATTCTGCATTCTGACCTTAAGCGCCCGCTGGTCTGCGATATATGGACACTCTTCCCTGCCACTGATGGTTCTGGGGCTGGCAGTGATGGGCTTTGCCGAACTGTTTATCGATCCGGTAGCCATGTCGCAAATTACGCGTATTGAAATCCCCGGCGTGACCGGCGTATTAACCGGAATTTATATGCTGCTTTCCGGCGCGATTGCGAACTATCTGGCTGGCGTCATTGCCGATCAGACATCGCAAGCTTCGTTTGATGCTTCCGGGGCGATCAACTATTCCATCAATGCATATATTGAAGTGTTTGATCAAATCACCTGGGGCGCACTGGCGTGTGTAGGACTGGTACTGATGATTTGGCTGTACCAGACGCTGAAATTCAGAAACCGCGCACTGGCGCTGGAGTCTTAATAAGCGCCTGATGCGACGCTGACGCGTCTTATCACGCCTGGATGGCTCATTAAATTTGCACTATCAGGCCGGATACGGCGTTCACGCCGCATCCGGCAACTGGGCACAATTGCCCGACGAGTCTGTTATTTCCCCTTCCTCGCCGCCTCATACGCTGCCAACGTTCGTACTCTCGCTTCTTTGTGATCGACTATCGGTTGCGGATAATCCAGCGTCACACCTGCTTTCTCTGCCCACTTCCACGGCTCATGCACCGATTTTCCCGGCACATCGCGCAGCTCCGGTAACCACTGGCGGATAAACTCGCCTTCGCGGTCAAATTTCTCGCCCTGGGTTGTCGGGTTGAAAATACGAAAATACGGCGCAGCATCGGTTCCGGTGGAAGCCGCCCACTGCCAGCCGCCGTTATTGGCTGCCAAATCACCATCAATCAGCTGCGACATGAAATACCGCTCCCCTTCGCGCCAGTCAATCAACAAATCTTTCACCAGAAAGCTAGCTGTGATCATCCGCAGACGGTTATGCATCCAGCCAGTGTTGTTAAGCTGACGCATGGCGGCATCGACAATCGGGTATCCCGTTTTGCCTTCCTGCCAGGCCTTTAAATGCGCGGGATTGCTTTGCCACTGTACGCGGTCAGTCCAGGCAATAAACGGACGATGTTTACACAGCGAGGGGTAATACGTTATCAGGTGACGGTAAAACTCGCGCCAAATCAACTCATTAAGCCAGACGCTACCTGCCCCGCCCTCCATCGCCTGCGGTTGTTCCGCCAGCAGGCGATGTAAACACTGGCGAGGCGATAATCCTCCCGTTGCCAGACTAGCGGACAAACGGCTGGTGCCTTCCACTGCCGGGAAATCACGCTGTTGCTCGTACAGCCCTGCTCCGTTCTGGCAAAACTGGCGTAATTGCGCAATCGCCACTTTTTCTTCCACCGGGAAATATGCTGTGTCGAAAGGCTGACGAGGGTAATTCAGCGAAATGGATGGTGCGGGGTCTATCGATCCGCTACTACGTACTTTAGGTGCAGCGACGCACTCCGGCATCCCTTCCCGCAGCCGTTTCAGCCAGGCATTTTTAAATGGCGTAAAGACTTTGTACATCTCATGGTTACCGGTCATCACCGCGCCAGGTGGCAGGATCACGCTGCCATCAAATCCTTCACACACCACGTTACAAAGCGTTTTCTCAACCAGAGCATCCCGCGCTCGCTCATTCACTTCATACTGATAGTTATAAAACAAATGGGTAATGCCGTTTTCCACGCACACCTGTTTAACCATTTCGACGCTGGCAGCAAAGTCATCCACTTCATGAAATAACAAAGGAATACCTTTTTCCGCCAGCGCGATTTGTAGCCCGTTCAGTTGAGCATTGATAAGTTCAGCCTGACGCGGCGACATATTATGCGCTGCCCACTGCTGCGGTGTGGCAATAAACAGCGCCACCACGTGTGCAGATGAATTGCGGCAGGCAGCAGCCAGCGCGAGATTATCGTGCAGACGTAAATCCTGGCGAAACCAGACCAGATGGGTGGTCATAAAACTCCTGCATGGCGCAAGTTAATAACACGCGGCCAAAGTTCGAAATAACGTTGCCCTGAAAGCCAGGCATTAGGATAAAGCGCCATATAGTGTTTGATACGCATCAGCGGCGCAAGAAGCGGTTGCTCGCCACATCGATAACTGTCGATAAGCGCCGCCAGTTGCTGACGTTCTGTGGAATCAAGATGGGGACGAAAATACCCCTGAACGTGCATCAAAACGTTGGTGTGATCGCGCGGGTTGGCGGGGTGAGAAAGCAAAATAATTACGCGCTGGCGATACTGGTTGTAATACTCCTCCAGATTATGCCACTGGTGAATATCTGCCACGAACGGGCCGAGCTTGCGGTACTCGGGCTGAGAATGAGCCAGAAATACGAGTTTATAGCGGCTGTGATAATCGAGAAGCGCCGCGCGAGTTAAGCCTCGCTCTTTAAGACGGTGTAACTCGTGCAAAGCAAAAATGCGGATAAGGGTGCTGTCATCAAAAAGTTGCTGATTCATTACTGCTCCTGAGCGGTTTACAGGAGTAAGTGTAGACGGCGAAAACAAAAAAACCGCCAGCGTTTCCGCTGGCGGTTTTCTTTGAACTTAGTGTTTAGCAATCAATAAAAATCACCGGTTGCCTTTTCGGCCTGATCCATCCACACCGGTTTCTCGCTGGTTTTCGACCAGACGCGATGCAGGTAGCTGTAAAAGCGGGCGCGGTCTTTCCAGAAAAGCATGAAAGGCAGCGCCAGTACGCCCGCTGCAACCGCATAAGTACGGCGTAAAAAGATAAGCCATGCAGGATATTCTCTGTAGAGTTCCATACTTTTCTCCCCCTTTTTGTATCTACCCGGTGAATGGCACCGGAAAAATGAATTTGTTTATCTGATGAAAATAGTACCGCCTTTTGTGTAATTTTACTACTCATCCGACCACTTATTTTTGCTTATTGATGGTTTATTTACATTCACCGTGTAATTAAGTTACATGAAAGTTAAATTAATACTAATCATTAGTTAAATCATGGCTTTTGCCATTTTTATACTTTTTTTACACCCCGCCCGCAGATTTTTGCGAAATCTTTGCAGCCAGAATTCTACCCTTCCGGTATCACTTTTAGGCCACTGGAGGTGCACTGTGAGTGCAGGCGTGATAGCCGGCGTATTGCTGGTGTTTTTATTACTGGGTTATCTGGTTTATGCCCTGATCAATGCGGAGGCGTTCTGATGGCTGCGCAAGGGTTCTTACTGATCGCCACGTTTTTACTGGTGCTGATGGTGCTGGCGCGCCCTTTAGGCAGCGGGCTGGCGCGGCTGATTAATGATATTCCTCTTCCCGGTACGGCGGGCGTTGAGTGCGTACTCTTTCGCGCACTTGGCGTCTCTGGTCGCGAGATGAACTGGAAGCAATATCTCTCTGCCATTCTCTGCCTGAACATGCTGGGGCTGGCGGTGCTGTTTTTTATGTTGCTCGGTCAGCACTATCTGCCGCTTAATCCGCAGCAGTTGCCGGGGCTGTCGTGGGATCTGGCGCTCAATACCGCCGTCAGCTTTGTCACTAATACCAACTGGCAATCTTATAGCGGTGAAACCACGTTGAGCTATTTCAGCCAGATGGCGGGTTTAACAGTGCAAAATTTTCTTTCTGCCGCCAGCGGGATTGCGGTGATTTTTGCCCTCATCCGCGCATTTACCCGCCAGAGCATGAGCACGCTCGGCAATGCCTGGGTCGATCTGCTACGCATCACGTTATGGGTGTTAGCCCCTGTGGCGTTGTTGATCGCACTGTTTTTTATTCAACAAGGTGCGCTGCAAAATTTTCTGCCCTATCAGCCGGTGACGACCGTTGAAGGTGTACAACAACTGTTACCGATGGGACCGGTAGCTTCTCAGGAAGCGATCAAGATGCTCGGCACTAACGGCGGCGGTTTCTTTAATGCCAACTCGTCGCATCCGTTTGAAAACCCAACAGCACTGACCAACTTCGTGCAAATGCTGGCGATCTTCTTGATCCCAACGGCGCTGTGTTTTGCCTTTGGCGAAGTGGCGGGCGATCGCCGCCAGGGGCGCATGTTGCTGTGGGCGATGTCGGTGATTTTTGTCATCTGCGTAGGCGTGGTGATGTGGGCAGAAGTTCAGGGTAATCCGCATCTGCTGGCACTCGGCGCAGACAGCAACATCAATATGGAAGGTAAAGAGAGCCGTTTTGGCGTGCTGGTCAGTAGCCTGTTTGCAGTCGTGACTACAGCAGCTTCCTGCGGTGCGGTGATTGCGATGCATGATTCGTTTACCGCTCCTGGTGGCATGGTGCCGATGTGGTTGATGCAAATTGGTGAAGTGGTATTCGGCGGCGTTGGTTCTGGCCTTTACGGCATGATGCTGTTCGTCCTGCTGGCGGTGTTTATTGCCGGGCTGATGATTGGTCGCACACCGGAATATCTGGGTAAAAAAATCGACGTGCGCGAGATGAAACTGACCGCGCTGGCGATTCTGGTCACCCCGACGCTGGTGTTGATGGGCGCGGCGCTGGCGATGATGACCGACGCCGGACGTAGCGCCATGCTCAACCCTGGACCGCATGGTTTTAGCGAAGTGCTGTATGCCGTGTCGTCCGCCGCCAACAACAATGGCAGCGCCTTTGCCGGCTTAAGCGCCAACTCACCATTCTGGAACTGTTTACTGGCGTTCTGCATGTTTGTCGGTCGCTTCGGGGTGATTATTCCGGTGATGGCGATTGCCGGTTCGCTGGTGAGTAAAAAGAGCCAACCCGCCAGCTCCGGCACGCTGCCTACGCACGGCCCGCTGTTTGTTGGCCTGTTAATCGGCACCGTGTTGCTGGTTGGCGCACTGACCTTTATCCCTGCCCTGGCGCTTGGTCCGGTGGCGGAATATCTCTCCTGATGATCTTGAGTGAGCACTGAATATGAGTCGTAAACAACTGGCGCTATTCGAACCAACACTTGTCGTTCAGGCGCTGAAAGAAGCGGTGAAAAAATTAAACCCGCAGGCGCAATGGCGCAATCCGGTGATGTTTATCGTCTGGATAGGCAGTCTGCTGACCACCTGTATTAGCATCGCGATGGCAAGCGGCGCGATGCCTGGCAATGCGCTGTTTAGCGCGGCAATTAGTGGCTGGCTGTGGATCACCGTGCTGTTCGCTAATTTCGCCGAGGCGCTGGCAGAAGGCCGCAGTAAAGCGCAGGCCAACAGTCTGAAAGGGGTCAAAAAAACTGCCTTTGCCCGCAAGCTGCGTGAGCCGAAATATGGCGCTGCGGCGGACAAAGTTCCTGCCGATCAACTACGTAAAGGTGACATCGTGCTGGTAGAGGCAGGCGATATTATCCCCTGTGATGGTGAGGTTATTGAAGGTGGCGCATCGGTTGATGAAAGCGCCATCACCGGGGAATCAGCACCGGTGATCCGTGAATCCGGCGGCGATTTTGCCTCCGTCACTGGCGGTACGCGTATTCTTTCTGACTGGCTGGTGATTGAATGCAGCGTTAACCCCGGCGAGACATTTTTGGATCGGATGATCGCAATGGTGGAAGGCGCACAGCGACGTAAAACGCCGAACGAGATTGCCCTGACCATCCTGCTGATTGCCCTGACCATCGTCTTTTTACTGGCAACCGCAACGCTATGGCCATTTTCTGCCTGGGGCGGTAACGCGGTCAGCGTAACGGTACTGGTGGCGCTGCTGGTCTGTCTGATCCCAACGACTATTGGCGGCTTGCTTTCAGCGATCGGCGTCGCCGGGATGAGCCGGATGCTGGGTGCGAATGTTATCGCCACCAGCGGACGTGCCGTTGAAGCGGCGGGCGACGTTGACGTTCTGCTGCTGGATAAAACCGGCACCATCACGCTAGGTAACCGTCAGGCGTCGGAGTTTATCCCCGCGCAGGGCGTAGAGGAAAAAACGCTGGCCGATGCCGCACAACTGGCTTCGCTGGCCGACGAAACGCCGGAAGGCCGCAGTATTGTGATCCTCGCCAAGCAGCGTTTTAACCTGCGCGAGCGCGATGTGCAGTCGCTTCACGCTACTTTTGTGCCGTTTACTGCGCAAAGCCGGATGAGTGGGATCAACATCGATAACCGTATGATCCGTAAAGGTTCTGTCGATGCTATTCGCCGCCATGTTGAGGCTAACGGTGGTCACTTCCCTGCCAATGTCGATCAAAAAGTTGATAACGTTGCGCGTCAGGGGGTCACGCCGCTGGTGGTGGTGGAAGGTTCCCGTGTGCTGGGCGTTATTGCACTGAAAGATATCGTCAAAGGCGGCATTAAAGAGCGTTTCGCCCAACTGCGTAAAATGGGCATTAAAACGGTGATGATTACCGGCGATAACCGTCTGACTGCCGCCGCGATTGCTGCGGAAGCGGGCGTCGATGATTTCCTCGCCGAAGCGACACCAGAAGCCAAGCTGGCGTTGATTCGTCAGTATCAGGCAGAAGGCCGTTTAGTGGCGATGACCGGCGACGGCACCAACGATGCTCCGGCGCTGGCGCAGGCAGATGTCGCGGTGGCGATGAACTCCGGCACCCAGGCAGCGAAAGAAGCGGGCAATATGGTGGATCTCGACTCCAACCCGACCAAGTTGATCGAGGTGGTGCACATTGGCAAACAGATGCTGATGACCCGTGGCTCGCTGACCACCTTCAGCATTGCCAACGATGTAGCGAAATACTTCGCCATTATTCCGGCGGCGTTCGCGGCAACGTATCCGCAGTTAAATGCGCTGAACATTATGCGCCTGCATTCGCCCGACTCCGCCATTCTCAGTGCGGTGATTTTCAACGCCTTGATTATCGTCTTTTTGATTCCTCTGGCGTTAAAAGGCGTGAGTTATAAACCGCTTACGGCTTCTGCCATGTTGCGCCGTAACTTATGGATTTACGGTCTGGGTGGGCTGCTGGTGCCGTTTATCGGTATCAAAGTGATTGATTTACTGCTGACCGTTTGCGGTCTGGTGTGAGGGTTACCATGAGTGGATTACGTCCGGCATTATCGACATTTCTCTTTCTGTTATTGATCACTGGCGGTGTTTATCCGCTACTGACCACCGCGCTGGGGCAATGGTGGTTTCCCTGGCAGGCCAACGGTTCGTTGATTCGTGAAGGTGATACGGTACGCGGCTCAGCGTTAATCGGGCAGAATTTTACCGGCAACGGCTATTTTCATGGTCGCCCATCGGCAACGGCAGAAATGCCCTATAATCCACAGGCTTCTGGCGGGAGTAATCTGGCGGTCAGTAACCCTGAACTGGATAAACTAATAGCCGCACGCGTTGCTGCATTACGGGCCGCTAACCCGGATGCCAGCGCGAGCGTTCCGGTTGAACTGGTGACGGCATCGGCAAGCGGGCTGGACAATAATATCACCCCGCAAGCGGCGGCCTGGCAAATCCCACGCGTGGCGAAAGTGCGTAATCTCAGCGTTGAACAGCTCACGCAACTGATCGCAAAATACAGCCAACAACCGCTGGTGAAATTTATCGGCCAGCCGGTCGTCAACATTGTTGAACTCAATCTGGCGCTGGATAAACTTGATGAATAACGAACCCTTACGTCCCGACCCCGATCGTCTGCTGGAACAAACTGCCGCGCCGCATCGGGGGAAGCTGAAAGTTTTCTTCGGTGCCTGTGCAGGCGTCGGGAAGACCTGGGCGATGCTGGCAGAAGCACAGCGACTGCGGGCGCAAGGGCTGGATATTGTGGTTGGCGTGGTAGAAACCCACGGTCGGAAAGATACTGCCGCAATGCTGGAAGGGCTGGCTGTTCTGCCGCTAAAACGCCAGGCGTACCGTGGGCGGCACATCAGCGAGTTTGATCTCGATGCTGCCCTCGCCCGCCGTCCGGCACTGATCTTAATGGACGAACTGGCGCACAGTAATGCGCCAGGTTCCCGTCATCCCAAACGCTGGCAGGACATCGAAGAGCTGCTGGAAGCTGGCATTGATGTTTTCACTACCGTCAACGTTCAGCACCTGGAAAGCCTGAACGATGTGGTCAGCGGCGTCACCGGAATTCAGGTACGGGAAACCGTGCCTGATCCTTTTTTTGATGCTGCCGACGACGTGGTGCTGGTGGACCTGCCCCCGGACGATCTGCGTCAACGGCTGAAAGAAGGCAAAGTCTACATTGCCGGGCAGGCGGAGCGCGCCATTGAACATTTTTTCCGCAAAGGCAATCTGATCGCCCTGCGCGAACTGGCTCTGCGCCGTACTGCCGATCGCGTAGATGAACAAATGCGCGCCTGGCGGGGACATCCTGGCGAAGAGAAAGTCTGGCACACGCGTGACGCGATCCTTTTATGCATCGGCCATAACACCGGCAGCGAAAAACTGGTTCGCGCGGCGGCGCGGTTGGCCTCGCGCCTGGGCAGTGTCTGGCACGCGGTGTATGTTGAAACCCCTGCCCTGCATCGCTTACCGGAGAAAAAACGTCGGGCAATTCTCCGCGCCTTACGTCTGGCGCAGGAGCTGGGCGCAGAGACGGCAACACTTTCTGATCCAGCGGAAGAAAAAGCCGTAGTGCGTTATGCCCGTGAACATAATCTCGGCAAGATTATTCTCGGTCGTCCGGCCTCGCGCCGCTGGTGGCGTCGGGAAACGTTTGCTGACCGACTGGCGCGCATCGCCCCCGATCTCGATCAGGTGCTGGTCGCGCTTGATGAACCACCCGCCCGCACGATTAACAACGAGCCGGATAGCCGCTCTTTTAAAGACAAGTGGCGGGTACAGATTCAGGGATGCGTGGTTGCCGCCGCGTTATGCGCCGTTATCACCTTAATTGCCATGCAGTGGCTGATGGCGTTTGATGCCGCCAACCTGGTGATGCTGTATCTGTTAGGCGTGGTAGTGGTGGCGCTATTTTATGGGCGCTGGCCTTCAGTGGTCGCCACCGTCATTAATGTGGTGAGTTTCGATCTCTTTTTTATCGCTCCACGCGGCACGCTCGCCGTCTCTGATGTGCAATATCTGCTGACCTTCACGGTGATGTTAACCGTCGGACTGGTGATCGGGAACCTTACTGCTGGCGTGCGTTATCAGGCGCGGGTAGCCCGCTACCGCGAGCAACGCACACGGCACTTATATGAAATGTCGAAAGCCCTGGCGGTAGGCCGCAGTCCGCAGGATATCGCCGCCACCAGCGAACAGTTTATTGCCTCCACGTTTCATGCCCGCAGCCAGGTATTGTTACCCGATGACAATGGAAAATTGCAGCCATTGACACATCCGCAAGGAATGACGCCGTGGGACGATGCCATCGCGCAGTGGAGTTTTGATAAAGGCCTGCCTGCGGGCGCGGGCACCGACACGTTACCCGGCGTGCCGTACCAGATTTTGCCGTTAAAAAGCGGCGAGAAAACCTACGGTCTGGTGGTGGTGGAACCGGGGAATCTGCGCCAGTTGATGATCCCGGAACAGCAGCGCCTGCTGGAGACGTTTACGCTGTTAGTTGCCAATGCCCTGGAACGCCTGACGCTGACCGCCAGCGAAGAACAGGCGCGGATGGCAAGCGAACGTGAACAGATCCGCAACGCCCTGCTGGCGGCACTTTCGCATGATTTACGCACTCCGCTTACGGTGCTGTTCGGTCAGGCTGAAATCTTAACGCTCGATCTGGCAAGCGAAGGATCGCCCCACGCCCGCCAGGCCAGCGAGATTCGCCAGCATGTGCTGAACACTACCCGACTAGTGAATAATCTACTGGATATGGCGCGAATTCAGTCCGGCGGCTTTAATTTGAAGAAAGAGTGGTTAACGCTGGAAGAAGTGGTCGGCAGCGCGCTGCAAATGCTGGAACCGGGATTATCGTCGCCCATCAACCTTTCTCTGCCAGAACCGCTGACTTTAATCCACGTTGACGGACCACTCTTTGAACGGGTGCTGATTAATCTGCTGGAGAACGCGGTGAAATACGCGGGTGCGCAGGCCGAAATTGGTATTGATGCCCACGTTGAGGGCGAGAAGCTACAACTGGATGTCTGGGATAATGGCTCCGGTCTTCCGCCAGGCCAGGAGCAGACGATATTCGATAAGTTTGCGCGTGGGAATAAAGAATCGGCGGTGCCGGGTGTAGGGCTTGGGCTGGCAATTTGTCGGGCGATTGTGGATGTACACGGCGGCACCATTACCGCGTTCAACCGACCGGAAGGTGGTGCCTGTTTTCGTGTTACACTTCCCCAGCAAACTGCCCCTGAACTTGAAGAATTTCATGAGGATATGTGACAAACGTTCTGATTGTTGAAGATGAACAGGCTATTCGTCGGTTTCTGCGCACGGCGCTGGAGGGCGATGGTATGCGCGTCTTTGAGGCCGAAACGCTGCAACGCGGCTTACTGGAAGCGGCAACCCGCAAGCCGGATTTAATTATTCTCGATCTCGGTCTGCCCGACGGTGATGGGATTGAGTTTATCCGCGACCTGCGCCAGTGGAGCGCGGTGCCGGTGATTGTGCTTTCCGCACGTAGTGAAGAGAGCGACAAAATCGCCGCGCTGGATGCCGGAGCTGATGATTACCTGAGTAAACCGTTTGGCATTGGCGAGCTTCAGGCTCGTCTGCGCGTCGCCTTACGCCGCCATTCAGCCACCGCCGCGCCCGATCCGGTGGTGAAATTTTCTGATGTTACCGTCGATTTAGCGGCTCGGGTGATCCATCGCGGTGAGGAAGAGGTGCATCTCACCCCGATTGAGTTTCGCCTGCTGGCGGTGCTGCTTAATAACGCCGGGAAAGTGCTCACCCAGCGCCAGTTACTCAACCAGGTGTGGGGGCCAAATGCGGTTGAACACAGCCACTATTTGCGGATTTATATGGGGCATCTGCGGCAAAAACTGGAACAAGACCCGGCTCGGCCTCGCCATTTTATTACTGAAACCGGTATTGGGTATCGGTTTATGCTTTGAATATTAATTTTAATACATCCTGCCTTTTATTAATTAAAGCCGTAATAATAAATACGGCTTTTTATCTTAAACAACACACAAAAATAACAATTCAATATTTTATATTACTGAGTAAAAAGCTCATCATTAAATAAATTAAGGTTGATCATTTTTTATTGATCACCTTCACAGTTCAAACGTATTTCCTGGATAGAATACCTTCACCTTCATTCACATCAGGAAAGGTAAATTAAATGGAAAATAACAGCCGCACTATGCCCCATATAAGGCGGACAACTCATATTATGAAGTTTGCTCATCGCAATAGCTTCGACTTTCACTTCTTCAATGCCCGTTAGTCTATCGACTAAGGGCACTTCAGCGTACAGGTCTTCCTGACTCTCTGTATTACAGGCATAAGTCTGTATTCCGCAGTGCTCATTCTCTGTTAACCCTTGTATTGTCAGCCACCGGACTGATAAGGGTTTCTGCATTCTGAAAAAAGCAAACTTCTGATTAATTTATCAGCGGGGTAACTTTGCTTTTATTTCCGGCACGATCGATTTCTCATTCGAGAAATTGAGGACCTGCTATTACCAAAAATAAAGAGATGAAAAATGTCAAAATTAAAAATTGCGGTTAGTGATTCTTGCCCGGACTGTTTTACCACGCAGCGAGAATGTATCTATATTAATGAAAACAGTAATATCGATGTGGCGGCAATAGTTTTATCGCTCAACGATGTTACACGCGGAAAACTCGATGAAATCGATGCCACGGGTTATGGCATCCCGGTATTTATTGCTACTGAAAATCAAGAACGTGTACCCGCAGAGTATTTGCCCCGTATTTCGGGTGTCTTTGAGAATTGCGAATCGCGACGAGAATTTTATGGTCGTCAGTTAGAAACCGCAGCCAGCCATTATGAAACTCAACTGCGCCCGCCCTTCTTCCGCGCACTGGTCGATTATGTCAATCAGGGTAACAGCGCGTTCGATTGCCCTGGTCATCAGGGCGGCGAATTTTTCCGTCGCCATCCGGCGGGGAATCAGTTTGTGGAATACTTTGGTGAGGCGCTGTTCCGTGCCGACTTGTGCAACGCAGACGTAGCGATGGGCGATCTGCTGATTCACGAAGGCGCGCCATGTATTGCACAGCAACATGCGGCAAAAGTGTTTAATGCCGATAAAACATACTTCGTTCTAAATGGCACTTCATCTTCTAACAAAGTGGTTTTAAACGCCCTGCTGACACCGGGTGATCTGGTACTGTTTGACCGCGATAACCACAAATCTAACCACCACGGTGCGTTGCTACAGGCTGGCGCGACACCGGTTTATCTGGAAACGGCACGTAACCCGTATGGCTTTATCGGTGGCATTGATGCGCACTGCTTCGAAGAAAGTTACCTGCGTGAGCTGATCGCGGAAGTCGCACCGCAGCGGGCAAAAGAGGCTCGTCCTTTCCGCCTCGCCGTTATTCAGCTAGGCACTTACGACGGTACGATTTATAACGCCCGTCAGGTGGTGGATAAAATTGGTCATCTGTGTGACTACATTCTGTTTGACTCCGCATGGGTCGGCTATGAGCAATTTATCCCGATGATGGCTGACTGTTCACCACTGTTGCTGGATCTTAATGAGAACGATCCGGGTATTCTGGTTACGCAATCCGTACATAAACAGCAGGCTGGTTTTTCCCAGACTTCACAAATTCATAAAAAAGACAGCCATATCAAAGGGCAACAGCGTTATGTACCGCACAAACGCATGAACAACGCCTTTATGATGCATGCCTCCACCAGCCCGTTCTATCCGCTGTTTGCCGCACTGGATATCAACGCCAAAATGCATGAAGGTGTCAGCGGTCGTAATATGTGGATGGATTGTGTGGTAAATGGTATTAATACCCGCAAACTGATCCTCGATAACTGTCAGCATATTCGTCCGTTCGTACCTG
This sequence comes from Escherichia sp. MOD1-EC7011, assembly GCF_002965005.1. NCBI lineage: Bacteria > Pseudomonadati > Pseudomonadota > Gammaproteobacteria > Enterobacterales > Enterobacteriaceae > Escherichia > Escherichia sp. MOD1-EC7011. The sequence continues at coordinate 37,567 of NZ_PTRD01000002.1, forward strand.
AACTGGTGGATGGTAAACCCTGGCAGTCGTATGAAACAGCGCAAATTGCGGTTGATCTGCGCTTCTTCCAGTTTGTACCAGGGGAACACTGGCATTCTTTTGAAGGCTATGCAGAGAATCAATACTTTGTCGATCCGTGCAAACTATTGCTGACAACGCCAGGCATTGATGCACGTAACGGCGAATATGAAGCGTTCGGTGTCCCCGCAACGATTCTTGCTAACTTCCTGCGCGAAAATGGCGTAGTGCCGGAAAAATGCGATCTTAACTCCATCCTCTTCCTGCTTACTCCGGCAGAAGATATGGCCAAACTGCAGCAACTTGTTGCCCTACTGGTACGCTTCGAAAAACTGCTTGAGTCTGACGCGCCATTAGCAGAAGTACTGCCTTCCATCTACAAACAGCATGAAGCCCGTTACGCCGGTTATACCCTGCGTCAGTTGTGCCAGGAAATGCATGATTTGTATGCCCGTCACAACGTGAAACAACTGCAAAAAGAGATGTTCCGTAAGGAACACTTCCCTCGCGTCAGCATGAATCCACAAGAAACCAACTACGCCTATTTACGCGGCGAAGTGGAGCTGGTTCGCCTGCCGGATGCAGAAGGCCGTATCGCTGCCGAAGGCGCGCTTCCTTATCCTCCGGGCGTGCTGTGTGTTGTTCCAGGTGAAATATGGGGTGGTGCTGTTCTGCGTTATTTCAGTGCCCTCGAAGAAGGGATCAATCTGCTGCCAGGTTTTGCGCCGGAGCTACAGGGTGTCTACATCGAAGAACATGATGGTCGTAAGCAAGTCTGGTGCTATGTCATCAAACCACGCGAAGTGCAAAGCGCCCTGTTGAAAGGGGAACAATTATGAGCAAAGCAAAATCAAATAAGATGGGCGTTGTTCAGTTAACCATACTGACGATGGTCAACATGATGGGCTCCGGCATCATTATGCTGCCGACAAAGCTTGCTGAAGTTGGGACAATCTCAATTATCTCCTGGCTGGTTACCGCCGTAGGCTCAATGGCACTGGCATGGGCATTCGCAAAATGCGGTATGTTCAGCCGTAAAGCAGGCGGTATGGGCGGTTATGCGGAGTATGCTTTTGGTAAGTCCGGTAATTTTATGGCGAACTACACCTACGGTGTGTCGCTGCTGATTGCTAACGTGGCGATTGCTATTTCTGCGGTTGGTTACGGTACTGAACTGCTCGGCGCGAGTTTGTCGCCAGTGCAGATTGGTCTGGCGACGATTGGTGTGCTGTGGATTTGTACTATTGCCAACTTTGGCGGTGCGCGCATCACCGGACAAATCAGTAGCGTTACCGTGTGGGGAGTAATTATTCCGGTGGTCGGCCTGTGCATTATTGGCTGGTTCTGGTTTAGCCCGACGCTGTACGCTAATTCATGGAACCCACACCATGTGCCGTTCTTTGGTGCGGTAGGTTCTTCCATTGCCATGACATTGTGGGCTTTTCTCGGTCTGGAGTCTGCCTGTGCGAATGCTGAAGTGGTAGAAAACCCGGAACGTAACGTGCCAATTGCTGTTCTTGGCGGTACGTTAGGCGCAGCGGTGATTTATATCATCTCTACCAACGTGATTGCCGGGATTGTGCCAAATATGGAGCTGGCAAATTCAACGGCACCGTTTGGAGTGGCCTTCGCGCAGATGTTCACACCGGAAGTCGGTAAAGTGATTATGGCGTTGATGGTGATGTCCTGCTGCGGTTCATTGCTCGGCTGGCAGTTCACCATTGCCCAGGTGTTTAAATCTTCTGCCGATGAAGGGTACTTCCCGAAAATTTTCTCTCGTGTAACCAAAGTAGATGCACCGGTTCAGGGAATGTTGACCTTTGTGATTATCCAGAGTGGATTATCGCTGATGACCATTAGCCCGTCGCTGAACAGCCAGTTCAACGTGTTGGTTAACCTGGCCGTGGTGACCAATATCATCCCGTATATTCTGTCGATGGCAGCACTGGTAATCATCCAGAAAGCAGCGAATGTTCCGGCTGCTAAAGCGAAAGTGGCTAACTTTGTTGCCTTTATTGGTGCGATGTACAGCTTTTATGCGCTGTACTCGTCTGGGGAAGAGGCCATGCTGTATGGCTCCATCGTGACCTTCCTCGGCTGGACACTGTATGGTCTGGTATCACCCCGCTTTGAACTGAAAAATAAACACGGTTAATAAAGCGAAGTAAAAAAGGGTGATCGAATGATCGCCCTTTGGGATTATTAACAAAGTGCTCGTTGTTCATGCCGGATGCGGCGTGAACGCCTTGTCCGGCCTACAAAATAGCGTAAATTCAATAGATTGCACTATCCTCGTAGGCCTGATAAGCGTAGCGCATCAGGCAGTCATAAGTAAAAAGGGCGATCTTCCGACCGCCCTTTTTCTTATTTAATATGTTTACGCGTTTTTCAGAACTTCGCTAACAATCTCGACTGCTTCTTTCTCGATCTGCTTGCGATGTTCTTCACCGAGGAAGCTTTCGCAGTAGATCTTGTATGCGTCTTCAGTGCCTGACGGACGCGCGGCGAACCAGCCGTTGTCAGTCATCACTTTCAGACCGCCAATAGAAGCACCGTTGCCCGGAGCAGCAGTCAGGCGCGCGGTAATTGGGTCACCTGCCAGAGTGCTGGCGCTCACCATTTCCGGAGACAGCTTAGACAGCGCCGCTTTTTGTGCGGAAGTCGCAGCTGCCTGCAAGCGGTTGTAGCTCGGAGCACCAAAGCGTTTCGCCAGTTCGTTGTAGTGTTCCTGCGGGTTCTTACCGGTGACTGCGGTAATTTCCGCAGCCAGCAGACACATGATGATGCCGTCTTTATCGGTTGACCACGGCGTACCGTCGAAACGCAGGAAGGAAGCCCCCGCGCTCTCTTCGCCGCCAAAGCCGAAGCTACCGTCGAACAGACCATCAACAAACCATTTGAAGCCTACCGGTACTTCTACCAGCTTGCGCCCCAAATCGTTGACCACACGGTCGATCATCGCAGAAGAAACCAGCGTTTTACCCACGGCAACATCTTTACCCCACTGCGGACGATGCTGGAACAGGTAGTTGATTGCCACCGCCAGGTAATGGTTTGGATTCATCAAACCTGCCGGAGTGACGATGCCGTGACGGTCATAATCCGGGTCGTTAGCAAACGCCAGATCGAACTTATCACGCAGCGCCAGCAGACCCGCCATCGCACACTCAGAAGAGCAGTCCATACGGATCGCGCCGTCTTTATCGAGGTGCATAAAGCGGAAGGTTTGATCGACCTGATCGTTAACGATGGTCAGGTTGAGGTTGTAATATTCGCCAATGCGCTTCCAGTATTCGATACCGGAACCGCCCAGCGGATCAACGCCCAGCGTCAGGCCAGCTTTCTGAATCGCCGCCATATCAACGATATCCGCCAGACCTTCCACAAACGGCTGCACCAGATCCTGCTCTTTCACATGACCGGATGCCATCGCTTCGTCGAGGGAGATACGCTTCACGCCTTTCAGGCCATCGGCCAGCAGTGCGTTAGCTCTGTCTTCCACCACTTTAGTGACGTTGGTATCAGCCGGGCCACCATTTGGCGGGTTGTATTTGATACCACCATCTTCCGGCGGGTTATGGGACGGCGTAATCACGATACCATCTGCCAGCGGGCCACCTTTTTTGTTGTGAACCAGAATGGCATTGGAAACGGCAGGCGTCGGAGTGAAGCCATTGTTTTCCTGCACAATAACGTCTACACCGTTCGCTGCCAGCACTTCCAGTACGGAAATGAACGCAGGTTCGGACAGGGCGTGAGTATCTTTACCCACATAGCAAGGGCCAGTGATGCCGTTTTTCGCACGTTCTTCAGCAATTGCCTGAGCGATCGCCAGAATGTGCGGCTCGTTAAAGCTGTGGCGCGCTGCACTGCCACGGTGACCGGAAGTACCGAATTTCACCGCATGCTCCGCATTCCCTGCTTCTGGTTTCAGTACATAATATTGCGCCGTCAGTTGGGCGACGTTAATCAAATCACTCTGTTGTGCAGGTTGACCTGCACGATTGTGGATTGCCATTGCTTTGTCCTTTATCTGCAACGTTTTAGATAGTTCCGCAAACCTTCTCAATCAATTCCGCCGGGAATTGCATCGACTGCATGATGTGTTCGATCATGCTGCATTTACGGCCGGTGTTAGTGTTGGTGATCACCCAATACGGCGTGCCTGGCACATGTTTCGGCTTGGTCTGATTACCATTTTTCAGCAGCGTTTGTTCATCTGCCGCAAAGTAAACGCGCGTGCGACCATGCAACGATTCCGTTGCCTCGGCAAACGCCTGAGCGTCAAGAGAATATAGTGTAGACAACAGCAGCATAAAGCGGTTGACCGCGCGCTTCTGCTCTGCGTATTCATCGGAAAGCAGAAGTTCACGCATTGCGCGTACTTTGTCTTTAATCGTTTTGATCGGCTTCGCTTCGACGATAGCAGGCGACGCAATGCGAACCTCTTTCGTCACCGGAGCAGCAGGCTGTGATGCGGCGGAAAATTTCAACATGCGCCGTAAAATGTCGGATGCGCTCTCGCCGATATGCTTAGTGTGGCTGGCAATATAGCTGTAGAGTTCATCATCAACTTCAATCGTTTTCATCTTAATCCAGTGCGGTGTCTTAGCTGAATACAAGTCGCCAGGAGTATATGAATAAATCCCGGCAGCGGATAGCGTCAAGCCTGGCTTGCAGAAAAACTCGGATTAAACCTTATTTGTTGCAGCCCTGTGGCACAATGGTCAACATAATACCCTAACCCGACTTCGCGAAAAAAAGAACTTTGCCATGAAATTGAATATCCGCGCGCAATCTGCACAAAACCAGCATAATAATTCTCCCATCGTCCTCGTCCACGGTTTGTTTGGTAGTCTCGACAACCTCGGCGTTCTGGCGCGCGACCTGGTGAGCGACCACAATATTATCCAGGTCGATATGCGTAACCACGGACTTTCACCGCGCGATCCTGTGATGAATTATCCAGCAATGGCGCAAGATCTGCTGGATACGCTGGATGCACAACAGATCGAAAAAGCGACGTTTATCGGTCACTCTATGGGCGGTAAAGCCGTTATGGCGCTAACTGCACTGGCCCCCGATCGCATCGATAAGCTGGTGGCGATCGATATTGCGCCGGTTGATTATCACGTGCGTCGTCATGATGAGATTTTCGCCGCCATCAACGCCGTCAGCGAATCCAGCGCACAAACGCGACAGCAGGCAGCAACGGTGATGCGCCAACATCTGAATGAAGAAGGGGTGATTCAGTTTCTGCTGAAATCTTACGTTGATGGTGAATGGCGTTTTAACGTGCCAGTGTTGTGGGATCAGTATCCGCATATTGTTGGCTGGGAGAAAATCCCGGCATGGGATCACCCTGCCCTGTTTATCCCCGGCGGTAATTCACCGTATGTCACTGAACAATATCGTGATGATTTACTGGCGCAATTCCCGCAGGCACGGGCGCATGTGATTGCGGGTGCGGGTCACTGGGTACACGCCGAAAAACCTGATGCGGTACTGCGCGCCATCCGTCGCTATCTCAATGATTAACGCAACTGATTAAAAACCCAGCGTCCGCGTCGCTTTCCGCGCGTGGGCGTTGGCGTGACTCATCGCGCTGATGTATTATGGCGCGCTATCCATCCGGGCAGACGCCCGGCTGATTGTTTCCCCCGAAGTCACCAAGATCATGGCCAAAGAACAAACGGACCGTACGACATTAGATCTGTTCGCGCACGAGCGTCGACCGGGACGACCGAAAACCAATCCGCTTTCGCGCGATGAACAGCTGCGTATTAATAAACGCAACCAGCTAAAACGCGACAAAGTACGTGGTCTTAAGCGTGTCGAACTGAAGCTGAACGCGGAAGCTGTCGAGGCGCTGAATGAGCTGGCAGAGTCGCGCAATATGAGCCGTAGCGAACTGATCGAAGAGATTTTGATGCAGCAGTTGGCGGCACTGCGTAGTCAGGGCATCGTTTAAATTTCCACTTTCATGTAGCACAGTGTGCAGTCCTGCCCGTTTGCTGATTCCGCAAGACTGCCTGTTCTGCTATGATTGCCTTTATCCGTGGGCAATTTGCCACCCCCATTTCAATAAGTTTCAAGAGGTTATTTCACTCATGGCTATCACTGGCATCTTTTTCGGCAGCGACACCGGTAATACCGAAAATATCGCAAAAATGATTCAAAAACAGCTTGGTAAAGACGTTGCCGATGTCCATGACATTGCAAAAAGCAGCAAAGAAGATCTGGAAGCTTATGACATTCTGCTGCTGGGTATCCCAACCTGGTATTACGGCGAAGCGCAGTGTGACTGGGACGACTTCTTCCCGACTCTCGAAGAGATTGATTTCAATGGTAAACTGGTTGCCCTGTTTGGCTGTGGCGACCAGGAAGATTACGCCGAATATTTCTGTGATGCATTAGGCACTATCCGTGACATCATCGAACCGCGCGGCGCGACTATCGTGGGTCACTGGCCAACTGCGGGCTACCATTTCGAAGCATCAAAAGGTCTGGCAGATGACGATCACTTTGTCGGCCTGGCTATTGACGAAGACCGTCAGCCGGAACTGACCGCTGAACGCGTGGAAAAATGGGTTAAGCAAATTTCTGAAGAGCTGCATCTCGACGAAATTATCAACGCCTGATGTGATGCGGTGTAGGCTAATGTCTACGCCGTATTAATAGATAATGCCAATCAAAATAATTGCTACAAATTTGTAACTTTTGCCGTAGTACCTGTACAATGTTCCAGTATTGAAGTGGCCTTGCCGATGTAAATGTAAGCTAAGCCACGTTTTTATTAACAATATTTGCCAGGGACTTGTAGTTTTCATTTAGGCGTGGCAATTCTATAATGATACGCATTATCTCAAGAGCAAATTCTGTCACTTCTCCTAATGAAGTGAACCGCTTAGTAACAGGACAGATTCCGCATGACTGATAACAATACCGCCCTAAAGAAAGCTGGCCTGAAAGTAACGCTTCCTCGTTTAAAAATCCTGGAAGTTCTTCAGGAGCCGGACAACCATCACGTCAGTGCGGAAGATTTATACAAACGTCTGATCGATATGGGTGAAGAAATTGGTCTGGCTACGGTATATCGCGTACTGAACCAGTTTGACGATGCCGGTATCGTCACCCGCCACAATTTTGAAGGCGGTAAATCCGTATTTGAACTGACCCAGCAACATCATCACGATCACCTGATCTGCCTCGACTGCGGCAAGGTTATTGAATTTAGTGATGAATCTATCGAAGCGCGTCAGCGTGAAATCGCCGCGAAACATGGTATTCGCCTGACTAACCATAGTCTCTATCTTTACGGTCACTGCGCCGAAGGCGATTGCCGCGAAGATGAGCACGCGCACGAAGGCAAATAAGTCAGCCTGAACGAGAAAAGCCAACCTGCGGGTTGGCTTTATATTATTGGCATAGTGAGATTTGTTCGTGCCGGATGCGGCGTGAACGCCTTATCCGGCCTACAAATCATCTCAAATTCAATATATTGCATAAAAAGGTAGGCCTGATAAGCGCAGCGCATCAGGCAATTTAGCGTTTTCCATAAGTCTCAAGCCAACCTGCGGGTTGGCTTTTTTATACCAGGGAAATAAGAACAAGCGAGAGTTACAGCCCTCGCTTTTTTTGTTTTTACTGCGTAGCGTTATTACTGCGAATTTCCTGCCAGACTTTATCGCAATCGGCTTTCACTGCCTGGTCGTTACCGGTTTGCGTTGCGCGCAGACACTGCTGATAATCCAGTACCCGCACACTTTCCTGGTCGGCAAACTGCTGATGTTGTTTCTCTTTCTTCAGCACGTTTAACACGCTCTGGCAGGCCTCAATTTTTTCCGGCGAGCCTTGTGCTGTGTTGATGCAGGCGCTGTAAGCTTCTTTCAGACGACTGTCTTCCTGTGGCGCGGTTGATTGCGCACAAGCCACCAGCCCCGATGCCATCATGGTGATGAGAATCAGTTTTTTCATAGCAAATTCCTCAAACATGCGGCAGGTGAAATGCCTGCCGCGTCGGGCATCAGAAGATAGTGAACGGCGCGATAACCATGAATTTCACGTCACGCTCATCCTGGAAGATGTTGCCGTAACCGCCCCCCCAGCTTGGGATGTCGGAGTGGTTGTCGTATTCGGTGAAATGCAGTTTGAACATCGTGCCTTTGGCGCGACCGTCCTGAATGGTGTAGACCGCATCCAGGCTGTATGCAGATTCTTCGATAGTCCGGTTTTTGTCGTAGTACGCATCCGGATTGCTCTGCCATGTCGCTGGTTTGGCATCCCATGCATAAACGTAGGAAGCGCCGATGGCGAAGCCTGGAAGATTCCAGTTTTTCAGGTCATACATCGCACCGAAGAAGACCGCTTTTTCGCCGTTGGCGTTAAAGTCAGAGCGGTTATCCCACCAGATATCCAGGCGACCGTTCGAGGAAGCGTAGGTTGGGGTCATACGTTGCAGGAAGTATCCCTGCTGACCATCGGCTTTAACCCAGGTGCCTTCGAGGCGCAAATCCACTACGTCAGCCGCCCGGTAGCCAAAGGTCAACGCCTGCAGCCAGGCGGTGCCGTCATAAAGATCGTTGACGCTGCGATCGTCAACTTTGTCGCGCGTACCGTAGAACTGGTAGCTGGTGGTTAACGGGCTACCGGCGATATCAAATTTATAGCTGGCTTTGGCAAAATATTGATCGATATACCCTTCCGCCTGACCAAACGCCGCTTCCAGTACGAAGTTATTTTTGAAGTCGTACTTCGCCCCGAGGGAGTGCAGATAATCAACTTTGGTAGTCTTATCGTTCTGATAAAACTCATCCATTTCCAGATGCCACGGCGCTTTGTATTCGTTGGTCCACATGTAGGAGAAACTCAACGCACCGGCATCGCCGTAATCAAAATTCGCCCCGGCTTCCGCACCCTGATAAGTACCCGGCATAAAGCTCCAGTGCGGCGCTAACAGCGTCTGACCGGTTGGCTGAATATAACCTGCCCTCGCCCACACCGGACCGTATTTAAATTTGGCCGCTGCTTTATACAGGCTTATACCGCTTTTATCGCCGGACCAGTCTTCGTCATAGGCTTTATTACTTTTTGAAAACGCGATTTCGTTCGGGTGGGAGCTATCGCCGTTTTCTGCCATTTCAATCGCCGTAAATGCGGCAATATCAAGGCCGAACATATCAGCAGCATAACCAGACTGAAAATCGAGGTTGGCGTTCCAGGTGGAGTGAGAAAGGTTGGTTTTGTATTTGTCACCGTCGGTAACGTCTTTACGGTCGCGTTCACGCTGCCAGTAATAGATACCGCCGGTTAAGGTTGAATCGTCGATGAATCCTTCGGCGCGAGCCTCCGGCATTGCCATAAAGCCCGACATTGCTGTAACACCGGCGATAGCCAGCGCCAGCGTACTACGTTTGCCACTAAACGCACGCATGGGTTAATCCTCTTTGACGTATAAATTGCTGCACCACAGGTGAACAGCGAAAAAAATAAAAATTAAAAAAGTAGCGTTGAGAAAAGTCTCGCTGACTACAGGAACAGACTATTTTTCGCGACGCGAATTATCAATCTCTTTCTGTAACGAGAATGTAAGAACATGAGCAACCGCACATATTTTGATGATTTTTGTTACAGGATTTAAGTTTGCAGCAGAAGAGTTTGTAGAAGAAAAAATATGTGGCTTTCCAGTAGGATGAAAGCGGTTACATTTTATTTAATTATGATTTGTGTTTTTAAATTTATTTTACGGATAAATTGCGAAGCGGAATTAATTCGCGATGATAAGCAGAAAAAACGCCGCAGAGCGCGGCGTTTGGGATTGTTTGTATGTTTCATGCCGGATGTGGCGTAAACGCCTTATCCGACCTACAAAAGCACGCAAATTCAATATATTGCAGAGATCTCGTAGGCCTGATAAGCGTAGCGCATCAGGCAATTTAGCGTTTGATACTGTTTTGTGTTTCTTGCCGGATGCGGCATTTACGCCGCATCCGGCATGGTGAAACTTAGAATTACTCGCCAACCTTCGCCCAGGTATCACGCAGCCCAACGGTGCGGTTAAATACCGGTTTTTCCGCAGTGGAATGGCGGCTGTCGAGGCAGAAGTAACCTTCACGCTCAAACTGGAACGCTTTACCCGCTACCGCGTCTTTCAGAGACGGTTCAGCAAAGCCCTGTTTGATGACCAGTGATTCAGGGTTAATCACCGACAGGAAATCATCCGCAGCGCCTGGATTCGGCACGCTGAACAGACGATCGTACAGGCGGATTTCAACCGGCAGCGCATGTGCCGCGCTTACCCAGTGAATAACGCCTTTCACTTTACGACCATCAGCCGGATCTTTGCTTAAAGTGTCGGCATCGTAAGTACAGAAGATGGTGGTGATATTGCCTTCGGCATCTTTCTCCACGCGTTCTGCTTTAATCACGTAAGCATTACGCAGACGCACTTCTTTACCCAGCACCAGACGCTTGTACTGCTTGTTAGCTTCTTCGCGGAAATCGGCGCGATCGATCCAAATCTCACCGCTAAACGGCACCTGACGGCTACCCATTTCCGGTTTGTTCGGATGGTTCGGCATAGTGACCATTTCGCCTTCGCCCTGATAGTTTTCGATAACCAGTTTCACTGGATCGATAACCGCCATTGCGCGCGGCGCGTTTTCGTTGAGATCTTCACGAATACAGGATTCCAGAGATGCCATCTCAATGGTGTTGTCCTGCTTGGTCACGCCGATGCGTTTGCAGAACTCACGAATAGAAGCCGCAGTGTAACCACGACGACGCAGACCAGAAATGGTCGGCATACGCGGATCGTCCCAGCCTTCTACGTGCTTGTCGGTCACCAACTGGTTCAGCTTACGCTTGGACATCACGGTGTATTCCAGATTCAGGCGCGAGAATTCGTACTGGCGCGGATGAACAGGAATGGTGATGTTGTCCAGAACCCAGTCATACAGACGACGGTTGTCCTGGAATTCCAGGGTGCACAGGGAATGCGTAATGCCTTCCAGCGCATCGCTGATGCAGTGGGTGAAGTCGTACATCGGGTAGATGCACCACTTGTTGCCAGTCTGGTGGTGTTCAGCAAATTTAATGCGGTACAGCACCGGATCGCGCATCACGATAAACGGCGAAGCCATGTCGATTTTCGCGCGCAGGCAGGCTTTACCTTCTTCAAAACCACCGGTACGCATTTTTTCGAACAGCGCCAGGTTCTCTTCAACGCTGCGGTCGCGGTACGGACTGTTTTTACCCGGCTGCGTCAGGGTGCCACGGTATTCGCGGATCTGTTCCGGCGTCAGTTCATCGACATACGCCAGGCCTTTATTGATCAATTCGATCGCATAGGCATGGAGCTGATCAAAATAGTCGGAGGAGTAACGAACGTTACCAGACCAGTGAAAACCTAACCATTCAACGTCGTTTTTGATCGACTCGACATACTCGATATCTTCTTTTACCGGGTTAGTATCGTCGAAACGCAGGTTGCACTGGCCTTTATAGTCCTGGGCGATCCCGAAGTTCAGGCAGATAGATTTCGCATGACCAATATGCAGATAGCCATTTGGTTCTGGCGGGAAACGGGTGTGTACTGTGGTGTGCTTGCCACTGGCCAGATCTTCATCAATGATCTGACGAATAAAGTTAGTCGGGCGGGCTTCTGCCTCACTCATCGTGGATTCCTCAAAGCGTAAACAACGTATAACGGCGTATGATCTTATAAGCGGGACAGGCTGACAACTGTTAGTTAGAGAAAATAGAAAATCTCACTGAGATTATGGGGATGATTGATGAAAAAAAAAGCGGCGAAGATGATATCCGCCGCTTTTGCCACTCCTGTGTCATTGTTGGATGCGACGCTGGTGCGTCTTATCCAACCTACACTGAGCTTTTGTAGGCCTGATAAGACGCGTCAAGCGTCGCATCAGGCATGAAACAGATTACTTTTTGATTTCATACAGCGGCGTTTGACCCGCCACAACATGACCCTGGGCTTTAATGATCAGACCGCTGAAATCGTCGATATTGCTGCAAACCACCGGGCTAATCATCGAACGAGCGTTAGCATTCAGGTAATCCAGATCCATTTCCAGAATCGGTTGCCCTGCGCTTACTTGCGCGCCCTCTTCCACCAGACGCTTAAAGCCTTTACCTTCCAGCGCTACGGTGTCGATACCCATGTGGACGACGATCTCCGCGCCTTTTTCGGTTTCCAGGCAGAATGCGTGGTTGGTGTTGAAGATTTTTACGATAGTCCCTGCGGCTGGTGATACAACGATTTTATCCGTCGGTTTCACCGCCACACCGTCGCCCACCGCTTTGCTGGCAAACGCTTCGTCTGGCACCTGATCCAGTGCGACTACATCACCAGTGATCGGCGATACCAGCTCAGCGATAGACACTGCATTTGGTACAGCCTGTGGTTTTGCTGCCGGCGCGGCAGTTGCCGGAGCCGCTTCAGCAGAAGCAGCAGCTACCGGGCTACGAGCAACGACTTTCTTCATCGCATCACCGATAGATTCCGCTTTCGCACCAACAATCACCTGGATGGTCTGTTTGTTCAGTTTCACCACCCCAGAAGCACCCAGACGTTTACACATCGCATCGTTGACGCGGGCTGAGTCACCCACCGTCAGGCGCAGACGGGTAATACAGGCGTCAATCGCTTTCAGGTTGTCGCTACCGCCAACCGCAGCAATATAGTTGGTCGCCAGTTGAGTCAGACCTTCTTCAGTGTTGCTGTTGGCTTCTTCAGTAACAATTTCGTCTTCTTTATCTTCACGGCCTGGCGTTTTCAGGTTGAACATGCGGATAACTGCACTGAATACCACAAAATAGATAACGAAGAAGATAACGCCCATCACCAGCAGCATCCAGACGTTCTGGCTGGCTGCCGGCAGGTTATACATCAACGCATAGTCGATGGCGCCCGCAGAGAAAGAGAAGCCCGCGTGAATACCCAGCAGCGTCGCCACAAACAGGCTGATACCGGTCAGCAGTGCGTGCAGGAGGTACAGCAACGGCGCAAGGAACATGAACAGGAATTCCAGCGGCTCGGTAACACCAGTCAGGAACGCGGTGATAGCAACGGAAAGCAGCATCCCGCCAACCATCGGACGACGCTCTTTCGGTGCTGCGAAGTACATCGCCAGTGCCGCCCCCGGCAGACCGAACATCATGATCGGGAAGAAACCGGACATGAACATCCCCGCAGTGCCGTCACCGGCATAGAAGCGGTTGATGTCGCCGTGGAAAACCGTCCCCGCCGCGTTGGTGAATTCACCAATCTGGAACCAGGCGATGGTGTTCAGCACCTGATGCAGACCGGTTGGGATCAGCAGACGGTTGATGAAACCAAAGATACCGGAACCCAGCGCGCCCGCAGAAACGATCCATTCACCACCAGCATGAATAGCGTGCTGCACCGGTGGCCAGACATAACCAAAAATAGCCGCCAATACCAGGCAGAAGAAGCCTGTGGCAATCGGCACAAAACGTTTACCACCGAAGAAGCTCAGGAAGTCCGGCAGTTTAATATCGGACCAGCGGTTATAGGCTGCACCACCGACCAGACCGGTAATGATACCCGCCAGTACACCCATATTGATTTCCGGGTTGATGGTCACCATCGCTTTGGTTAACACAAAGTAACCTACCGCACCTGCCAGCGCCGCCGCACCTGCGCTGTCTTTGGACCAGCTGGATGCCACGCCGATGGCGAAGATTAATGCGAGGTTATCAAAAATCGCGCCGCCCGCCTGGGCAATAAACGCAACGTTAAGTAAATCTGGCTGACCGAATCGCAGCAACAGCGCCGCCACCGGCAGTACTGCGATAGGGAGCTGTAACGCCCTACCGAGTCGCTGGAAAAACCCTAAAATATTCATCTTATTCCCCCTACGAGAACCCTATTTGGCTTGTTTAAAGCCGTTTTTTATTTTGCTGCAAACTGTACTGCCGATGTTCTGTAATCATATTGTTAGATCATCTGCTACAGAGTGTGTAAAAAATTAATTCGTACCGCAAATTAAACGCGTGTCTTTTGTGAGTTTTGTCACCAAATATCGTTATCATTACTCCCTTTTACTGGCTAAACCAGAAAACTTATTTTACCATTCAAAAAATCAGGTCGGATTGACGCCTCTCTGCGCAAATCCAGGTTACGCTTAAAGATGCCTAATCCGCCAACGGCTTACATTTTACTTATTGAGGTGAATAATGAGACTGATCCCCCTGACTACCGCTGAACAGGTCGGCAAATGGGCTGCTCGCCATATCGTTAATCGTATCAACGCGTTCAAACCGACTGCCGATCGTCCGTTCGTGCTCGGTCTGCCGACTGGCGGCACACCGATGACCACCTATAAAGCGTTAGTCGAAATGCATAAAGCAGGCCAGGTCAGCTTTAAGCACGTTGTCACCTTCAACATGGATGAATATGTCGGTCTGCCGAAAGAGCATCCGGAAAGTTACTACAGCTTTATGCACCGTAATTTCTTCGATCACGTTGATATTCCAGCAGAAAATATAAACCTTCTCAACGGTAACGCCCCGGATATCGACGCCGAGTGCCGCCAGTATGAAGAAAAAATCCGCTCTTACGGTAAAATTCATCTGTTTATGGGCGGCGTAGGTAACGACGGTCACATCGCATTTAACGAACCAGCCTCCTCCCTGGCTTCTCGCACCCGTATCAAAACCCTGACTCATGACACTCGCGTTGCTAACTCTCGTTTCTTTGATAACGATGTCAATCAGGTGCCAAAATATGCTCTGACTGTCGGTGTTGGTACATTGCTGGATGCCGAAGAAGTGATGATTCTGGTTCTGGGTAGCCAGAAAGCACTGGCGCTGCAAGCCGCAGTTGAAGGTTGCGTTAACCATATGTGGACCATCAGCTGTCTGCAACTGCATCCGAAAGCGATCATGGTGTGCGATGAACCTTCCACCATGGAGCTGAAAGTTAAGACTTTAAGATATTTCAATGAATTAGAAGCAGAAAATATCAAAGGTCTGTAATTGTTATCCCTGCCCTGACACCTTGCTCAGGGCAATATTATTTTTAAAATCGGGGGTCGGAATGTATGCATTAACCCAGGGCCGGATCTTTACCGGTCACGAATTTCTTGATGACCACGCGGTTGTTATCGCTGATGGCCTGATTAAAAGTGTCTGTCCGGTAGCGGAACTGCCGCCAGAGATTGAACAACGTTCACTGAACGGAGCCATTCTCTCCCCCGGTTTTATTGATGTGCAGTTAAACGGCTGCGGCGGCGTACAGTTCAACGATACTGCGGAAGCGGTAAGCGTTGAAACGCTGGAAATCATGCAAAAAGCCAATGAGAAATCTGGCTGTACTAACTATCTGCCAACGCTTATCACCACCAGCGATGACCTGATGAAACAGGGTGTGCGCGTAATGCGCGAGTACCTGGCAAACCATCCGAACCAGGCGCTAGGTTTGCATCTGGAAGGTCCGTGGCTGAACCTGGTGAAAAAAGGCACTCATAACCCGAACTTCGTGCGTAAACCCGATGCTGCGCTGGTTGATTTCCTGTGCGAAAACGCTGATGTGATTACTAAAGTTACCCTGGCACCGGAAATGGTTCCTGCGGAAGTGATCAGCAAACTGGCAAATGCCGGGATTGTAGTTTCTGCCGGTCACTCCAACGCAACACTGAAAGAAGCGAAAGCCGGTTTCCGCGCGGGGATTACCTTTGCCACCCATCTGTACAACGCGATGCCGTATATTACCGGTCGTGAACCGGGCCTGGCGGGCGCGATCCTCGATGACGCCGACATTTATTGCGGTATTATCGCTGATGGCCTGCATGTTGATTACGCCAACATTCGTAACGCTAAACGTCTGAAAGGCGACAAACTGTGTCTGGTCACCGACGCTACTGCACCAGCAGGCGCCAATATTGAACAGTTCATTTTTGCGGGTAAAACAATATACTACCGCAACGGACTTTGCGTGGATGAAAATGGTACGTTAAGCGGTTCATCCTTAACCATGATTGAAGGCGTGCGTAATCTGGTCGAACATTGCGGTATCGCACTGGATGAAGTTTTGCGTATGGCGACGCTCTACCCGGCACGTGCAATTGGCGTTGAAAAACGTCTCGGCACGCTCGCCGCAGGCAAAGTGGCCAACCTGACCGCATTCACACCTGATTTTAAAATCACTAAGACCATCGTTAATGGTAACGAGGTCGTAACTCAATAAGAGAAAGTATGACACCAGGCGGACAAGCTCAGATAGGTAATGTTGATCTCGTAAAACAGCTTAACAGCGCGGCGGTTTATCGCCTGATTGACCAGTTCGGGCCAATCTCGCGAATTCAGATTGCTGAGCAAAGCCAGCTTGCCCCCGCCAGCGTAACCAAAATTACACGTCAGCTTATCGAGCGCGGGCTGATCAAAGAAGTCGATCAGCAGGCCTCCACCGGAGGCCGCCGCGCTATCTCCATCGTCACTGAAACTCGTAATTTCCACGCTATCGGCGTACGACTTGGTCGTCACGATGCCACCATCACCCTGTTTGATCTCAGTAGCAAAGTGCTGGCAGAAGAACATTACCCGCTGCCTGAACGAACCCAGCAGACGCTGGAACATGCCCTGCTGAATGCCATTGCTCAGTTTATTGATAGCTACCAGCGCAAACTGCGCGAGCTGATCGCGATTTCCGTGATCCTGCCTGGGCTTGTTGACCCGGACAGCGGCAAAATTCATTACATGCCGCATATTCAGGTGGAAAACTGGGGGCTGGTAGAAGCACTGGAAGAGCGTTTTAAAGTGACCTGTTTTGTCGGCCACGATATCCGTAGTCTGGCGCTGGCAGAGCACTACTTCGGTGCAAGTCAGGATTGCGAAGACTCCATTCTGGTGCGAGTACATCGCGGAACCGGGGCCGGTATTATCTCTAACGGGCGCATTTTTATCGGTCGCAACGGCAACGTCGGTGAAATTGGTCATATTCAGGTCGAACCGCTGGGTGAACGCTGCCACTGCGGCAACTTTGGTTGTCTGGAAACTATCGCTGCCAACGCTGCCATTGAACAACGGGTGTTGAATCTGTTAAAGCAGGGCTACCAGAGTCGCGTGCCGCTGGACGATTGCACCATCAAAACTATCTGCAAAGCCGCGAACAAAGGTGACGGTCTGGCGTCGGAAGTGATTGAGTATGTCGGTCGTCATCTGGGTAAAACCATCGCCATTGCTATCAACTTATTTAATCCGCAAAAAATTGTTATTGCCGGTGAAATCACCGAAGCCGATAAAGTGCTGCTCCCTGCTATTGAAAGCTGCATTAATACCCAGGCGCTGAAGGCATTTCGCACTAATCTGCCGGTGGTACGTTCTGAGCTGGATCACCGCTCAGCAATCGGCGCTTTTGCGCTGGTAAAACGCGCCATGCTCAACGGTATTTTGCTCCAGCATTTGCTGGAAAATTAATGTGCTTTTATAGTGGCGCTTATTGTTGTCAATATTCTGGGTAGTCCATGACCATTAAAAATGTAATTTGCGATATCGACGGCGTGCTGATGCACGATAATGTCGCCGTACCAGGTGCAGCGGAATTTTTGCACGGGATTATGGATAAAGGCCTGCCGCTGGTGTTGCTGACCAACTATCCTTCGCAGACCGGGCAAGATCTGGCGAACCGCTTTGCCACTGCCGGTGTCGATGTACCGGACAGCGTGTTTTATACCTCCGCGATGGCGACCGCCGATTTCCTGCGTCGCCAGGAAGGTAAAAAAGCGTATGTAGTGGGCGAAGGCGCGCTGATCCATGAGCTGTACAAAGCCGGTTTCACTATTACCGATGTGAACCCTGATTTTGTGATTGTTGGCGAAACGCGCTCCTACAACTGGGACATGATGCATAAAGCAGCCTATTTCGTCGCTAACGGTGCACGCTTTATCGCCACCAACCCGGACACCCACGGGCGCGGTTTTTATCCCGCCTGTGGCGCGTTGTGTGCAGGGATTGAGAAAATCTCCGGGCGCAAACCGTTTTATGTCGGTAAGCCAAGTCCGTGGATCATCCGCGCGGCATTAAACAAAATGCAGGCGCATTCAGAAGAAACGGTGATTGTCGGCGATAACCTGCGTACCGACATTCTGGCGGGCTTCCAGGCAGGTCTGGAAACGATTCTTGTGCTTTCTGGTGTTTCGTCGCTCGACGATATCGACAGTATGCCGTTTCGCCCCAGCTGGATTTACCCGTCGGTCGCTGAAATCGACGTTATCTGAATACCACCCACGTCTGCGGACGTGGTTGGCTCTGATGACAAACGCCAAACTGCCTGATGCGCTACGCTTATCAGGCCTACGCAGCTCCTGCAATACATTGAATCTTCATGCTTTTGTAGGCCGGATAAGGCGTTCACGCCGCATCCGGCATGAACAAATCGCACTTTGTCAGCAATTTGGCCCCCGTAAAATATAACCATTCAATAAAATCCGCTAAAAATTATCGATTCATCAATAAACACGCCACCATACCCTACCCTTTTTCATCAATCAGCAATCACCATTACGTTTTTTATTTTTCCACCGCCAAATCGCTTGCGCACAGTGCTGCTTTGCGGCATTTTTTTAAACAAGCAAACACAACAAGCAACAAATACCAGGTTAACGGAGAAAGTTATGTGTTCAATTTTTGGCGTATTCGATATCAAAACAGACGCAGTTGAGCTGCGTAAAAAAGCACTCGAGCTGTCACGCCTGATGCGTCATCGTGGCCCGGACTGGTCCGGTATTTATGCCAGCGATAACGCCATTCTCGCTCACGAACGTCTGTCAATTGTTGACGTTAACGCGGGGGCGCAACCTCTCTACAACCAACAAAAAACTCATGTGCTGGCAGTAAACGGTGAAATCTACAACCACCAGGCACTGCGTGCTGAGTATGGCGATCGTTACCAGTTCCAGACCGGATCTGACTGCGAAGTGATCCTCGCGCTATATCAGGAAAAAGGGGCGGAATTTCTTGACGATTTGCAGGGCATGTTTGCCTTTGCCCTGTACGACAGCGAAAAAGATGCATACCTGATTGGTCGCGACCATCTGGGGATCATCCCGCTGTATATGGGCTATGACGAACACGGTCAGCTGTATGTGGCCTCAGAAATGAAAGCCCTCGTGCCGGTTTGCCGCACGATTAAAGAGTTCCCGGCGGGGAGCTATTTGTGGAGTCAGGACGGCGAAATCCGTTCTTATTATCACCGTGACTGGTTCGACTACGATGCGGTGAAAGATAACGTGACCGACAAAAACGAGCTACGTCAGGCACTGGAAGATTCCGTGAAAAGCCATCTGATGTCTGATGTGCCTTACGGTGTGCTGCTCTCTGGTGGTCTGGATTCCTCAATTATTTCCGCTATCACCAAGAAATACGCCGCCCGTCGCGTGGAAGATCAGGAACGTTCCGAAGCCTGGTGGCCGCAGTTGCACTCTTTTGCCGTGGGTCTGCCGGGTTCACCGGATCTGAAAGCGGCACAGGAAGTGGCAAACCATCTGGGTACTGTACATCATGAAATTCACTTCACCGTACAGGAAGGTCTCGATGCCATCCGCGACGTGATTTACCACATCGAAACGTATGACGTGACGACTATTCGTGCTTCAACACCGATGTATTTAATGTCGCGTAAGATCAAGGCGATGGGCATTAAAATGGTGCTGTCCGGCGAAGGTTCTGACGAAGTGTTTGGCGGTTATCTATACTTCCACAAAGCGCCGAACGCTAAAGAACTGCATGAAGAGACGGTGCGTAAACTGCTGGCTCTACATATGTATGACTGCGCGCGCGCCAACAAAGCGATGTCAGCCTGGGGCGTGGAAGCACGCGTTCCGTTCCTCGACAAGAAATTCCTCGATGTGGCAATGCGCATTAACCCACAGGATAAAATGTGCGGCAACGGCAAAATGGAAAAACACATCCTGCGTGAATGTTTTGAATCGTATTTGCCCGCAAGCGTGGCCTGGCGGCAGAAAGAGCAGTTCTCGGATGGCGTCGGTTACAGTTGGATCGACACCCTGAAAGAAGTGGCGGCGCAGCAGGTTTCTGATCAGCAACTGGAAACTGCCCGCTTCCGCTTCCCGTACAACACACCGACCTCAAAAGAAGCGTATCTGTACCGGGAAATCTTTGAAGAATTGTTCCCGCTTCCGAGCGCCGCTGAGTGCGTACCGGGCGGCCCATCCGTCGCCTGTTCTTCTGCCAAAGCGATCGAGTGGGATGAAGCGTTCAAGAAAATGGACGATCCGTCTGGCCGCGCGGTCGGCGTTCACCAGTCGGCATATAAATAAGAAGTGTATTAACGCCCCGGAGAATTCCGGGGCAATTTCAGTTACTGGGGAGCTTGTTGATTCTGATACGCAGTGAGGAAATGTTCCGGATTTGCCACATCACTGTTTGACAATTCATCACTGTAGGCCAGTACTTCATAGATTAATTTCCCACCACTATTGTTGAATTCTGAATTTCATCCTGTACGACAAAAGAATGGCTGTAGGGTGGGAAAAAAACACAAAGTAAACAATAATTGACGAATATAGCGCCACGCTGTTCGCAACCTAACCAAACAGTCACTTTCGAGCAATTTTCCTTGAAAAAGAGGTTGACGCTGCAAGGCTCTATACGCATAATGCGCCCCGCAACGCCGATAAGGTATCGCGAAAAAAAGATGGCTACGTAGCTCAGTTGGTTAGAGCACATCACTCATAATGATGGGGTCACAGGTTCGAATCCCGTCGTAGCCACCATCTTTTTTGCGGGAGTGGCGAAATTGGTAGACGCACCAGATTTAGGTTCTGGCGCCGCAAGGTGTGCGAGTTCAAGTCTCGCCTCCCGCACCATTCACCAGAAAGCGTTGTACGGATGGGGTATCGCCAAGCGGTAAGGCACCGGTTTTTGATACCGGCATTCCCTGGTTCGAATCCAGGTACCCCAGCCATCTTCTTCGAGTAAGCGGTTCACCGCCCGGTTATTGGGGTATCGCCAAGCGGTAAGGCACCGGTTTTTGATACCGGCATTCCCTGGTTCGAATCCAGGTACCCCAGCCATCGAAGAAACAATCTGGCTACGTAGCTCAGTTGGTTAGAGCACATCACTCATAATGATGGGGTCACAGGTTCGAATCCCGTCGTAGCCACCAAATTCTGAATGTGTCGAATACGTTCGGCAAATTCAAAAACCAATTTGTTGGGGTATCGCCAAGCGGTAAGGCACCGGATTCTGATTCCGGCATTCCGAGGTTCGAATCCTCGTACCCCAGCCAATTTATTCAAGACGCTTACATCGTAAGTGCACCCAGTTGGGGTATCGCCAAGCGGTAAGGCACCGGATTCTGATTCCGGCATTCCGAGGTTCGAATCCTCGTATCCCAGCCACATTAAAAAAGCTCGCTTCGGCGAGCTTTTTGCTTTTCTGCGTATATTCAATGTCGAATGCGATGTTGACACGTCTTATCCTTCAATGTCGGATGCGACGCTGCCGCGTCTTATCCAACCTACGGTTGGCATGCATCCGGCAATGTTGTAAGGCTATAATCCTAACGCATATTTCAGCGCCTGACGTTTCAACACGCCAGCACGCTCTGCCGCCATTAACCCGAGATTACGCACAAAACGCAGCGGCGGCAGATTATTGCTGAATCCGGCATAAAACAGATCCATACCGCTTTGCATAATGAAGTTATCCGCCATGCGCCGCATCTGGTAACGCTTGAGGACAGGATAACTGGCCCACGCTTCGCCGTAGCTGCGGGCGTTCACCAGAACGTCAATCAGGGCATCGACATCACGATAACCAAGATTCACCCCCTGCCCCGCCAGCGGATGGATGGTATGCGCGGCATCGCCCACCAGCGCAAGCCCTGGCTGCACATACTGCAACGCATGGCGACGCGTCAGCGGAAACGCACCAGCGGCAAGCGGTGTCACATAACCCAGACGCGACGGGAAATGCTTCGCGATTTCCGTCTGGAGCTGCGCCATATTCATATTCTGCAACTGGCGAATACGCGCCGGAGAGTCATACCACACCAGCGATGCCCAGTTATCAAACAATGGCAGAAACGCACGCGGTCCGTCCGGGGTAAATTGCTGCCAGGTGCTGTCGCCGGGATCGTTCTCACACTGTACGCTAATCAACATACACGACTGCGCATACTGCCAGGCATGAACGCCAATTCCCGCCATCTGCCGCACCTGCGAATTTGCGCCGTCGGCACCAATCACCAGCTTCGCGCGGATCGTTTCACCGCCCTTCAGTTCCAGCTCCTGAAGATCATTATGGCGATGCAGCGCAATCAGCGAGGTTGGCACACGTAACGTTACTTTCGGATGCGCTTCCAGCGCCTGCCACAGCGCCTGTTGCAGGACGGTGTTTTCCACCATATAGCCAAGCAACGGCAGCTTTAATTCAGCTGCGTCAAACACCACATGCGCGGTTTCCCACTCCCAGGTTTCCAGTCTGCGATAAGGATGGCAACGCATGGCCTGTACCGCATCCCAGACGCCTAAACCTTTAAGCAATGATACCGAAGCCGCGCTGATCGCTGAGATCCGCACGTCCGGCTCACTGCCTACGACAAACGGTGCAGGTTCGGCATGTTCGATAACCGTTACCGTAAATCCGTGCTGTGCCAGTCCCAGCGCCAGTGCGCCACCGACCATTCCTCCGCCGACAATGGCAATTTCCGTTGGTTGATTTGTCATGGTCAATCATCCTGTTAGCAATATGCTTTAAGTTTACAGGATTTTTACCCCCAAGGGCTGATAACGCTCATACTGGTCACAACGGCAGCAAAGCATTACACTATGCGCCCTGCATTCCTGGCTACTATTTCGCAAGAGCAAGTCGATGACCAAAAAACTCCATATTAAAACCTGGGGCTGTCAGATGAACGAGTACGATTCATCGAAGATGGCCGATCTGCTGGATGCCACCCACGGCTATCAACTGACCGACGTGGCGGAAGAAGCGGATGTGCTGCTGCTGAACACCTGCTCAATCCGCGAGAAGGCTCAGGAAAAAGTCTTCCATCAGTTGGGTCGCTGGAAACTGTTAAAAGAGAAGAATCCAGACCTGATTATCGGCGTCGGTGGTTGCGTGGCATCGCAAGAAGGCGAGCACATTCGCCAGCGCGCCCACTATGTCGATATAATTTTTGGGCCACAAACGCTGCACCGTCTGCCGGAGATGATCAACTCTGTGCGCGGCGACCGCAGCCCGGTTGTAGATATCAGCTTCCCGGAAATTGAGAAGTTTGACCGTCTGCCGGAACCGCGCGCCGAAGGGCCGACCGCATTTGTCTCCATCATGGAAGGCTGCAATAAATATTGCACCTACTGCGTAGTGCCTTACACCCGTGGTGAAGAGGTAAGCCGTCCATCCGACGATATTCTGTTTGAGATTGCCCAGCTTGCGGCTCAGGGCGTGCGTGAAGTCAACCTGCTCGGTCAGAACGTGAACGCCTGGCGTGGTGAAAACTACGACGGCACCACCGGATCGTTTGCCGATCTGCTGCGTTTGGTTGCCGCCATCGACGGGATCGATCGTATTCGCTTTACCACCAGCCATCCGATCGAATTTACCGACGATATTATCGAAGTGTATCGCGATACACCGGAGCTGGTGAGCTTCCTGCACCTGCCGGTACAGAGCGGTTCCGATCGCATTCTGAACCTGATGGGTCGTACCCATACGGCGCTGGAGTACAAAGCGATCATCCGTAAACTGCGTGCGGCGCGTCCGGATATTCAGATCAGTTCTGACTTCATCGTTGGCTTCCCTGGCGAAACCACCGAAGACTTCGAGAAAACGATGAAGCTGATTGCCGACGTCAATTTCGACATGAGCTACAGCTTTATCTTCTCTGCACGTCCGGGTACACCAGCCGCCGATATGGTTGATGATGTTCCGGAAGAAGAGAAGAAGCAGCGTCTGTATATTCTGCAAGAACGTATCAATCAGCAAGCGATGGCATGGAGCCGCCGGATGCTCGGCACCACCCAGCGTATTTTGGTAGAAGGGACTTCACGTAAGAGCATCATGGAGCTTTCTGGACGTACAGAAAATAACCGCGTGGTTAACTTCGAAGGCACGCCGGATATGATCGGTAAATTCGTCGATGTAGAAATTACCGACGTCTACCCGAACTCCCTGCGCGGTAAAGTGGTGCGAACTGAAGATGAAATGGGTCTGCGCGTGGCAGAAACCCCGGAATCGGTGATTGCCCGTACTCGCAAAGAAAACGACCTTGGCGTGGGTTATTATCAGCCGTAATTCTCAGGCCCGCCGCTCCGGTGGGCCTTGTTTTTTCTCTCTTTATCCCCATCTTTATCGCAATGCTTGCGCCTTTTTCCTGTGGCGTGAATAATTTCCTTATAGGCCGGTGAATGTTCAGCTTCCGGCGGCATACAGATAAGAGGAACGGTTTGAACATAGACACTCGCGAAATCACCCTGGAGCCAGCAGACAACGCGCGTCTGTTGAGCCTGTGCGGCCCGTTTGATGACAACATCAAGCAGCTCGAACGCCGTCTCGGCATCGAGATCAATCGCCGCGATAACCACTTTAAACTGACCGGCCGTCCGATTTGCGTCACCGCTGCGGCAGACATTCTGCGTAGCCTGTATGTCGATACTGCCCCGATGCGCGGTCAGATTCAGGATATCGAACCGGAACAGATCCACCTTGCGATTAAAGAAGCGCGGGTACTGGAGCAAAGCGCGGAGAGCGTGCCGGAGTACGGCAAAGCGGTCAATATCAAAACCAAACGCGGCGTAATTAAGCCGCGCACGCCAAACCAGGCGCAGTACATCGCCAATATTCTCGACCATGACATTACCTTCGGCGTTGGCCCGGCGGGTACGGGTAAAACCTACCTGGCAGTGGCTGCGGCAGTTGATGCCCTGGAGCGTCAGGAAATTCGCCGTATTCTGCTGACTCGTCCGGCGGTCGAAGCCGGTGAGAAACTGGGCTTCCTGCCTGGCGATTTAAGCCAGAAAGTAGACCCTTATCTGCGCCCGCTGTACGACGCGCTGTTTGAAATGCTGGGCTTTGAGAAAGTCGAGAAGCTGATTGAGCGCAACGTTATTGAAGTCGCGCCGCTGGCCTATATGCGTGGTCGTACGCTGAACGACGCGTTTATCATTCTTGATGAGAGCCAGAACACCACCATCGAACAGATGAAGATGTTCCTGACCCGTATCGGTTTTAACTCAAAAGCGGTTATCACCGGCGACGTCACGCAGATCGACCTGCCGCGTAATACCAAGTCTGGTTTGCGTCACGCTATCGAAGTGTTGGCCGATGTCGAAGAGATCAGCTTTAACTTCTTCCACAGCGAAGACGTGGTTCGTCACCCGGTGGTAGCGCGTATCGTTAACGCTTATGAAGCCTGGGAAGAAGCCGAACAAAAACGTAAAGCGGCGCTGGCAGCAGAACGCAAGCGCGAAGAACAGGAACAAAAATGAGTCAGGTGATCCTCGATTTACAACTGGCATGTGAAGATAATTCCGGGCTACCGGAAGAGAGCCAGTTTCAAACATGGCTGAATGCGGTGATCCCGCAGTTTCAGGAAGAATCGGAAGTGACTATTCGCCTGGTCGATACCGCCGAAAGCCACAGTCTGAATCTGACCTATCGCGGTAAGGATAAGCCGACCAACGTGCTCTCCTTCCCGTTTGAAGTGCCGCCTGGCATGGAGATGTCGCTACTGGGCGATCTGGTTATCTGCCGTCAGGTGGTTGAGAAGGAAGCACAGGAGCAAGGCAAACCACTGGAGGCGCACTGGGCGCATATGGTGGTGCACGGCAGTCTGCATTTGTTAGGTTACGATCATATCGAAGATGACGAAGCAGAAGAAATGGAAGCCCTCGAAACAGAGATTATGCTTGCTCTGGGCTATGAGGATCCGTACATTGCCGAGAAAGAATAATTTGCCAGGCATTTGACTGGCAGACGTCCCCGCCGTTGGTGATTAACGACGGCGTTTTGATTAACTAACATGAGAACCCATACGACGCCATGAGCGACGACAATTCACACAGTAGTGACACGATAAGCAACAAGAAGGGATTTTTCTCCCTGTTACTCAGCCAACTTTTCCACGGTGAACCCAAAAACCGTGACGAACTGCTGGCGCTGATCCGTGATTCCGGGCAGAACGACCTTATCGATGAAGATACGCGCGATATGCTCGAAGGAGTGATGGACATCGCAGACCAACGCGTCCGCGACATCATGATCCCCCGCTCCCAGATGATTACCCTGAAACGCAACCAGACGCTGGACGAATGCCTTGATGTCATCATCGAGTCTGCCCACTCACGTTTCCCGGTGATTAGCGAAGACAAAGATCACATTGAAGGGATTCTGATGGCGAAAGACTTGCTGCCGTTTATGCGCAGCGATGCCGAAGCCTTCAGCATGGACAAAGTGTTACGTCAGGCGGTTGTCGTTCCTGAAAGTAAGCGCGTAGACCGGATGCTGAAAGAGTTTCGCTCTCAGCGTTACCACATGGCGATCGTCATTGACGAATTCGGTGGGGTTTCCGGTCTGGTGACCATTGAAGACATCCTGGAACTGATTGTTGGTGAGATTGAAGACGAGTATGACGAAGAAGATGACATCGACTTCCGTCAGCTGAGTCGTCATACCTGGACCGTGCGCGCGTTGGCTTCCATTGAAGACTTCAACGAAGCGTTCGGCACTCACTTTAGCGATGAAGAGGTCGACACTATCGGTGGTCTGGTGATGCAGGCGTTTGGGCATCTTCCGGCACGTGGTGAAACCATCGACATCGACGGTTACCAGTTCAAAGTGGCGATGGCCGATAGTCGGCGTATTATTCAGGTTCATGTCAAAATCCCGGATGACTCACCCCAGCCGAAGCTGGATGAATAAAACCGAAACTGGATAGATAACTACATGGCTTTTGCCTCATTAATTGAACGCCAGCGCATTCGCCTGCTGCTGGCGTTATTATTCGGTGCCTGCGGAACGCTGGCCTTCTCTCCTTACGACGTCTGGCCTGCGGCGATTATTTCGCTAATGGGGCTTCAGGCGCTGACCTTTAACCGTCGTCCACTCCAGTCTGCCGCTATTGGGTTTTGCTGGGGATTTGGCCTCTTTGGCAGCGGTATTAACTGGGTCTATGTCAGCATCGCGACCTTTGGTGGAATGCCTGGCTCGGTAAATATCTTCCTGGTGGTGCTGCTGGCGGCGTATTTGTCGCTGTATACCGGACTGTTTGCTGGCGTGCTGTCGCGTCTGTGGCCAAAAACCACCTGGTTGCGCGTAGCCATTGCGGCTCCTGCCCTCTGGCAAGTGACCGAGTTTCTGCGCGGTTGGGTGCTGACTGGCTTCCCGTGGTTACAGTTCGGCTATAGCCAGATTGACGGCCCGTTAAAAGGGCTGGCACCGATAATGGGCGTGGAAGCCATTAACTTCCTGCTGATGATGGTAAGCGGCCTGCTGGCACTGGCGTTGGTCAAACGCAACTGGCGTCCGCTGGTGGTGGCCGTCGTGCTGTTCGCACTTCCCTTCCCGCTGCGTTACATCCTGTGGTTTACCCCGCAACCGGAGAAAACCATTCAGGTTTCGATGGTTCAGGGCGATATTCCGCAATCGCTGAAATGGGACGAAGGCCAGCTTCTTAATACGCTGAAGATTTACTACAACGCAACGGCACCGCTGATGGGCAAATCATCGTTGATTATCTGGCCGGAGTCGGCGATAACCGATCTGGAAATTAATCAGCAACCGTTCCTCAAAGCACTGGACGGTGAGTTGCGCGATAAAGGTAGCTCGCTGGTAACCGGGATTGTTGACGCGCGTCTCAATAAACAGAACCGCTACGATACCTACAACACCATCATCACGCTGGGTAAAGGTGCACCGTACAGCTACGAATCAGCCGATCGCTATAACAAAAACCATCTGGTGCCATTTGGCGAGTTTGTCCCGCTGGAGTCGATTCTGCGTCCGTTAGCGCCGTTCTTTGATCTGCCGATGTCCTCATTCAGCCGTGGACCATATATCCAGCCGCCGCTGTCGGTGAATGGTATTGAGCTTACTGCGGCTATTTGCTACGAGATCATTCTCGGCGAGCAAGTGCGTGATAACTTCCGCCCGGATACCGACTATCTGCTGACTATCTCCAACGATGCGTGGTTCGGCAAGTCTATTGGCCCGTGGCAGCACTTCCAGATGGCGCGAATGCGTGCGCTGGAGCTGGCGCGCCCGCTGCTGCGCAGCACCAACAACGGCATTACAGCGGTGATTGGCCCGCAGGGTGAGATTCAGGCGATGATCCCGCAGTTCACCCGCGAGGTGTTAACCACTCACGTGACGCCGACCACCGGACTCACACCTTACGCACGTACCGGCAACTGGCCGCTGTGGGTGCTGACGGCACTGTTTGGTTTTGCTGCTGTGTTGATGAGTCTGCGTCAGCGACGTAAATAATCCCTTCTTATCGTGCCGGAATACATCCCGTATTTCGGCACGCTCGCCGGATGCGGCATCAGTGCGTTATCCGGATAACAAAATTCCCCTATCCAACTTTGGCACATCTATTGCTTTGTTATACAAGGCAAACCCTGAACCGGCATTAGCGCAACCCGGTTGCACCACAGCAATACAGCAATAGCACCAAAAAGGTGCATTTTAAGAATTTTGCTTCGGAATGGTGCGGTACATCTCGCAAAAACAAACAATAAAACAGCAATATCTTTACATTTAGCCAAACTAAATGTTACCTAACAAGCACAACACTGCACAATAAAGTTGCAGATGATAACAACACAAACACTCACAACGGGTATCCATGCGTTCTTAACGCAGGAGATAAAGGAGTTGGATATGCAATTACGTAAACCTGCCACAGCAATCCTGGCCCTGGCGCTTTCTGCAGGACTGGCACAGGCAGAAGACGCTGCCCCGGCAGCGGGCAGTACGCTGGACAAAATCGCCAAAAACGGCGTGATTGTCGTCGGTCACCGTGAATCTTCAGTACCTTTCTCTTATTACGACAATCAGCAAAAAGTGGTGGGTTACTCGCAGGATTACTCCAACGCCATTGTTGAAGCAGTGAAAAAGAAACTCAACAAACCGGACTTACAGGTGAAACTGATTCCGATCACCTCACAAAACCGTATTCCGCTGCTGCAAAACGGCACTTTCGATTTTGAATGTGGTTCAACCACCAACAACCTCGAACGCCAGAAACAGGCGGCTTTCTCTGACACTATTTTCGTGGTCGGTACGCGCCTGTTGACCAAAAAGGGTGGCGATATCAAAGATTTCGCCGATCTGAAAGGCAAAGCCGTAGTCGTCACTTCCGGCACTACCTCTGAAGTTTTGCTCAACAAACTGAATGAAGAGCAAAAAATGAATATGCGCATCATCAGCGCCAAAGATCACGGTGACTCTTTCCGCACCCTGGAAAGCGGTCGTGCCGTTGCCTTTATGATGGATGACGCTCTGCTGGCCGGTGAACGTGCGAAAGCGAAGAAACCAGACAACTGGGAAATCGTCGGCAAGCCGCAGTCTCAGGAAGCCTACGGTTGCATGTTGCGTAAAGACGATCCGCAGTTCAAAAAGCTGATGGATGACACTATCGCTCAGGTGCAGACCTCCGGCGAAGCGGAAAAATGGTTTGATAAGTGGTTCAAAAATCCAATTCCGCCGAAAAACCTGAACATGAATTTCGAACTGTCAGACGAAATGAAAGCTCTGTTCAAAGAACCGAATGACAAGGCACTGAACTAATTACAAGAACCAGGGGCGGAAATTCCAGCCCTCTCGATTGTTACGTAGCACGGACAGACTATACGCCTGATGGTCGTTCCCCATCGGGCCTGAAAACCGCAATACGCTGGGTAACAATCTTCGAGGGTAGCAGTTAACGCTGCTACCCTCTTTTTTCTGGAGTAGATTTATGTCTATAGACTGGAACTGGGGTATTTTTTTACAACAAGCCCCGTTCGGCAACACCACCTATCTTGGTTGGATCTGGAGTGGTTTTCAGGTGACGATCGCTTTGTCGATCTGCGCCTGGATTATCGCTTTCCTCGTCGGTTCATTTTTCGGCATTTTACGTACCGTTCCAAACCGTTTTCTCTCCGGTCTGGGTACGTTGTATGTCGAACTGTTCCGCAACGTGCCGTTGATTGTGCAATTCTTTACCTGGTATCTGGTGATCCCGGAGTTGCTGCCAGAGAAAATCGGCATGTGGTTTAAGGCCGAGCTGGATCCCAATATTCAGTTTTTCCTTTCATCCATGCTCTGCCTTGGACTGTTTACCGCCGCCCGTGTTTGCGAACAGGTACGCGCCGCTATTCAGTCGCTGCCGCGTGGGCAGAAGAATGCCGCGCTGGCGATGGGTCTGACGCTACCGCAGGCTTACCGCTACGTACTGCTGCCTAATGCTTATCGCGTTATCGTCCCGCCGATGACCTCAGAGATGATGAACCTGGTGAAAAACTCCGCCATCGCCTCGACCATCGGTCTGGTAGATATGGCAGCGCAGGCGGGTAAATTGCTCGACTACTCGGCTCACGCCTGGGAGTCGTTTACCGCCATTACGCTGGCGTATGTGTTGATTAACGCTTTTATCATGCTGGTGATGACGCTGGTTGAACGTAAAGTTCGCCTGCCCGGCAACATGGGAGGCAAGTAATGTACGAGTTTGACTGGAGTTCCATAGTTCCTTCCCTGCCGTATCTGCTGGACGGGCTGGTGATCACCCTGAAAATTACCATCACGGCAGTCGTGATTGGTATTTTATGGGGCACCATGCTGGCGGTGATGCGCCTGTCCAGCTTTGCGCCCGTGGCGTGGTTTGCCAAAGCCTACGTTAACGTGTTCCGTTCAATCCCACTGGTGATGGTTCTGCTGTGGTTTTACCTGATTGTGCCTGGTTTTCTGCAAAACGTGCTGGGATTATCGCCGAAGACCGACATCCGCTTAATTTCTGCCATGGTGGCGTTTTCGATGTTTGAAGCGGCCTACTATTCAGAAATTATCCGCGCCGGTATTCAAAGTATCTCCCGTGGGCAGTCGAGCGCCGCGCTGGCACTCGGCATGACTCACTGGCAGTCGATGAAACTGATTATTCTGCCGCAGGCGTTCCGCGCGATGGTGCCGCTGCTGCTCACTCAGGGCATCGTACTGTTTCAGGATACCTCGCTGGTGTATGTGTTATCTCTGGCCGATTTCTTCCGTACCGCCTCAACCATTGGTGAACGTGATGGTACGCAGGTTGAGATGATCCTGTTTGCCGGATTTGTTTATTTCGTTATTAGCCTTAGCGCGTCGTTGTTGGTCAGCTACTTGAAAAGAAGGACAGCATAATGATTACCCTGAAAAATGTTTCAAAATGGTATGGTCACTTTCAGGTGCTGACCGACTGCTCAACCGAAGTGAAAAAAGGCGAAGTGGTGGTGGTTTGTGGCCCGTCTGGTTCCGGCAAATCAACGCTGATTAAAACCGTCAACGGCCTCGAACCGGTGCAGCAAGGTGAAATCACCGTCGATGGCATCGTGGTTAACGATAAAAAAACCGACCTGGCGAAGCTGCGTTCCCGCGTCGGCATGGTGTTCCAGCACTTCGAGCTGTTCCCTCACCTGTCGATTATCGAAAACCTGACGCTGGCGCAGGTGAAAGTTCTTAAACGCGATAAAGCACCAGCTCGTGAAAAAGCACTCAAGCTGCTGGAGCGCGTGGGACTTTCCGCACATGCCAATAAATTTCCGGCACAGCTTTCCGGTGGTCAGCAGCAGCGTGTGGCGATCGCTCGCGCGCTGTGTATGGATCCTATTGCGATGCTGTTCGACGAACCGACATCGGCGCTGGATCCGGAGATGATCAACGAAGTGCTGGACGTAATGGTGGAACTGGCGAACGAAGGAATGACCATGATGGTGGTGACCCATGAAATGGGCTTTGCCCGCAAAGTGGCGAATCGGGTGATCTTTATGGACGAGGGAAAGATTGTCGAAGACTCGCCGAAAGACGCTTTCTTCGATGATCCGAAATCGGACCGCGCAAAAGACTTCCTCGCGAAAATCCTGCATTAATCACTCTGGCGCGCATAGCCAAGTGCGCGCCATCTCACGCTTTATCGTTTCGCCCCTCGTATCTGTTACATCCTGGCGTTACCCTTGTCGCAAAGAAGCACACAACAAGGAGCAACAATGGCACTGCCAATTCTGTTAGATTGCGACCCAGGTCATGATGACTCTATCGCAATAGTTCTCGCCCTCGCCTCACCTGAGCTTGATGTTAAAGCGATTACTTCTTCCGCCGGAAACCAGACACCAGAAAAAACCTTACGCAATGTTCTGCGTATGCTGACCTTGCTTAATCGCACCGATATTCCGGTAGCAGGCGGCGCGGTGAAACCGTTAATGCGTGAGTTGATTATCGCCGACAACGTGCACGGCGAAAGTGGACTGGACGGTCCGGCATTACCGGAACCCGCATTTGCGCCGCAAAATTGCACGGCGGTGGAGCTGATGGCGAAAACGCTGCGCGAAAGTGCTGAACCCGTCACCATTGTCTCTACCGGACCGCAAACTAACGTCGCCTTGCTGCTCAATAGCCATCCGGAACTACATAGTAAAATCGCCCGTATCGTGATTATGGGCGGTGCAATGGGACTCGGTAACTGGACGCCGGCGGCAGAATTTAATATTTACGTTGACCCGGAAGCGGCAGAAATTGTCTTCCAGTCAGGAATTCCGGTGGTAATGGCAGGTCTGGACGTCACTCACAAAGCGCAAATTCACGTTGAGGACACCGAGCGTTTCCGCGCGATTGGCAACCCTGTTTCAACCATTGTTGCCGAACTGCTGGATTTCTTCCTCGAATATCATAAAGACGAAAAATGGGGCTTTGTTGGCGCACCGCTGCATGACCCATGCACCATCGCCTGGCTACTGAAACCTGAACTGTTCACCACCGTTGAACGCTGGGTCGGCGTGGAAACACAGGGGAAATATACCCAGGGTATGACGGTGGTTGATTATTATTATCTGACTGGCAATAAACCGAATGCTACTGTAATGGTCGATGTTGATCGTCAGGGCTTTGTT
Organism: Escherichia sp. MOD1-EC7011; assembly: GCF_002965005.1. Lineage (NCBI taxonomy): Bacteria > Pseudomonadati > Pseudomonadota > Gammaproteobacteria > Enterobacterales > Enterobacteriaceae > Escherichia > Escherichia sp. MOD1-EC7011. The sequence continues at coordinate 70,707 of NZ_PTRD01000002.1, forward strand.
GATTTACTGGCTGAACGGCTTAAATTTTACGCTTAATAACTCGCCGGATGGCATCACGTCATCCGGCACTACCATTACGGCTCGAACGGGCGTCTCTGGAACTGATCATGACCACATTTCGGGCATAGCGTTAGGACTTCCGGCGTGTAGATCGGGAGATGAAAGTGACATTTCTCGCAAACCAGATTCCCCAGCCCTACCACTTCTCCGCTGTGATAAACCCCGTGATGGTTGAGATCCTGGAAAACTTCGCGCCATTCAAGCTTCGTTTTATCGGTGATGTCCGCCAGTTCCTGCCAGAGGCTTTCTTTAATTACCCGCATAAAAACACTGTCAGACTCTTCTTTCAGGCTCTCTTCATAGCTCATGGCGAACTCTTCCAGGTCACGCCTGACAGCTCGCGTCAACTCATCGACCTCGGTTCGCGTTAACTCCCCTGTTTTTATTACGCGCTCACGCGCCTGTTCCACCAGTGCGTCGATATCACGTTCGCCATTGCGCAGGCGTTCGCTCAATGACGCGACCAGTTCACGGTAATATTGAGCAACCTTGTTCATCGTTTCATCTCCCGGGTCGTTAACTGACTATAATAATAGACGTTCTTTGTTCCTTGCTTTGCTAATACGCCCACAAACTCTGTAAATTAATGTATGAATAATCCGGGCATCATTTCAACGTCGAGTGCGCGAAAGGCTGTTTTGACGCGGACGTTTGGGCTATGCTATGCGGATCTGAAAAACCACCTCAACGCTACATTTGTAGCCGTATTGAAAACAGGACCACTGGCTGCCATGCAAGAGCAATACCGCCCGGAAGAGATAGAATCCAAAGTACAGCTTCACTGGGATGAGAAGCGCACATTTGAAGTAACCGAAGACGAGAGCAAAGAGAAGTATTACTGCCTGTCTATGCTTCCCTATCCTTCTGGTCGACTACACATGGGCCACGTACGTAACTACACCATCGGTGACGTGATCGCCCGCTACCAGCGTATGCTGGGCAAAAACGTCCTGCAGCCGATCGGCTGGGACGCGTTTGGTCTGCCTGCGGAAGGCGCTGCGGTAAAAAACAACACCGCACCGGCACCGTGGACATACGACAACATCGCGTATATGAAAAACCAGCTCAAAATGCTGGGCTTTGGTTATGACTGGAGCCGCGAGCTGGCAACCTGTACGCCGGAATACTACCGTTGGGAACAGAAATTCTTCACCGAGCTGTATAAAAAAGGCCTGGTATATAAGAAGACTTCTGCGGTCAACTGGTGTCCGAACGACCAGACCGTACTGGCGAACGAACAGGTTATCGACGGCTGCTGCTGGCGCTGCGATACCAAAGTTGAACGTAAAGAGATCCCGCAGTGGTTTATCAAAATCACCGCTTACGCTGACGAACTGCTCAACGATCTGGATAAACTGGATCACTGGCCAGACACCGTTAAAACCATGCAGCGTAACTGGATCGGTCGTTCCGAAGGCGTGGAAATCACCTTCAACGTTAACGACTATGACAACACGCTGACCGTTTACACTACCCGCCCGGACACCTTTATGGGTTGTACTTATCTGGCGGTAGCGGCGGGTCATCCGCTGGCACAGAAAGCGGCAGAAAATAATCCTGAACTGGCGTCCTTTATCGACGAATGCCGTAACACCAAAGTTGCCGAAGCTGAAATGGCGACAATGGAGAAAAAAGGTGTCGATACCGGCTTTAAAGCGGTTCACCCATTAACGGGCGAAGAAATTCCGGTTTGGGCAGCAAACTTCGTATTGATGGAGTACGGCACTGGCGCAGTCATGGCGGTTCCGGGTCACGACCAGCGCGACTACGAGTTTGCCTCTAAATACGGCCTGAACATCAAACCGGTGATCCTGGCTGCTGACGGCTCTGAGCCAGATCTTTCTCAGCAAGCCCTGACTGAAAAAGGCGTGCTGTTCAACTCTGGTGAGTTCAACGGTCTTGACCATGAAGCGGCCTTTAACGCCATTGCCGACAAATTGACGGCAATGGGCGTTGGCGAGCGTAAAGTAAACTATCGCCTGCGCGACTGGGGTGTTTCCCGTCAGCGTTACTGGGGCGCACCGATTCCGATGGTGACGCTGGAGGACGGCACTGTGATGCCTACTCCGGACGACCAGTTGCCGGTGATCCTGCCGGAAGATGTGGTAATGGATGGTATTACCAGCCCGATCAAAGCAGATCCTGAGTGGGCGAAAACCACCGTTAACGGTATGCCGGCACTGCGTGAAACCGATACTTTCGACACCTTTATGGAGTCCTCCTGGTACTATGCGCGCTACACTTGCCCGGAGTACAAAGAGGGTATGCTGGATTCCAAAGCAGCTAACTACTGGCTGCCAGTGGATATCTACATTGGTGGTATCGAACACGCCATCATGCACCTGCTCTACTTCCGCTTCTTCCACAAACTGATGCGTGATGCAGGCATGGTGAACTCTGACGAGCCAGCGAAACAGCTGCTGTGTCAGGGTATGGTGCTGGCAGATGCCTTCTACTATGTAGGCGAAAACGGCGAACGTAACTGGGTTTCCCCGGTTGATGCTATCGTTGAGCGCGACGAGAAAGGCCGTATCGTGAAAGCGAAAGACGCGGCAGGCCATGAACTGGTGTATACCGGCATGAGCAAAATGTCCAAGTCGAAGAACAACGGTATCGACCCGCAGGTGATGGTTGAACGTTACGGCGCGGACACCGTTCGTCTGTTTATGATGTTCGCTTCTCCGGCGGATATGACTCTCGAATGGCAGGAGTCCGGCGTTGAAGGGGCTAACCGCTTCCTGAAACGTGTCTGGAAACTGGTTTACGAGCACACTGCGAAAGGTGATGTTGCGGCGCTGAACGTTGACGCACTGACTGAAGATCAGAAAGCTCTGCGTCGTGATGTTCATAAAACTATCGCTAAAGTGACCGATGATATCGGTCGTCGTCAGACCTTTAACACTGCAATTGCGGCAATTATGGAGCTGATGAATAAACTGGCAAAAGCACCGACCGATGGCGAGCAGGATCGCGCTCTGATGCAGGAAGCACTGCTGGCCGTTGTTCGTATGCTTAACCCGTTCACGCCGCACATCTGCTTCACGCTGTGGCAGGAACTGAAAGGCGAAGGCGATATCGACAACGCGCCGTGGCCGGTTGCAGACGAGAAAGCGATGGTGGAAGATTCCACGCTGGTGGTGGTGCAGGTTAACGGTAAAGTCCGTGCCAAAATCACCGTTCCGGTAGATGCAACGGAAGAACAGGTTCGCGAACGTGCTGGCCAGGAACATCTGGTAGCAAAATATCTTGATGGCGTTACCGTGCGTAAAGTGATTTACGTACCGGGTAAACTCCTCAATCTGGTCGTTGGCTAAGCGCGGGAGGAAGCGTGCGATATCTGGCAACATTGTTGTTATCTCTGGCGGTGTTAATCACCGCCGGGTGTGGCTGGCATCTGCGTGATACCACGCAGGTTCCTTCCACTATGAAGGTCATGATCCTGGACTCTGGCGACCCGAACGGGCCGTTAAGCCGTGCGGTGCGTAATCAGTTGCGTCTGAACGGTGTTGAGTTGCTTGATAAAGAAACCACGCGTAAGGATGTTCCATCCCTGCGTTTGGGTAAAGTGAGCATCGCGAAAGATACCGCCTCGGTATTCCGTAACGGTCAAACAGCAGAGTATCAGATGATCATGACGGTTAATGCGACCGTGTTGATCCCTGGCCGTGACATCTACCCGATTAGCGCCAAAGTCTTCCGTTCGTTCTTCGATAACCCGCAAATGGCGTTAGCGAAAGATAATGAGCAAAGCATGATCATTCAAGAGATGTACGACCGTGCTGCCGAACAGCTGATACGTAAGCTGCCAAGCATCCGCGCTGCGGATATCCGTTCCGACGAAGATACGTCGAAAACAACGGATACTGCAGCAACGCCTGCACGTGTCTCTACTACGCTGGGTAACTGATGATTCGGTTGTACCCGGAACAACTCCGCGCGCAGCTCAATGAAGGGCTGCGCGCGGCGTATCTTTTGCTTGGTAACGATCCTCTGTTGTTGCAGGAAAGCCAGGACGCTGTTCGTCAGGTAGCTGCAGCACAAGGATTTGCAGAACACCACACTTTTTCCATTGATCCCAACACCGACTGGAATGCGATATTTTCGCTATGCCAGGCCATGAGCCTGTTCGCCAGTCGACAAACGCTATTGCTGCTGTTACCAGAAAACGGACCAAATGCGGCGATCAATGACCAACTTCTGACACTGACCGGACTGCTGCATGACGATTTGCTGCTGATCGTGCGCGGCAATAAATTAAGCAAAGCGCAGGAAAATGCTGCCTGGTTTACTGCTCTTGCTAATCGAAGCGTGCAGGTAACCTGTCAGACACCGGAGCAGGCTCAGCTTCCTCGCTGGGTTGCTGCGCGTGCAAAACAGCTCAACTTAGAACTGGATGACGCTGCAAATCAGATGCTCTGCTATTGTTATGAAGGTAACCTGCTGGCGCTGGCACAGGCGCTGGAGCGTTTATCGCTTCTCTGGCCGGACGGCAAACTGACATTACCGCGCGTTGAGCAGGCAGTGAATGATGCCGCGCATTTCACCCCTTTTCATTGGGTCGATGCTTTGTTGATGGGCAAAAGCAAGCGCGCATTGCACATTCTTCAGCAACTGCGTCTGGAAGGCAGCGAGCCGGTTATTTTGTTGCGCACATTACAACGTGAACTGTTGTTACTGGTTAATTTGAAACGTCAGTCTGCCCATATGCCGTTACGCGCGTTGTTTGATAAGCATCGCGTTTGGCAGAACCGGCGGGGCATGATGGGCGAGGCATTAAATCGCTTAAGCCAGCCGCAGTTACGTCAGGCCGTGCAACTTCTGACACGAACGGAACTCACCCTCAAACAAGATTACGGCCAGTCGGTTTGGGCAGATCTGGAGGGATTATCTCTTCTGTTGTGCCATAAACCACTGGCAGACGTATTTATCGATGGTTGATATGAAATCTTTACAGGCTCTGTTTGGTGGCACCTTCGATCCGGTGCACTATGGTCATCTTAAACCCGTGGAAACGCTGGCGAATCTGATTGGTCTGACGCAAGTGACTATCATCCCTAACAATGTTCCTCCGCATCGTCCACAGCCGGAAGCAAACAGCGCGCAGCGAAAACACATGCTTGAACTGGCTATTGCCGACAAACCACTGTTTACCCTTGATGAACGTGAGTTAAAGCGCAATGCCCCCTCTTACACTGCGCAAACACTCAAAGAGTGGCGACAGGAACAAGGTGACGATGTGCCACTGGCGTTTATTATTGGTCAGGATTCACTGCTGACTTTTCCCACCTGGTACGAATACGAAACAATTCTCGACAATGCGCATTTAATTGTCTGTCGGCGTCCCGGTTACCCGCTTGAAATGGCGCAACCACAATACCAGCAGTGGCTGGAAGATCATTTGACGCATAATCCAGAAGATCTGCACCTTCAGTCTGCCGGTAAAATTTACCTCGCTGAAACGCCGTGGTTTAACATCTCGGCGACCATCATCCGCGAACGCTTGCAAAACGGCGAATCATGTGAAGATTTGTTACCGGAATCGGTATTGACCTACATTAACCAACAAGGCTTGTATCGCTGATACCTGTCATCACGGAGGGAATGATGCGACTGTGGTTAATTCGTCACGGCGAAACGCAGGCAAATGTCGATGGATTGTACAGCGGTCATGCGCCGACGCCACTGACTGCACGCGGTATCGAGCAAGCTCAAAGCCTGAATACCCTGTTGCGTGATGTTCCCTTCGATATGGTTTTATGTAGTGAGCTGGAACGCGCGCAGCATACCGCGCGGCTGGTTCTCAGTGACCGCCAGCTCCCTGTACAAACCGTCCCTGAGCTTAATGAAATGTTTTTTGGTGACTGGGAGATGCGGCATCATCGCGATTTGATGCAAGAAGATGCCGAAAACTATAGCGCATGGTGCAATGACTGGCAGTATGCCGTCCCAACTAACGGCGAAGGTTTTCAGGCGTTTTCGCAACGGGTAGAAAGGTTTATTGCCGGATTTGTTGAATATCAGCACCACAAAAATATATTAGTCATCAGCCATCAGGGCGTGTTGAGTCTGTTAATTGCACGCTTACTTGGTATGCCAGCCGGGGCGATGTGGCATTTTCGTGTAGACCAGGGCTGCTGGAGCGCCATTGAAATCAATGACGCATTCGCAACTCTACGTGTCCTCAATAGCCGTGCTATATGGCACAGGGATGCATGACTTTTCTGTTTTTTTGCATGTAAGGTGCAGCGCCCATTGACAGCCCCGGACAGGCTGATATTCTCCGCAGCCGGACTTTTTCCGCTAAACACGACTTTGTAGAAATTGTTTTACAAAAATGGCGATGCAATCTGCGGCGCAGGGTGGGATGATAGCCCACTTTCGAAAGCCGATTCGGCGACAATTGTCCCGAAATCGCCTCTGGTTCAGGTATACTGGCAGACCGTTTTTTATCTTTTTAATTCACCCAGGGGGAAAACTTGCAGGGTAAAGCACTCCAGGATTTTGTTATCGACAAAATTGATGACCTCAAAGGTCAGGACATCATCGCCTTAGACGTTCAGGGCAAATCCAGCATCACCGACTGCATGATCATCTGTACGGGTACGTCCAGCCGTCATGTTATGTCCATTGCTGACCACGTTGTGCAGGAGTCTCGTGCTGCTGGTCTATTGCCGCTCGGCGTAGAAGGTGAAAACAGCGCCGACTGGATTGTCGTTGATTTGGGCGAAGTTATTGTCCATGTCATGCAGGAAGAGAGCCGTCGCCTGTATGAACTGGAAAAACTCTGGAGTTAATGTGTGAAGCTGCAACTTGTGGCCGTGGGAACGAAAATGCCGGACTGGGTACAAACCGGTTTTACCGAGTACCTGCGTCGTTTTCCGAAAGATATGCCTTTTGAGCTGATTGAAATTCCGGCCGGGAAACGCGGCAAGAACGCGGACATCAAGCGCATACTCGACAAAGAGGGTGAGCAGATGCTGGCAGCCGCAGGCAAAAACCGCATTGTCACCCTCGACATTCCAGGCAAGCCCTGGGACACACCGCAGTTAGCCGCTGAACTGGAACGATGGAAGCTTGATGGCCGCGACGTCAGCCTGCTTATTGGCGGGCCTGAAGGGTTATCACCTGCCTGTAAAGCAGCGGCAGAACAAAGCTGGTCGCTTTCCGCGCTGACCCTCCCCCATCCGCTGGTTCGCGTACTGGTCGCAGAGAGTCTGTACCGGGCGTGGAGCATTACCACCAACCATCCTTATCACCGTGAGTGATAAGAAAGCTTTGAGTAGAAAACGCAGCGGATGAAACTACAGAACTCTTTTCGCGACTATACGGCAGAGTCCGCACTGTTTGTGCGCCGGGCGCTGGTCGCCTTTTTGGGAATTTTGCTGCTGACCGGCGTGCTTATCGCCAACCTGTATAATCTGCAAATTGTTCGTTTTACCGATTATCAGACCCGTTCTAATGAAAACCGCATCAAACTGGTGCCTATCGCCCCCAGTCGCGGCATTATCTACGATCGTAACGGCATCCCTCTGGCACTCAACCGCACTATCTATCAGGTAGAGATGATGCCGGAGAAAGTCGATAACGTGCAGCAAACGCTGGACGCTTTGCGCAGCGTGGTCGATCTGACCGATGATGATATCGCTGCATTCAGAAAAGAGCGCGCACGTTCACACCGTTTCACCTCGATTCCAGTGAAAACTAACCTGACTGAAGTACAGGTGGCGCGCTTTGCCGTCAATCAGTACCGTTTTCCCGGGGTGGAAGTTAAAGGCTATAAACGCCGTTACTATCCTTACGGTTCGGCGCTGACCCACGTCATCGGCTATGTGTCGAAAATCAACGATAAAGATGTCGAACGCCTGAATAATGACGGCAAACTAGCCAATTATGCGGCAACGCATGATATCGGTAAGCTAGGCATTGAGCGTTACTATGAAGATGTGTTGCACGGTCAGACCGGTTATGAAGAGGTTGAAGTTAACAACCGTGGTCGCGTCATCCGCCAGTTAAAAGAAGTACCGCCACAAGCCGGGCACGATATTTACCTGACGATAGATCTCAAACTCCAGCAGTATATTGAAACACTACTGGCAGGCAGCCGCGCGGCTGTGGTAGTCACCGATCCGCGCACAGGTGGTGTACTGGCGCTGGTTTCCACGCCAAGCTATGACCCAAACTTGTTTGTTGACGGTATATCCAGCAAAGATTATTCCGCATTGCTGAACGACCCGAACACACCGCTGGTGAACCGAGCCACGCAGGGGGTTTATCCACCGGCGTCTACGGTTAAACCTTATGTAGCAGTTTCAGCATTAAGTGCTGGGGTGATCACGCGCAATACTACGCTGTTTGACCCAGGCTGGTGGCAGCTGCCTGGTTCGGAAAAACGTTACCGTGACTGGAAAAAATGGGGTCACGGACGCCTGAATGTCACAAGATCGCTGGAAGAATCTGCGGATACCTTCTTCTATCAGGTGGCCTACGATATGGGGATCGATCGTCTTTCCGAATGGATGGGTAAATTCGGTTATGGCCATTACACCGGTATCGACCTGGCAGAAGAACGTTCCGGCAACATGCCTACCCGCGAATGGAAACAGAAACGCTTTAAAAAACCGTGGTATCAGGGTGACACCATTCCGGTCGGTATCGGTCAGGGTTACTGGACAGCGACCCCAATCCAGATGAGTAAGGCACTGATGATCCTGATTAATGACGGTGTCGTGAAAGTTCCGCATTTGCTGATGAGCACCGCCGAAGACGGCAAACAGGTGCCATGGGTACAACCGCATGAACCGCCAGTTGGCGATATTCATTCCGGTTACTGGGAGCTGGCGAAAGACGGTATGTACGGGGTTGCTAACCGCCCTAACGGTACGGCGCATAAATACTTTGCCAGCGCACCGTACAAAATTGCGGCGAAATCTGGTACGGCTCAGGTATTCGGTCTGAAAGCGAACGAAACCTATAATGCGCACAAAATTGCTGAGCGTCTGCGTGACCACAAATTAATGACCGCCTTTGCGCCGTATAACAATCCGCAAGTGGCTGTCGCCATGATTCTGGAGAACGGCGGCGCGGGTCCGGCGGTCGGTACGCTGATGCGCCAGATCCTCGACCACATTATGCTGGGCGATAACAACACCGATCTGCCTGCGGAAAACCCAGCGGTTACCGCAGCGGAGGACCATTAATCATGACGGATAATCCGAATAAAAAAACATTCTGGGATAAAGTCCATCTTGATCCCACGATGCTGCTGATTTTACTGGCATTGCTGGTCTACAGTGCTCTGGTAATCTGGAGTGCCAGCGGCCAGGATATCGGCATGATGGAGCGTAAAATCGGTCAGATCGCAATGGGTCTGGTCATTATGGTGGTAATGGCGCAAATCCCTCCGCGCGTTTATGAGGGCTGGGCGCCCTATCTCTATATCATCTGTATTATTTTGCTGGTAGCAGTAGATGCCTTTGGCGCCATCTCCAAAGGTGCTCAACGCTGGCTGGATCTCGGTATCGTTCGTTTCCAGCCGTCGGAAATTGCCAAAATAGCTGTGCCGCTGATGGTGGCACGCTTTATCAACCGCGACGTTTGTCCTCCGTCGTTAAAAAATACCGCCATCGCCCTGGTGCTGATATTTATGCCCACGCTGCTGGTCGCAGCGCAGCCTGACCTGGGGACGTCAATTCTCGTTGCGCTTTCCGGTCTGTTCGTACTGTTCCTCTCTGGCCTTAGCTGGCGCCTGATCGGCGTTGCAGTGGTGCTGGTAGCAGCGTTCATTCCGATTCTGTGGTTCTTCCTGATGCATGATTACCAGCGCCAGCGCGTAATGATGCTCCTCGACCCAGAATCAGACCCTCTTGGCGCGGGCTATCACATTATTCAGTCTAAAATAGCTATTGGCTCCGGCGGATTACGCGGCAAAGGCTGGCTGCACGGCACTCAGTCACAGCTTGAATTTCTGCCCGAACGCCATACCGACTTTATCTTCGCAGTACTGGCGGAAGAGCTGGGATTAGTGGGCATTTTGATTCTGCTCGCCCTTTATATTCTGCTGATCATGCGCGGGCTGTGGATAGCCGCCAGAGCGCAAACCACTTTTGGTCGCGTCATGGCTGGCGGCTTAATGCTGATATTATTCGTTTATGTCTTCGTAAATATTGGTATGGTAAGCGGTATTCTGCCGGTTGTAGGGGTTCCGCTCCCACTGGTCAGTTATGGAGGATCGGCGCTAATTGTGCTGATGGCTGGGTTTGGGATTGTAATGTCAATCCACACCCACAGGAAAATGTTGTCGAAAAGCGTGTAAGAGGTGCGCAATGCGTAAGCAGTGGCTCGTGATCTGCATCGCGGCAGGAATGCTCGCGGCATGTACAAGCGATGATGGTCAGCAACAGACGGTAAGTGTACCGCAGCCTGCGGTATGTAACGGCCCAATAGTTGAGATTGGCGGGGCAGAACCGCGTTTCGAACCACTGAACGCGACAGCGAATCAGGATTACCAGCGCGATGGCAAAAGCTACAAAATCGTGCAAGATCCCTCACGCTTTAGTCAGGCTGGCCTGGCGGCTATTTATGATGCCGAACCGGGCAGCAATCTGACGGCCTCAGGTGAAGCGTTCGATCCGATGCAGCTAACAGCG
>NZ_PTRD01000030.1:0-50246 GCF_002965005.1 Escherichia sp. MOD1-EC7011
TATATACTTATTATCGAATAGATAAAAAAGCCCGGGGTCGTTCCGGGATTTTTATAAGAAATGCGTTTAACGGCGGTTGCCAAAGATCCGCAGCAACATCAGGAACAGGTTGATGAAGTCCAGATACAACGTTAAGGCGCCAAGAATGGAATATTTACGCAGGTTCGACGTGTCGCGGGTATCAATCTGTTCACCCATATTTTTCAGTTTCTGAGTGTCATACGCCGTCAGTCCAACAAAGACAATCACGCCGATGTAGGTGACTGCCCACATTAATGCTTCGCTTTTCAGCCAGAAGTTCACCAGCGAGGCTATGACGATACCAATTAATGCCATAAATAGCATATTGCCGAAGCCACTTAAATCGCGTTTCGTGGTGTAACCATACAGACTCATCGCGCCGAACATCCCGGCGGTGACAACGAAGGTACTGGCAATAGAGGCGGCAGTGTAGACAATGAAAATACTGGAGAGCGTTAAGCCCGTTAGCGCCGAATAAAGCATAAAGAGCATCGTCGTTACGCCCGCGCTGAGTTTTTGAATCATCGCTGATAACACGATAACCAGAGCTAATTGCGCGATTATCAAACCGATTAAGAAGACACGGTTAGTGAATAGCAGCTCCATAACGGCAGCAGAGTTGGCTGCATACCAGGCAACAAATGCGGTCAGTAACAAACCAACTGTCATCCAGCCATAGACTTGCGCCATATAGGTTTGCAAGCCAGCACGGGGTTGTACGATTGAATCTGAACGTGGGAATCTGTCCATGACTTTCTCCTGAAGATATAAGGAATATCTAAAGGATACTGCAAATGATGAGGGTGTGCATCGACGCAGCGTAAACGTATGTCCAGAGCGATGAAATTGCCGGATGCAGCGGTGCCTTATCCGGCTAACAAAAACTACCAGCGTTTTGCCGCCTGCTGATCGCTCTCCCGGGCTTCAACCCAGCGGTCGCATTCCGGCGTGGCTTCACGCTTCCAGAACGGTGCGCGGGTTTTGAGATAGTCCATAATAAACTGCCCGGCTTCAAACGCGCTGCTACGATGCGCGCTGGTGACCCCGACAAATACGATTTCATCGCCCGGCCATAATTCGCCAATGCGATGAATCACCGTGACTCTCCCCAGCGGCCAGCGGTTACGCGCCTCATCCACGATTTCCGCCAGTGCTTTTTCCGTCATCCCCGGATAGTGTTCGAGGGTTAATGCTTTGACGCTGTCGCCCAGGTTATGGTTGCGCACCTTACCGGTAAACGTGACCACTGCACCATCTTCGTCACGCTCAGCCAGCCACGGGTACTCTTCCCCAACGCTAAAAGGCTGAGATCCGACAACAATTTTGGTTTCTGCCATCTTAACCTCCGGTTACCGGCGGGAAGAAAGCCACTTCGTCGCCGTCAGTCAGCGGATGGTCAAAACTCACCAGCGTCTGGTTGACGGCAGCCAGCAATTTGCCATCTTCCAGCGCCAGCGTCCAGCGATCGCTCTGCGCTGCCAGGTGTTGGCGTAATGCTTCTACGGTTGAGAAATCCGCAACCACTTCGGTTGCATCCGTTCCTACCAACTCGCGCACCTGGGCGAAAAAAAGAACTTTAATCATCCGCTTCCACCTTAAAATCACCCGACTTGCCGCCGCTCTTCGCCAGCAAACGTACCGGACCAATCACCATATCTTTTTGCACCGCTTTGCACATGTCATAAATGGTCAGCGCCGCCACGGAGGCTGCGGTTAATGCTTCCATTTCGACACCCGTTTTCCCGGTCAGGCGGCAAAGCGTTTCAATTCGTACCCGATTATGTTCCGGCTCAGCCTGTAAATTGACTTCAACTTTGCTGAGCATCAGCGGATGACAAAGCGGGATCAGATCCCAGGTGCGTTTTGCCGCCTGAATACCGGCAATGCGCGCAGTGGCAAATACGTCGCCTTTGTGATGGCGACCATCAATGATCATCGCCAGCGTCTCACTGCGCATGGTGACAAAGGCTTCGGCGCGCGCTTCACGCACAGTTTCCGCTTTGGCGGAGACATCCACCATGTGCGCTTCGCCAGCGGCGTTGATATGGGTCAGTTGCGACATACTTATTTCTTCAAATGTGGATGGAAATTGCACGGACGCGTACGGGCATCCAGCTGCGGGGCGATGATATTTTCCCAGGCGGTGCGGCACGCTTTAGTCGAGCCGGGCATCGCGAAAATCAGCGTTTTGTTAGCAACACCCGCCACCGCCCGAGATTGCAGCGTTGCGGTGCCAATCTCTTCGAACGACAGCATACGGAACACTTCGCCGAAGCCTTCGACTTCACGATCGAACAGCGGCAACAGTGCTTCTGGCGCCTGATCGCCTTCTGTCAGGCCAGTACCACCTGTAATCAGCACCACTTGTACATCGTCGCTGGCGATCCACGCAGATACCTGAGCGCGAATGGCGTAGCGGTTTTCTTTGACAATGGCTTTATCGACAACGTGATGGCCTGCTTCCTGCGCCGAGTCGCGCAGATAGTGACCGGAGGTATCGTCTTCTTCACCGCGACGATTAGAAACCGTAAGAATAGCAATACGGGTCGGGATAAATTCAGTGCTTACCTGACTCATCTGATCTCTCCTTTTGACGTTTTAACCGCCAATGTACGATAAGTTTTGCGTAATACCGGTGTTGTTTTGATGCAGGAAATGGGTCTGTTTTTTCTCCCGCAGCGCCGCCGAAATACGCGCTTCCAGCGCCTGTTGCTGGGTATCGTCTTCCAGCAGATCGCGCAGGTTAACGCCGCCTTCACCAAACAGGCAGAGATGGAGTTTACCAATGGAGGAGACGCGCAGGCGGTTGCAGGTGGCGCAGAAGTCTTTTTCATACGGCATGATAAGGCCGATCTCTCCGGCGTAATCCGGATGACAAAAGACTTGTGCGGGGCCGTCGCTGCGTTGACGAAGCTGATGGATCCAGCCGCGACGCAGCAGCTCGTCACGCAGAACCTGACCAGAAATATGGTGCTTGCGGAAGAGTTCGCTGCCCTCGCCCGTTTCCATCAGTTCGATAAAACGCAGCTGAATGGGGCGATGCTGGATCCAGTTCAGAAAGGTGTCGAGTTGATGATGATTGACATCCCGCATCAGCACGGTATTGACTTTAACCTTCTCAAACCCGGCTTCAAATGCAGCATCGATGCCTGCCATTACCTGGTTGAATTTATCCTGCCCGGTAATGGCATGAAACTGACGGGCGTCGAGGCTATCAACGCTGACGTTAATGCCCGTCAGGCCTGCATCGCGCCAGTTCGCGACATCGCGTTCCAGGCGATAACCATTGGTGGTGACCGCAATCTGGCGAATAGCGTCGTTTTCCCGCACAGCGGCGATGATATCGGTAAAGTCGCGACGTAAAGACGGCTCGCCGCCTGTCAGACGCACTTTTTCGGTGCCCAGACTGGCGAAGGCGCGAGTAACCCGACGAATTTCATCGACGGTCAGGAAGCCTTTATTAGTGACGCCGCTCGGCTTGTAGCCATCCGGCAGGCAGTAGGTGCAACGAAAGTTACACACATCGGTAATCGACAGGCGCAAGTAGTAAAACTTACGCGCAAATGCATCAGTCAGTTGTGAAGCCATGTACACCTTTCCAGATACGGGAGGCGAAGTCATTTCTTCCTTCGCCCTGGTGGCAATCTTTATGAGCATTGTCACGGCCAAAGCACCGTATCAGTTGACCCAGGTGCAGAGGCTAGAGTGTTTAGTGGTTATGCCGATACTAGCGTGTAAATGAGATTTTTACCATTCACACTTTCCGCTATGTAATCATGTATATAGCGTCATGATCGTGCTATTTCCCTACAGAATAAGGGAAAATGATGGTTTTACTTTGATGTACATCATCAGCAATGCAGTGCGTATATCGTCCTTTAGAGGTAGAAAACAATTATTTGTATCCTCAATATTGGCGGGTTAATTGCTGTTTCCCTGTCAGTTGCGCTACTGTAGCGCGGATAATCTGACTTCAGGAATTTATATGCGCAATCGTACGCTGGCTGACCTTGATCGTGTCGTTGCTCTCGGCGGAGGGCATGGACTGGGACGCGTTCTCTCATCACTTTCGTCTTTGGGTTCTCGTTTAACGGGCATTGTGACCACCACCGATAACGGTGGTTCAACAGGGCGTATTCGCCGCTCAGAAGGCGGTATTGCCTGGGGCGATATGCGCAACTGTCTTAATCAGTTAATTACAGAACCCAGCGTCGCTTCCGCGATGTTTGAATATCGTTTTGGCGGTAATGGCGAGCTTTCCGGGCATAACCTTGGAAACCTGATGTTAAAGGCGCTGGACCACCTTAGCGTGCGGCCTCTGGAAGCCATCAATTTAATTCGTAATCTGCTGAAAGTGGATGCGCATTTGATTCCGATGTCAGAGCATCCCGTTGATCTGATGGCGATTGACGATCAGGGGCATGAAGTTTACGGCGAGGTAAATATTGACCAGTTAACCACGCCGATTCAAGAATTACTGTTAACCCCTAATGTGCCTGCTACGCGTGAAGCTGTACATGCTATCAATGAAGCAGATCTGATTCTTATCGGGCCAGGCAGTTTTTATACCAGCCTGATGCCGATCCTGCTGCTTAAGGAAATGGCGCAGGCATTACGCCGCACGCCAGCACCGATGGTCTATATCGGCAATCTGGGACGTGAACTTAGCCTACCAGCGGCGAATCTGAAACTGGAAAATAAGTTGGCGATTATGGAGCAGTATGTCGGTAAAAAGGTTATTGATGCCGTCGTCGTTGGGCCGAAAGTGGATGTTTCTGCGGTCACCGACAGAATAGTGATTCAGGATGTACTGGAGGCCAGCGATATCCCCTATCGTCATGACCGCCAGTTGTTACATAACGCACTGGAAAAGGCGTTACAGGCGTTGGGTTAACGGAAAACCGGAAGAACATTCCGGCGTCAGATTGCAGACAAAGTGCGCGTTGTTCATGTCGGATGCGGCGTGAACGCCTTATCCGGCCTACAAATCGCGCAAATTCAATATATTGCAGAGTGCATGTAGGCCTGATAAGCGTAGCGCATCAGGCAATTTTACGTTTCTCATCAGCCTCAAACCAGAAAAACATTCCGGCTTTTTCATCTCGTCACGAAGCCGCAATAAACAGCTCACGCAACTGATGCAACTGGTCACGAATTTGCGCCGCCTCTTCGAACTCCAGGTTTTGTGCGTGTTTCATCATCTGCCCTTCCAGTTCATGGATTTTCTGCTGCAACGCTTTTGGCGACATATCCATCGGCACATTATCCGGCTCAACAATCGCGCGCGCTTTCCCTCTGCCCTTGGCTTTGGTTTTAGCAATGTTCTGCCCCAGCGCCAGGATATCGACCACTTTCTTGTTCAGCCCTTGTGGTGTAATGCCATGCTCTTCGTTGTACTTCTGCTGTTTCTCGCGGCGACGTTCGGTTTCGCCAATCGCTTTCGCCATTGACGGGGTTATCTTATCGCCGTAGAGAATCGCTTTACCGTTAACGTTACGTGCCGCACGACCAATGGTCTGGATCAACGAACGTTCAGAACGCAGGAAGCCCTCTTTGTCGGCGTCGAGGATTGCCACCAGCGACACTTCCGGCATATCCAGACCTTCGCGCAGTAAGTTGATGCCAACCAGCACATCGAACTCGCCCAGACGCAAGTCGCGGATGATTTCCATACGTTCAACGGTATCAATGTCGGAGTGAAGATAACGCACGCGCTCGCCGTGTTCTTCGAGATATTCGGTGAGGTCTTCCGCCATCCGCTTGGTCAGCGTCGTCACCAGAACGCGTTCGTTAATTGCCGCCCGCAGGCGAATTTCTGAAAGAAGATCATCGACCTGGGTCGCGACCGGACGCACTTCGATAATCGGATCAAGCAATCCGGTTGGACGCACCACCTGATCCACCACGTCGCCGCCGGATTTCTCCAGTTCATAGTTGCCGGGCGTCGCGGAAACATAGATGGTTTGCGGGGCTAATGCTTCGAACTCTTCAA
The DNA here is from genome assembly GCF_002965005.1 of Escherichia sp. MOD1-EC7011. Lineage (NCBI taxonomy): Bacteria > Pseudomonadati > Pseudomonadota > Gammaproteobacteria > Enterobacterales > Enterobacteriaceae > Escherichia > Escherichia sp. MOD1-EC7011. The sequence continues at coordinate 6,014 of NZ_PTRD01000030.1, forward strand.
ACTTCAGCGGACGGTTATCCAGCGCCGATGGCAGGCGGAAACCATACTCCACCAGCGTTTCTTTACGCGCCCGGTCGCCGCGATACATACCGCCTATCTGCGGAATGGTGACGTGTGATTCATCAACCACCAGCAGCCCATCGGCAGGCAGGTAATCAAACAGCGTCGGCGGTGGCTCGCCAGGCCCACGCCCGGAAAGAAAGCGAGAATAGTTTTCGATGCCCGAGCAATATCCCAGCTCATTCATCATCTCCAGATCAAACTGGGTACGCTGGGTCAGCCGCTGCTCTTCCAGCAACTTGTTATTTGCCAGCAGTACCTTGCGCCGATCCGCCAGTTCTTCTTTAATCTCTTCCATCGCCTGCACAATGCGCTCGCGCGGCGTAACATAGTGCGTTTTCGGGTAGATGGTATAACGCGCAATGGTCGAGATAATCTGCCCGGTTAGTGGGTCGAAAAGCGAGAGACGTTCCACTTCTTCGTCGAACAATTCTACACGTAGCGCAACGTCGTCGGACTCTGCCGGGAAGATGTCGATCACCTCACCCCGCACGCGAAAAGTGCCGCGCTGGAATGCCTGGTCGTTGCGGGTATATTGCAACTCCGCCAGGCGACGCAGGATCGCGCGCTGATCGATAATCATACCGACCGTGAGGTGCAGCATCATCTTGAGATATAAATCAGGATCGCCCAGACCATAAATTGCGGAAACTGACGCTACGACAATAACATCTCGCCGCTCCAGCAACGCTTTGGTTGCTGAAAGTCGCATCTGTTCGATATGTTCGTTTACTGAGGCATCTTTCTCAATAAACGTATCTGAACTCGGAACATAGGCTTCTGGCTGATAGTAATCGTAATAGGAGACGAAATACTCCACCGCGTTTTCCGGGAAGAACTCTTTCATCTCACCATATAGTTGCGCTGCCAGCGTTTTGTTGGGCGCCAGCACCATGGTTGGGCGTTGCAGGTCAGCGATGACATTAGCAATAGTGAAGGTTTTCCCCGACCCCGTCACGCCAAGCAAAGTCTGATGCGCGAGGCCATCCTCCAGCCCCTCTTTGAGGCGTCGAATCGCCTCCGGCTGATCGCCAGAAGGTTTGAACGCGGAATTCAGTTTGAATGGTTTACTCATGAGTTGCTACCTGAAGGAATGGGCGGGCAGGTGTGTAATTTTACTCGTCATGATTAATAATGCCAATAAATTATACTGGATAAAAAAACAGTCTCACACCACAACATTTCTGTTACGCCGTAAACTAAGGTCTAAACCGTAGGCAAAATTGACGCTGTGACGAGATAAAACTCTGGTCTGCAGGGTTATCCCCAGAGCAATGGCTTTTTTAACATTTGTCAAGATGGCTGATGACGGATTTATTGCAGGAGATGACACTTTCCTGACAGCCATTGCATTTATCTAACAGATTGAAAAATAAAAAATATTTATTTAAGCCGTCTTTAGCGCCAATTTGCGTGCAAGCCGCGTATTCTCTCGCTTACCTTACGTTTTCTAACTCTAATGCACATGGTTATCCACAGGAATAGTGGATAACTACCTGCAGCCCCTATGTCCAGCCGCCTGGGCAATTCCCATACTAATCGTATAATGCCGGGGTAAAATTTTTTTCGCGATTTTTTTAGCATTTGGTTGGTTAAATTACGGGCGACCGAAGACGCGATCTCGCTCGCAATTCAACCAATTTTTTTGCTACTTCAGTGATGTGAGATTTATATATTTTCCGGTGAGCGCACTTTCTGGATTTTCCTGAAGCCAGGGAATTTCCCCCAGCAGCGGCGCGGGGATCATTCGGGTGAGCGTAGCCATATATTCAGCATGACGTTTGCCTGGCGGAGTGACATCGTTCGCCACCCAGCCTGCGAGTGTTAGTCCTGCCTGCTGTACTGCCTGTGCCGTCAACATCGCGTGATTAATACAGCCGAGTTTCACGCCAACTACCAGTATCACCGGCAGTTGTTCCTGTGTTACCCAATCCGCAAAAGTGAAAGTGTCAGAAAGCGGCGTAAACCAGCCGCCCGCGCCCTCTATCAGCACCCACTCAGCCTGGTGTTCCAGCGCACGTAATCCGGCACTCATCACCAATGGGTCAATTGGCCTGCCCTCTTGCGCGCTGATGATATGCGGCGAGGTCGGCTCTTCGAAGGTATATAGATTCACCGTGGCGTAATCCAGCTGCAGGCTGCTGTTGCGCTGTAACGCCAGTGCATCGCTGTTGCGTAAACCTTCTGCAGTCATTTCGCTACCGGAGGCAACGGGTTTGTAGCCTGCCGTCCGGTAACCTGCGGCCTTCGCGGCCTGCAACAGTGCGCAACTGGCAACGGTTTTACCCACTTCGGTGTCCGTTCCGGTGACAAAATAGCGTTTACTCACGAGTAATTACTCCCAAAAAAAGATAATAAGTCAGGGGATATCGCCCCTGCTGTTGCGGCCAGGCCAGTTGCAGTTGTTGTAACTGTGAACGGGTTAATACTCGCTGATCGCGCCCTGCGTGAAGATGCGTTGCGCCAATGCCTTTCAGCGAACGCATGGCACTGAGCGCATCATCAAACCACAGCGTGACAGGCTGCATATTATGTTGATAATGAAAACCTTTTAGCGCCTGTTCAATATCTGCTGACGGTAAAAAGCGATTGACATGGGGGCGTTCGTCTACTGCTTGCCACGCCTGATGCAGTTCGGGTAACGATCCCTGCGCCAGCGTGGTAAACGCCACTACGCCGCCGGGGCGTACTACGCGGCAAAGCTCACCTAATGCCGTGGATAAATTACCGCACCACTGCACCGCGAGATTGCTCCATGCAAGATCGAACGTCGCAGTCGCTAACGGCAGGGATTCGATATCCCCCGCCAGATAATGATCTGCGGCATCCTTCTGGCGTGCCTGGGCAAGCATTGGCGGCGAGAGATCTAACGCCATCACCTGCTCGCTGCGCTCGCGCCAGTGGCGGCTCATCCAGCCAGGTCCACAGCCAGCATCCAGCACTCGGGCGTATTTGCGTTGCGGGAGCATTGCCAGCAAGGCATCGGCGCTCTGACGCTGTAACTCTGCGTGTTGCTCATACTGTGAGGCAGCCCGACCAAATGCCGCCGCAATGGCTTGTTTATTAACCGTTGCCATGCAGCACCTCCACCAGACGGTCGATATCCTGCGTTTCATGAGCTGCGGTTAAGGTCAGGCGCAGTCGCGCAGTGCCAGCGGGTACGGTTGGCGGGCGAATCGCCGTGACCCAGCAGCCTTGCTGGCGCAGTTTTTCTGCTAGTTGTAACGCACGGCTGTTATCACCGACGATCAATGGCTGGATGGCGCTGCATGAATCCGCAAGCGTAAACGGCAAATCCTGTACTCCGGCACGAAAACGCGTAATGAGTGCTGCCAGTTTTGCGCGTCGCGCGTCACCTTCTTCACTGCGAATGACCGCCAGCGACGCACGTAATGCCTGCGCCTGAGCGGGCGGCATACTGGTGCTATAGATAAGATGGCGGGCAAATTGCAGCAGATAATCCGCCACAGTTTCAGAGCAAAGCACCGCCGCACCGCTGACACCAAATCCTTTGCCAAACGTAACCACCAGCAATTCCGGCCTCACCTGCTGTTGCCAGCAGCTACCGCGCCCCTGTTCACCGATAACACCCGTACCGTGGGCATCGTCGACCATCAACCAGCCGTTGTGCTGTTGTGTCTCACGGTGGATTTCCGTCAGCGGCGCACTATCGCCGTCCATACTGAATACGCCTTCTGTCACCACCAGTCGCAACCCTGGACAGGAGGAAGCAAGCAGGCGCGCCAGATGAGCGACATCGTTATGAGCAAAACGACGAAGCTGCGCCGGACTTAAACTGGCCGCTTCCAGCAAGGAGGCGTGGCTAAGCCGGTCGGCAACGATGCGGTCATCTTTCGCCATCATCGCGGCAATGACCGCCTGATTAGCGGCAAAACCAGAGATAAACAGCAGTGCCCGAGAATAGCCCAGCCACTCGGCCAGTTCTTCTTCCAGCGCCTGATGCGCCACGCTATAACCGCTGACGTGACCGGAACCGCCGCTACCGACGCCAAATTGCTCCGCACCCTGCCTCCAGGCACGGATAATTTGCGGATGATGGCTTAAACCTAAATAATCGTTACTGGAAAAGTTCAGATACTGGCGATCATCCGCCACCAGCCAGCGTCCGGCTCCTTGCGCCACCGGATAACGGCGACGCAAGGCATCGGCAGCACGCCGCGCATCGAGTGCCGCGTTAATCTTCTCCTGCCAGGTCATAGGGCTGCCGCGTTGTAGTATTCGTCGGTGTCCGGGGTCATCAGCGCCTGTTCCAGACGTTGCTGTTGTTCGTTATCGCCCGCCAGAACGGCGGTTTGTTGCGGATTCAGCCCCAGTTTGCGGAACAGTTGCAGGTCTTTATCTTCTTCCGGATTCGGCGTGGTCAGCAGTTTGCAACCGTAGAAAATCGAGTTTGCGCCTGCCATAAAGCACATCGCCTGAGTCTGTTCGTTCATCTGCTCGCGTCCGGCAGAAAGGCGCACATAAGAGGTCGGCATCAGGATCCGCGCTACCGCAATGGTGCGAATAAAATCAAAGGCATCGACATCATCGTTATCCGCCAGCGGCGTGCCTTTCACCTTCACCAGCATGTTGATTGGCACGCTTTCCGGCGGCGTCGGCAGGTTTGCCAGTTGCAGCAATAATCCGGCGCGATCTTTTACCGTTTCGCCTAAGCCCACAATGCCACCTGAACAGACTTTGATCCCGGCATCGCGCACTTTTTCCAGCGTATCGAGACGCTCCTGGTAGGTACGCGTGGTAATGATATTGCCGTAAAACTCCGGCGAGGTGTCGAGGTTGTGGTTGTAGTAATCCAGCCCGGCATTCGCGAGGCGCTGCGCCTGGGATTCACTTAATGTACCCAGCGTCATACACGCCTCGAGGCCCATCGCTTTTACCCCCTGCACCATCTGCTCCAGGTACGGCATATCGCGTTCGTGGGGATTCTTCCACGCCGCGCCCATGCAGAAACGTGTCGATCCAGCCGCTTTCGCTTTGCGCGCCGACTCCAGCACCTGTTCAACTTCCATCAACCGCTCGGCTTCCAGCCCGGTTTTATAGCGCGAGCTTTGCGGGCAGTATTTGCAGTCTTCCGGACAAGCTCCGGTCTTAATCGACAGCAAAGTGCTGACCTGTACCTGACGAGGATCGAAATGCTGACGATGCACCTGCTGCGCTTCAAACAGCAGATCCAGCAACGGTTTTTCAAATAATTCTGTGACTTGCGACAATGTCCAGCGTGGGCGGTGAGCCATGGGGCTTCTCCAAAACGTGTTTTTTGTTGTTAATTCGGTGTAGACTTGTAAACCTAAATCTTTTCATTTTGGTTTACAAGTCGATTATGACAATGGACGATCTTGCCTTTGACCAACGCCATATCTGGCACCCGTACACATCCATGACCTCCCCGCTGCCGGTTTATCCGGTGGCGAGCGCGGAAGGTTGCGAGCTGATTTTGTCTGACGGCAGACGCCTGGTTGACGGTATGTCGTCCTGGTGGGCGGCGATCCACGGTTACAATCACCCGCAGCTTAATGCGGCGATGAAGTCGCAAATTGATGCCATGTCGCATGTGATGTTTGGCGGTATCACCCATGCGCCCGCCATCGAGCTATGCCGCAAACTGGTGGCAATGACGCCGCAACCGCTGGAGTGCGTTTTTCTCGCGGACTCCGGCTCTGTAGCGGTGGAAGTGGCGATGAAGATGGCGTTGCAGTACTGGCAGGCCAAAGGCGAAGCACGCCAGCGTTTTCTGACCTTCCGCAATGGTTATCATGGCGATACTTTTGGCGCGATGTCGGTATGCGATCCTGACAACTCTATGCACAGCCTGTGGAAAGGCTATCTGCCAGAAAACTTGTTTGCTCCAGCCCCGCAAAGCCGCATGGATGGCGAATGGGATGAACGCGATATGGTGGGCTTTGCGCGCCTGATGGCAGCGCATCGTCATGAAATCGCTGCGGTGATCATTGAACCGATTGTCCAGGGCGCAGGCGGGATGCGCATGTATCATCCGAAATGGTTAAAACGAATCCGCAAAATGTGCGATCGTGAAGGTATCTTGCTGATTGCTGACGAAATCGCCACCGGATTTGGTCGAACCGGCAAACTGTTTGCCTGTGAACATGCAGAAATCGCGCCGGACATTTTGTGCCTCGGTAAAGCCTTAACCGGCGGCACGATGACCCTTTCCGCCACGATCACCACGCGCGAGGTTGCAGAAACTATCAGTAACGGCGAAGCTGGTTGCTTTATGCACGGGCCAACTTTTATGGGCAATCCGCTGGCCTGCGCGGCAGCGAACGCCAGCCTGGCGATTATCGAATCTGGCGAATGGCAGCAGCAGGTGGCAAAGATTGAAGCGCAACTACGCGAGCAACTGACCCCAGCCCGTGACGCCGAACTGGTTGCCGATGTGCGCGTACTGGGGGCAATTGGCGTGGTCGAAACCACTCGTCCGGTGAATATGGCAGCACTGCAAAAATTCTTTGTCGAGCAGGGTGTGTGGATACGGCCTTTTGGCAAGCTGATTTACCTGATGCCGCCCTATATTATTCGCCCGGAACAGTTGCAGCGCCTGACCGCAGCGGTAAATCGCGCCGTACTGGATGAAACATTTTTTGCCAATAACGGGAAGTCAGCGTGAGGGTTTCTGGCTACACTTTCTGCAAACAAGAAAGGAGGGTTCATGAAACTCATCAGTAACGATCTGCGCGATGGCGATAAGCTGCCGCATCGTCATGTCTTTAACGGCATGGGTTACGATGGCGATAATATTTCGCCACATCTGGCGTGGGATGATGTTCCTGCGGGAACGAAAAGTTTTGTTGTCACCTGCTACGACCCGGATGCGCCAACCGGCTCCGGCTGGTGGCACTGGGTAGTTGTTAACTTACCCGCTGATACCCGCGTATTACCGCAGGGGTTTGGCTCTGGTCTGGTGGCAATCCCTGATGGCGTGCTCCAGACACGTACCGATTTTGGTAAAGCCGGATACGGTGGCGCCGCGCCGCCGAAAGGCGAAACCCATCGCTACATCTTTACCGTTCACGCGCTGGATGTAGAACGTATTGATGTCGATGAAGGAGCCAGCGGCGCGATGGTAGGTTTTAACGTTCATTTCCACTCTCTCGCCAGCGCATCAATTACCGCGATGTTCAGTTAAATGTTCTGTCAGATGGTGCAAGGCCATCTGACATCACTTAAAGGTATTAAAAACAACTTTTTGTCTTTTTACCTTCCCGTTTCGCTAAAGTTAGTATAAAAAAGCAGGCTTCAACGGATTCATTTTTCCATTTCAAAGCCCGGAGCAACCTGTGAACACATTTTCAGTTTCCCGTCTGGCGCTGGCACTGGCTTTTGGCGTGACGCTGACCGCCTGTAGCTCAACACCGCCCGATCAACGTCCTTCTGATCAAACCGCGCCTGGTATCTCTTCTCGCCCGATTCTGTCGGCAAAAGAAGCGCAGAATTTCGATGCTCAACACTATTTTGCGTCCCTGACACCAGGTGCTGCAGCATGGAATCCTTCCCCGATTACCCTGCCTGCGCAACCTGACTTTGTTGTCGGCCCGGCGGGTACTCAAGGTGTAACGCATACCACGATTCAGGCGGCGGTAGATGCGGCAATTATCAAGCGTACTAATAAGCGCCAGTATATTGCCGTGATGCCAGGTGAGTATGAAGGTACGGTTTATGTCCCTGCGGCACCGGGCGGAATCACTGTCTACGGCATGGGCGAAAAACCGATTGATGTGAAAATTGGACTTTCCCTTGATGGTGGCATGAGCCCTGCTGACTGGCGTCATGACGTTAACCCACGCGGCAAATATATGCCCGGTAAACCAGCGTGGTATATGTACGATAGTTGCCAGAGCAAACGCAGCAACAGCATCGGCGTTCTCTGTTCTGCGGTCTTCTGGTCACAAAACAATGGCCTGCAACTGCAAAACCTGACCATCGAAAACACGCTGGGCGATAGCGTAGATGCGGGTAACCATCCGGCGGTGGCGTTGCGTACTGATGGCGACAAAGTACAGATCAACAACGTTAACATTCTTGGTCGTCAGAATACCTTCTTTGTCACCAACAGCGGTGTGCAAAACCGTCTGGAAACGAATCGTCAGCCGCGTACTCTGGTAACTAATAGCTACATCGAAGGGGATGTGGATATCGTTTCCGGCCGTGGTGCAGTGGTGTTCGATAATACCGAATTCCGCGTGGTGAACTCACGTACTCAGCAAGAAGCGTATGTGTTCGCACCGGCTACGCTGTCCAATATTTACTACGGTTTCCTTGCCGTAAATAGCCGTTTCAATGCCTCCGGTGATGGCGTCGCACAGCTGGGCCGCTCGCTGGATGTTGATGCCAATACCAACGGTCAGGTAGTGATCCGTGATAGCGCCATCAACGAAGGCTTTAACACGGCTAAACCGTGGGCCGACGCGGTGATTTCTAATCGTCCATTTGCGGGTAATACCGGCAGCGTTGATGATAACGACGAAGTACAGCGCAATCTGAATGACACTAACTACAACCGCATGTGGGAATACAATAACCGTGGCGTGGGTAGCAAAGTGGTTGCAGAAGCAAAGAAATAAGCGTTGCTAACTATTTGCCGGATGCGGCGTAAACGCCTTATCCGGCCTACGGGTCGATGCGATTTGTAGGTCGGATAAGATGCGCCAGCATCGCATCCGACAATAAGTGCCGGATGCGACCTACATTCACATGGCGCTTTTTACATCTGACGGTTTTTATTGAAGTTAATCAAACTACCCGCCTTGATAATCTCACGCTCTTCCTCAGTCAGATTTTCCATATACAGCGTAATTTCCGTAACCGGCGCATCTTCATGGATCACATAACCTTTGAAGGTCGTACCTGGATTATCCAGCGCCGCTTTAATGCCAGGAATATAAATGTAATCCCCCACTTCAAAGTTCGGCACTTCTGCCATTTGCAGCGGTAACATCCCCCAGTTGATGACATTAGAACGGTAACGTTTAGTCGCGTATTCCTCGGCAATATTCGCCAAACCGCCAATCACACGCTGGCAGCTCGCCGCCTGTTCACGCGCAGAACCATCGCCTGGTTTGACCGCATAAACCATGCTGCCAATTTCAGTTTGCAGCGGATCAATATGTTCCTGACCAGCAATCTGCTTAATGCGCGCAAACACCTCTGCCAGTTCACTGACATTCCCCGCCAGACGTTGATTTTCCAGCTCAGCAGTGGCTTTACTTCTGCCAACATAGCCTGGATCGCGACGTGACAGGGTAAACTCCGCCAGACCAATCGGATTTGAACGATATGAAGAGGTTTCACCGGAAGGAATCAATTCGTCAGTGGTAGTCACTTCGTCGAGGATCTTCGAGCACACTTTGAGGACGATATTGTCAGTCAGCGCACCCAATTCCGGCCAGTCTTTGATGTTCGGTCCATAGATCAACGGTTGCTGGGTTGCCCCTTTCACAAAGCCCTGATAAACACGGTTTTTATACGGCGTTACATCGAAGGCGTACTCCGGCACGTTGTCCCAGCAATCAAGTTCGCTGGCAGAGGTTAAATAGCCACCGTTTGCCGCAGTCGCAGCGATAGAACGAGCGTCCATCAACGCCACCGCTGACATCTGCCCATTAGCTGGCTTAGAGCCTTCGCGGTTCGGGAAGTTACGCGTGGTGTGGCGAATACTCAAACCGTTGTTGATTGGCGTATCACCCGCCCCAAAGCATGGGCCGCAGAACGCGGTTCTGATGATTGCGCCTGCGCCAATCAAATCTGCTACCACGCCTTTTTTGGCTAAATCCATAAACACCGGCTGCGATGACGGGTAAACCGCCAGCGAGAAGGTATCATTGCCACAGGATTGACCGCGCAGCGCATTTGCTGCGGCGATAACGTTTTCATAGTTACCGCCAGAACAGCCTGCGATAATCCCCTGTTGTACTTTCAGGCGTCCATTTTCCACTTTATCCAGCAGCGAGAGTCTGGCTTTACCGTGCGCCACGCGCTCGGACTCAATTTCAATCTCACGCAGAATATCGGTCAGGTTCTGGTTCAGCGTGTCGATTTCATACACGTTGCTTGGGTGGAACGGCAGCGCAATCATTGGTTTGATGGCGCTTAGATCAACGCTGATGCAGCCATCGTAGTACGCCATCGGTTGTGGATTAAGCTGGCAGTAATCCTGGCCGCGACCGTGCAGCGCCAGCCAGTTATGGACTTCTTCATCGGTTTGCCAGACGGAACTTAAACAGGTGGTTTCAGTGGTCATCACGTCAACGCTGTTGCGGAAATCGGTAGAGAGCGCAGCAACACCGGGACCTACGAATTCCATCACTTTGTTTTTGACGTAGCCGTTTTTGAACACGGCACCGATGATAGCCAGCGCCACATCCTGCGGTCCCACATAAGGTGCTGGTTTTCCGGTCAAATGCACCGCAACAACACCCGGATAGTCGATATCCCAGGTGTCATTAAGCAGTTGTTTTACCAGCTCGCCGCCGCCCTCACCGACCGCCATTGTCCCTAATGCACCGTAACGGGTGTGGCTGTCTGAACCGAGGATCATTTTGCCGCCGCCTGCCATCATTTCACGCATATATTGATGGATGACCGCAATATGCGGAGGCACAAAAATACCGCCATAACGCTGCGCTGCCGATAAACCAAAAACATGGTCATCACCATTAATGGTGCCGCCGACGGCGCACAGTGAGTTATGGCAGTTGGTCAGCACATACGGTAGCGGAAAACGTTCCATACCGGACGCTTTAGCGGTCTGTACAATACCAACAAAGGTAATATCGTGAGAGGCTAATGAATCAAACTTAATTTTAAGTTTGTCCATATTTCCGGATGTATTATGAGAAGAGAGAATAGACCAGGCAATAGTGCCTTTTTTTGCTTCTTCTTTATTAATTTCGCCGGTGAAATGTTCTTCGGTAATTATTTCGTTATTACTGGCGAGAAACACGCCTTTTTCAGATAACTTGATCATCAAATGCTCCAGATATCTGCGCACCGTAAAGTGCGCAGAAAGATAATAAATGGATATACTCTAAATAATTCGAGTTGCAGGAAGGCGACAAGCGAGTGAATCCCCAGGAGCTTACATAAGTAAGTGACTGGGGTGAGCGAACGCAGACGCAGCACATGCAACTTGAAGTATGACGAGTATATTTACAGCATGTTCCAGCCGATCAGCATATTCCACCACCATACGCCAAGGGTGATATGCACCAGGAAGGTTAATATCGTCAGAACCGCACCGACCAGCCACCAGGACTTAATGTCGTTATAGCCAACACCGAAGATAACCGGACCAGCCGCGCCGCCATAGTGAGTGACCATGCCGCCGTAGGAGTTGGAGAACAGCAGCGCCAGCGCAGTTAACATTAACGGTGCGCCGGAGACGTTCGCCAGCATGGCAAATACCGGTAACATAGCAACGATATAGGCACTACCGGAAGCGAAGAAATAACGCACGATGATGCTAAGGAAAATAATGACAAAGAAGGCAACGTTGCCATGACCATCAAATGCCAGGTTATTTTTAAAGACTTCAGCTAACCATTCGAAGAATTTAACTTTCGATAATAAGGAGCTTAAGCCGATAATACCGCCGTACCAGATTAAGGTATTCCAGCCGCCTTTATTTTTAACCACGTCTTCCCAGGTAACGATACCCAGCAGCAGCATGGTCGCCATAACAACGATTGCCACGGTGGATTCATCAACCCCCAGAGACTTACTGAAAATCCAGCCCAGCAGCGCCAGCACAAAGACACCGAGCAGCATTTTTTCGCGGATTTTCATCGGTCCCAGTTCGGCAAGGCCCGCTTTAGCAATTGTTTTGTTATCCACCTTCTTAATTTCTGGTGGATACATGGTGTAAATCACCAGCGGAGTGACCAGCAGCATAATGATGCCCGGTAAACCAGCGGCCAACGCCCATCCACCCCAGCTAATTTGCAGGTGCAGAATGTCGTTGATCATTTTCAGCGCCAGAATGTTCCCCGCCATTGCGGTAAAGAACATATAGCTGGTGGTTTTGGTGACCATGTAAATGGACATCATCAGGTAATGTCCAACACGACGCGGGCTTTTTTCCGGTTCTGACCCCAAAGCCACCGCCACGCTGTTGATGATCGGTAACACAATGCCGCCCGCACGCGCGGTGTTAGACGGTGTTGCCGGAGCCAGTACCAGGTCGAGGAATACGGTAACGTAACCCAGACCCAAGGTGGTGCTACCAATTTTACCAATCAGCAGATAGGCGATACGTTTGCCTAAGCCGGTGGTAACAAACGCGGCGCTTAAGGTGAACGCCGAGAACACCAGCCAGGTTGTACCGGAAGAGTAACCGCTTAATACGGCGGTGGTTTTAAACGCACCATCGGATAAGTTACCCACGACGACCATTGAAGCGGCAACCGCAATTAACAGTACGACAGGTTCCGGGAATGGCTTAATAACCAGACCCACAATTGCCGCCAGGTAGATACCAAACAGTACCCACGCCAGTTCGCTTAATCCTGCCGGAGCAGGCATAAAGCCAATAATACATGGGATCGCTAATATCAGAATTAGCTTCCATAACGATTTCTTATTCATTTAAAATCCTGTTCTTTCTGTATGACTCATACAGAAGTCCTTTATTGATTGTCCTTATCCTGACAACGAATTTTTTCAGGGAAGATAAACTTCACCGGAAAATATTTTTCTGGTCGTCCGAATAACAGATGCACGTAACGTCGTGGCATCCTGACCTTCATTGCTTAAATGAACGTCAAGCGCACCACTGGGGTGTTCAATATTGATATTGCCGTATCCTACAGAAGGGACGATTTGTCGGGTGACGGTGCCTTCCAGCGCACAGCTACTGGAAATGGCAATAGCACCAGTTATCGCCAGCGCGCGATGGCAAGAATGCGGCATAAAATAACGCACATTAATTGCCCCACCTTTCTGTGCTGGAGAAATAAGTACAGGTTTAGGGATAACCATATTACTGACATCGCCTAAGCCCATTGCTTTACCCGCTTGTAGACGGATAGATTCAATGCGGGCTAATAATGCTTTGTCGGCATCCAGTTCCGCTGGTAATTCATAGCCTGTTTTTCCCAGATATTCAGCCGGAATAATAACGACTGGCATCGCCATATCGATACAAGTCACCGGGACATCGTCAAAATAATCAATTTGTTTATCTGTCGGGAAGACTTTTCCAGTTTTCGTTCCTGCTGCATTCAGAAAAGTGAGCGCGACCGGCGCGGCAGTCCCTGGCACACCATCAATTCTGGCGCTACCCTCATACTCGACGACACCGTTTGGCGTTTGAACATCGGCTTCGATGAACGTGCCTGTATTGACGTTACGGATACGCACGCGGGTGACCGGTGATGTCGCTGCAATCAAACCATTTTCAATGGCGAATGCCCCAACGCCAGACAACATATTGCCGCAGTTAGGTGTGGTATCGACACGTTGCTCATGGACGATTACCTGCGCAAACAAATAATCGACATCAGCACGCGAATCGCTGGAACGGCTAATAATGGCGACTTTACTGGTCAGCGGATTACCGCCGCCGATACCGTCAATTTCCAGATCATTACCGGAACCCATAATTGCCATCAATATTTTATCGCGCTGCGTTTGATCTTCGGGTAAATGTTCCGCTAACAGGAACGCGCCCCTCGAGGTTCCACCTCGCATCATCACGCAGGGTATTTTTTTCATAATAATGCCCTCAATTTAAAAACATAACTTATTGCGATATGGTTACATTAAGGGCAAAGCATCTCTAATGACTTTAGCTTCACGATTAATAACATTTTTTCATTAATTTAAGTGATTAAAAGGCAGTTAAACTGGTTTAACTGCAAATCACTAAAAAGCACCGCTTCCATTTTCCGGAGTAATAATGAAGCATGAATTATCAAGTATGAAAGCATTTGTCACGCTGGCAGAGTCCAGTTCATTTAACAATGCTGCTAAATTACTTAATATTACGCAACCTGCATTAACGCGCAGAATAAAAAAGATGGAAGAGGATTTACATATTCAACTCTTTGAGCGTACAACTCGCAAGGTTACTTTAACAAAAGCGGGGAGAATGTTGCTTCCTGTGGCGCGGGAATTAATAAAGAAATTCGATGAAACACTGTTTAATATTCGCGATATGAATATTTATCATCGTGGTATGGTGACATTAGCGTGTATTCCTACCGCTGTTTTTTATTTCTTGCCGTTGGCAATTGGCAAATTTAATGAGCTATATCCCAATATTAAAGTGCGAATTCTGGAACAAGGCACGAATAATTGCATGGAATCGGTGCTGTGCAACGAATCGGACTTTGGCATAAACATGAACAACATCACAAATTCATCCATCGATTTTACGCCACTGGTCAACGAGCCGTTTGTGCTGGCCTGTCGGCGTGACCACCCATTAGCCAAAAAGCAGCTGGTGGAATGGCAGGAACTGGTAGGTTACAAAATGATTGGCGTGCGCTCCTCCAGCGGCAACCGACTGCTGATTGAGCAAAAATTGTCCGACAAACCCTGGAAGCTGGACTGGTTTTACGAAGTGCGTCATCTTTCGACGTCATTAGGACTGGTGGAAGCAGGACTGGGGATTTCGGCGCTTCCTGGCCTGGCAATGCCTCATGCGCCCTATTCTTCTATTATTGGTATCCCGCTGGTGGAACCCGTTATACGTCGGACATTGGGGATTATTCGTCGTAAAGATGCCGTGCTTTCTCCGGCAGCAGAACGCTTTTTTGCCTTGCTGATTAATTTGTGGACTGATGATAAAGACAATTTATGGACCAATATCGTCGAACGCCAGAGACATGCGTTACAGGAGATGGGGTAATACCCCGGCGCAGGAAATACTGCGCCGGGTAACTCAACGGTTAGTGTGCGTTCACCACCACCCACATCGGCCCCTGCCCGACCGCATAGCGACCTTTTTCATGCAGTAGCCCCTGCTCGCCAACAATTTCGTAAACTGAGATGTGGTGAGATTTTTGTCCGGCAGCAATCAGATACTTGCCACTGTGATCAACGTTAAAGCCGCGCGGCTGGGTTTCCGTTGGCTGGAAACCTTCTTTGCTCAACACGCTGCCATCTTCCGAAACGCTGAAAACGGTAATCAGACTGGCGGTACGGTCACAGGCGTATAAATGACGACCATCTGGAGTAATATGAATATCAGCCGCCCAACGGGTGTCGGAGAAGTTTTCCGGCATCATATCCAGCGTCTGGACACATTCGATATTGCCGTGCGGATCTTTCAGTTCCCAGACATCCACTGAACTGTTTAACTCATTGACGCAATACGCATATTGTTCGTTTGGATGGAACACCATATGACGCGGGCCGGCGCCTTCAACGGTTGTCACTTCCGCCGGGTCCTGCGCTACCAGATGACCATCATCGCTGACCGTAAACAGGCAGATGCGATCCTGCTTTAATGCCGGAACCCACAGCGTGCGGTTATCCGGTGAGATATTGGCGGAATGGCAGCCGTCCAGCCCCTCGACCACATCGACGACGCCCACTGGCAGGCCATCTTCCAGTCGCGTTACGCTCACGTTACCCGCATTGTAAGAACCTACAAAGACAAACTGTCCCTGGTGATCGGTAGAAATATGCGTCGGGCTACCCGGCAGCGCCGACTCTGCGGCGAATGTCAGTGCACCGTCGTCCGGGGCGATACGATACGCCTGGACGCGAAACTCAGGGCGAACGCCAACGTAGAGATAACGTTTGTCCGGGCTGACCACCATCGGCTGCACCTGCCCCGGCACATCAACAACCTGCGTCAGCGTCAGTGCGCCTTCATGATTCAGGTTCCAGACGTGAATTTGCTGGCTCTCAGGGCTGGCGATATAAACTGTTTGCTTCATGAATGCTCCTTTGCATTTAGCAACTGACTGTAACAGCTAAAATTAGTCGCTTTTGGCGGTGAATGCTGAATTAAAACGCAGAATTTTGTCCGATAGTGGTATCGGTGTACCATTCGCGCAGACGAAAATTCTTAACCTTAATCTGGAATACGCCATGACCACACGCGTGATTGCTCTCGACTTAGACGGCACCTTATTGACCCCGAAAAAGACCTTGCTTACTTCATCGATAGAAGCACTGGCTCGCGCTCGCGAAGCTGGCTATCAATTAATTATCGTCACGGGTCGCCATCACGTCGCTATTCATCCTTTTTATCAGGCACTGGCGCTGGATACACCTGCTATTTGCTGTAATGGCACCTATTTGTATGATTATCATGCAAAAACCGTGCTTGAAGCCGATCCAATGCCTGTTAATAAAGCCCTGCAACTCATTGAGATGCTGAATGAACACCACATTCACGGCCTGATGTATGTCGATGATGCAATGGTGTATGAACACCCGACCGGGCATGTCATTCGTACTTCTAACTGGGCGCAAACCCTGCCACCAGAACAGCGTCCTACCTTTACCCAGGTTGCCTCACTGGCCGAGACGGCACAAGAAGTTAAGGCGGTGTGGAAGTTCGCCCTGACGCACGATGACCTGCCGCGATTGCAGCATTTTGGTAAGCATGTTGAACATGAATTGGGACTGGAGTGCGAATGGTCCTGGCACGATCAGGTTGATATTGCACGCGGCGGCAACAGCAAAGGTAGACGCCTGACGAAATGGATTGAGGCGCAAGGCTGGTCGATGGAAAATGTGATTGCGTTTGGCGATAACTTTAATGATATCAGTATGCTGGAAGCCGCCGGAACGGGTGTGGCGATGGGCAATGCCGATGACGCAGTAAAAGCCCGCGCCAATATTGTGATTGGAGATAACACCACCGACAGCATTGCTCAGTTCATTTATAGCCACCTGATTTAATCAGGCGGTTATCGACACACTTTTAATTTGCGCGTACAGCCACAGGCCTGGTCTGATTGCCAGTTCATCCCTCGCCCACGGGCTAATACGCGCCCACAGCGTTTTACCACCGACTTCCAGTTCGACCTCAACCTGGCCGTTGTCGTCATAGCTATTGACCACTTTTGCGCGCAACACGTTACGAATGCTGGTTTGCTGCGGAGGCTGTAAAACCAGCGAGACATCGGAAGCCTGAATGCGGATACGTAGCGCAGCTTGCAGCGGCGCGTCCAGCTTATTGACCCACAAATGCTGATCGCCCAGCGCCAGCGCGGTCATTGCGTAATGCGGGTGATGTTCCAGTATCGACACTTTCAGAATGCTGCTTTGTTGCTCTTTCGGCAGCCACGGATTCATCACGCTGCTGCCCCATACCTCTTCCAGAGCGCCAAAGGCTTTTACCTGACCGTTTTCCAGCACCATCACTCTGTCTGCCAGATGGAGGATCTCATCCAGAGAATGGCTGACATACAACATCGGAATGTTGATTTCCCGCGTCAGACGTTGCAGATAAGGCAACAGTTCGCGTTTACGCGGAATATCCAGTGACGCCAGCGGTTCATCCAGCAACAGCAATTCCGGCGCTGTCAGCAAAGCCCGCCCAATCGCCACACGCTGTTTTTCGCCACCGGACAGGCTGCCAGGTAAACGGTCAAGTAACGGTTCAATGCCTAAAAGCGCCACCAGCTTGTCGAACTGATCGACCATGCTTTTCGCCATGCCGTAGCGCAGATTGCCACGCACTTTGTAATGCGGAAACAGCCGCGCATCCTGAAATACATAGCCAACACGACGCTTTTCTGGCGTCAGGCAGATACCTTTTTCGGCATCATTTAGTACCCGACCATTGAGGACAATCCGCCCTTTTTGCGGACGTGTCAGCCCACTAATGGCGTTAATCAGCGAGGTTTTTCCGGCACCGGAGACGCCAAAGATAGCAGTGATACCATTGGCGGGCAGCGTTTCATTAATAGTCAGGCAATGGTTGCCCAACGTCTGGGAAAAATTCAGTTCCAGCATGATTAGCGCCCCGCCCGCTCACGGCTGATTCTGG
Organism: Escherichia sp. MOD1-EC7011; assembly: GCF_002965005.1. Classification (NCBI taxonomy): domain Bacteria; kingdom Pseudomonadati; phylum Pseudomonadota; class Gammaproteobacteria; order Enterobacterales; family Enterobacteriaceae; genus Escherichia; species Escherichia sp. MOD1-EC7011. Next base: position 24,060 of record NZ_PTRD01000030.1, read on the forward strand.
CCAGCCATTCTGAAATCAACAGAGAGATCATCGCCAGCGCAATAGAGATGATGCAAAGTCTCGCCGCACCGCTTTCCCCGCCAGGAGTCTGGATCAGGGTATACATGGCTGAAGGAATGGTTCGCGTTTCACCAGGAATGTTAGAAACAAAGGTGATAGTTGCACCAAACTCACCGAGCGAACGAGCGAAAGCCAGCACCGTACCGACAATAATTCCCGGCAAGGTCAGCGGTAACGTGATGGTAAAGAAAACGCGCCAGCGCCCGGCACCCAGTGTTCTTGCGGCCTGTTCCAGTTTGACATCAACCCCTTCCAGCGCCAGACGAATTGCCCGCACCATCAGCGGAAAAGACATGACGGCGGCAGCGAGAACCGCACCGCGCCAGCTAAAGGCGAAGGTAATGCCAAACCAGTCATACAGGCGTTCACCGATAAATCCGCGCCGTCCCATAGAGACTAACAGCAAGTAACCAACGACCACGGGCGGTAACACCAGCGGTAGATGCAGTACGCTGTCGAGCAGAGCTTTGCCCGGAAACGTGCAACGCACCAGTAACCAGGCAAAAAAGATCCCAAACGGCAGGCTAAACAGCACAGCCAGGGAAGAAACTTTCAGGCTTAGTAAAACCGCCTGCCATTCTGGATCGGTCAGTATCATTACTTAGTTGTAAATCCGTAACGTTTAAAGATTTCCGCAGCCTGCGGCCCTTTCAAATAATCATAAAATGCTTTCACTGCCGCATTGTTATGCCCTTCAACAACAGCAACCGGATATTCCACTTTTTTATGTGAATCTTCCGGGAAGGTGGCAACCACTTTTACCCCTTTGCTGGCAACTGCGTCAGAACCGTAAACAATGCCCAGCGGAGCTTCATTACGTTCGACCAGCGCCAGCGCCCCACGAACATCTTCCGCCGGAGCCAGTTTCGGGGAGAGCGTATCCCATGCGCCCAGTTTTTGCAGTGCTTCTTTCGCATAAATGCCAGCGGGGACATGTTCCGGATCGCCAACCGCCAGGCGACCGCCATTCAGCAGCGAAGTCCAGTTGGTTTTACTGTCGATAGTGAAATCTTTCTGTGCACTGGTTTTCGGTGCTACAACGACCAGGCTATTGCCGAGCAATGTCTGGCGCGTGGCAGTATCGATCGCTTTTTTATCAACCGCATAATCCATCCATTTCTGATCGGCAGAAATAAACAGATCCGCAGGCGCACCCGCTTCAATCTGACGAGCCAGGGTAGAAGACGAGGCGAAAGAAGAAACGACGTCCACGCCTTTCTCTTTTTTATATTGCGTAGCGATGTCCTGCATTGCGTTGGTCAGTGATGCTGCCGCAAAAACTGTAATCTTCCCTTCGTCTGCCAGCGCATTGCCTGCAAGAGTTAAAGAGAGCGCCGCTCCGGCAAACAAGTTCAACCATTTACGAGCCATTGGTAACCCCTTCATGTAACGTTATGTAGGCAACAATATAACGACTGATTCAGAATTTTCCCAGCAGTTATTGTTAACCTTTGAGAGGTAGCTAGAAAAAATATCGGCAGGAAAAGCAGGAAGTTGAGAAAAAAGAAAATGCCCGACTAAGCGGGCATTCAGGGAATCAATGATTTTGTCCGGGCTGGTCTTTTTTACCAACACCAGAAAAGATGTTGAATACTTCACCAAGACCGTAAATCAGACCCAGGATGATGGCCATCACGACAGGTACCATGATTACGGCGAATACCAGACTTTTTAATAACTCTAACATGGTCAACTCCAGATATAGTCCTGTCACTATTCTAACCGCTAAGCACAGAAAAGCACTCCCCTTTTGTGCGGTCAGCTTTGCGTGGCGTTCGTTTTCCGTCACAATAAGACTTTTGCCAGGACATTGTTATGCAGGCCGAAATCCTTCTCACCCTTAAGCTTCAACAAAAGCTCTTTGCCGACCCACGCCGCATTTCGCTACTAAAACACATTGCCCTTTCCGGTTCTATCAGCCAGGGGGCGAAAGATGCCGGTATCAGCTATAAAAGTGCCTGGGATGCCATTAACGAGATGAATCAGTTAAGTGAGCATATTCTGGTTGAGCGTGCAACAGGCGGTAAAGGTGGCGGCGGCGCAGTCCTGACCCGCTATGGTCAGCGGCTGATTCAGCTCTATGACCTCCTGGCGCAGATCCAGCAAAAAGCCTTTGATGTATTAAGTGACGACGACGCCCTGCCGCTGAACAGCCTGCTGGCAGCTATCTCACGTTTTTCACTGCAGACCAGCGCCCGTAACCAGTGGTTCGGCACCATCACCGCCCGCGATCATGATGACGTTCAACAGCATGTTGATGTCTTACTGGCTGATGGTAAAACACGATTAAAAGTCGCGATTACCGCGCAAAGCGGCGCGCGTCTGGGTCTGGATGAAGGCAAAGAAGTATTGATACTGCTGAAAGCGCCGTGGGTAGGTATTACTCAGGACAAGGCGGTCGCACAAAACGCCGACAACCAATTGCCGGGCATTATTAGTCATATTGAGCGCGGCGCGGAGCAGTGCGAAGTATTAATGGCGCTACCCGACGGGCAAACCCTGTGCGCTACGGTGCCGTTAAATGAAGCAGCTTCTCTTGAGCAAGGGCAGAATGTCACGGCCTACTTTAATGCCGACAGCGTAATTATCGCCACGCTGTGCTAAGCGTGTTGACAATTTGTTATGAAACACGTATCCCTGTCAGTAATCGCTGCAAAAAATGGGATACAAAATGTCATCGTTGCAAATTTTGCAAGGCACGTTTCGTCTTAGCGACACAAAAACGCTGCAATTGTCTCAGCTAACGTTAAACGCGGGTGATAGTTGGGCGTTTGTCGGTTCAAATGGCAGCGGGAAGTCGGCGCTGGCTCGCGCGCTGGCCGGTGAACTTTCGCTTTTGAAAGGCGAACGGCAAAACCAGTTTTCCCGCATCACTCGTCTCTCCTTCGAGCAGTTACAAAAGCTCGTCAGCAACGAATGGCAGCGGAATAATACCGATATGCTAAGTCCTGGCGAAGCTGACACCGGGCGTACCACGGCTGAGATCATTCAGGATGACGTTAAAGATGCACAGCGTTGTGCGCAGCTGGCACAGCAGTTCGGTATTACCGCTCTCCTCGACCGACGCTTTAAATACCTTTCCACTGGCGAGACGCGTAAAACCCTGCTCTGTCAGGCGCTGATGTCAGATCCTGATTTACTGATTCTTGATGAACCATTCGATGGCCTTGATGTTGCCTCACGTCAGCAACTGGCAAAACTGCTCGCCTCGTTACATCAGTCTGGTATTACTCTGGTACTGGTGCTCAATCGCTTCGATGAGATCCCGGAATTTGTCCAGTTTGCCGGTGTGCTGGCGGATTGCACGTTAGCGGAAACTGGCGCGAAAGAAGAATTGTTCCAACAGGCACTCGTCGCACAACTGGCGCACAGCGAGAAACTTGCTGGCGTGCAGCTACCAGAGCCGGATGAACCTTCAGCACGTCACGCCTTACCCGCCAACGAACCGCGCATTGTGCTGAACAACGGCGTGGTTTCTTATAATGATCGCCCCATTCTTAATAACCTTAGCTGGCAGGTGAATCCAGGCGAACACTGGCAAATTATCGGGCCAAATGGCGCGGGAAAATCGACGTTATTAAGCCTGATTACTGGCGATCACCCGCAAGGTTACAGCAACGATTTGACGCTTTTCGGACGACGCCGTGGCAGCGGCGAAACCATCTGGGATATCAAAAAGCATATCGGTTACGTCAGCAGTAGTTTGCATCTGGATTACCGCGTCAGCACCACTGTGCGTAATGTGATCCTTTCTGGCTATTTTGATTCGATTGGCATTTATCAGGCCGTTTCGGATCGCCAGCAAAAACTGGTGCAACAGTGGCTGGATATTCTCGGCATTGATAAACGCACCGCAGACGCCCCTTTCCATAGCCTTTCCTGGGGACAACAGCGTCTGGCATTGATCGTCCGGGCACTGGTGAAGCATCCGACCTTGCTTATTCTTGATGAACCATTGCAGGGGCTTGATCCACTCAATCGCCAGCTTATCCGTAGATTTGTTGATGTGCTGATTAGCGAAGGTGAAACGCAGTTGTTGTTTGTTTCACACCACGCCGAAGATGCGCCAGCCTGTATTACCCATCGTCTGGAGTTCGTGCCAGACGGTGACCTCTATCGTTATGCGCTTACCAAAATAAATTGAGTGACTGTGCCGGATGCGGTGTGAACGCCTTATCCGGTCTACGGTTTAACGCATCCAGGCATGAAAACGCGCTTTTTTTCAGATAAAAGGCGCAATCATTCATAAACCCTCTGTTTTATAATCATTTAATTGTGCATAGAAAATGGCTAAATTCTTGTGTAAACGATTCCACTAATTTATTCCATGTCACACTTTTCGCATCTTTGTTATGCTATGGTTATTTCATACCATAAGCCTGATGGAGCGAATTATGAGAGTTCTGGTTACCGGTGGTAGCGGTTACATTGGAAGTCATACCTGTGTGCAATTACTGCAAAACGGTCATGATGTCATCATTCTTGATAACCTCTGTAACAGTAAGCGCAGCGTACTGCCTGTTATCGAGCGTTTAGGCGGCAAACATCCGACGTTTGTTGAAGGCGATATCCGTAACGAAGCGTTGATGACCGAGATCCTGCACGATCACGCTATCGACACCGTGATCCACTTCGCCGGGCTGAAAGCCGTTGGCGAATCGGTACAAAAACCGCTGGAATATTACGACAACAACGTCAACGGTACTCTGCGCCTGATTAGCGCCATGCGCGCCGCGAACGTCAAAAACTTTATTTTTAGCTCCTCCGCCACCGTCTATGGCGATCAGCCCAAAATTCCATACGTTGAAAGTTTCCCGACCGGCACACCGCAAAGCCCTTACGGCAAAAGCAAGCTGATGGTGGAACAAATCCTTACCGACCTGCAAAAAGCCCAGCCGGACTGGAGCATTGCCCTGCTGCGCTACTTCAACCCGGTTGGCGCGCATCCGTCGGGCGATATGGGCGAAGATCCGCAAGGCATTCCGAATAACCTGATGCCGTACATTGCCCAGGTTGCTGTAGGCCGTCGCGACTCGCTGGCGATTTTTGGTAACGATTATCCGACCGAAGACGGTACTGGCGTACGCGATTACATCCACGTAATGGATCTGGCGGACGGTCACGTCGTGGCGATGGAAAAACTGGCGAACAAGCCTGGCGTACACATCTACAACCTCGGCGCAGGCGTAGGCAGCAGCGTGCTGGACGTGGTTAATGCCTTCAGCAAAGCCTGCGGCAAACCGGTTAATTATCATTTTGCACCGCGTCGCGAAGGCGACCTTCCGGCCTACTGGGCGGACGCCAGCAAAGCCGAGCGCGAACTGAACTGGCGCGTAACGCGCACTCTTGACGAAATGGCGCAGGACACCTGGCACTGGCAGTCACGCCATCCACAGGGATATCCCGATTAAGGAACGACCATGACGCAATTTAATCCCGTTGATCATCCACATCGCCGCTATAACCCACTCACCGGGCAATGGATTCTGGTTTCACCGCACCGCGCTAAGCGCCCCTGGCAGGGGGCGCAGGAAACGCCAGCCAAACAGGTGTTACCTGCGCACGATCCAGATTGCTTCCTTTGCGCAGGTAATGTGCGGGTGACAGGCGATAAAAACCCCGATTACACCGGGACTTACGTTTTTACCAATGACTTTGCGGCGCTGATGTCCGACACGCCAGACGCGCCGGAAAGTCACGATCCGCTGATGCGTTGCCAGAGCGCGCGTGGCACCAGCCGGGTGATCTGCTTTTCACCGGATCACAGTAAAACACTGCCAGAGCTCAGCGTTGCAGCATTGACAGAAATCGTCAAAACCTGGCAAGAGCAAACCGCAGAACTAGGGAAAACATACCCGTGGGTGCAGGTTTTTGAAAACAAAGGTGCGGCGATGGGGTGCTCTAACCCGCATCCGCACGGTCAGATTTGGGCAAATAGCTTCCTGCCTAACGAAGCTGAGCGTGAAGACCGCCTGCAAAAAGAATATTTCGCCGAACAGAAATCGCCAATGCTGGTGGATTATGTCCAGCGTGAACTGGCAGACGGTAGTCGTACCGTTGTCGAAACCGAGCACTGGTTAGCCATAGTGCCCTACTGGGCTGCCTGGCCGTTCGAAACGCTACTGTTGCCTAAGGCCCACGTTTTGCGGATCACCGATTTGACCGACGTCCAGCGCAGCGATTTGGCGCTGGCGTTGAAAAAGCTGACCAGTCGTTATGACAACCTCTTCCAGTGTTCCTTCCCCTATTCTATGGGCTGGCACGGCGCGCCGTTTAATGGCGAAGAGAATCAACACTGGCAGCTGCACGCGCACTTTTATCCACCTCTGTTGCGCTCTGCCACTGTACGTAAATTTATGGTCGGTTATGAAATGTTGGCAGAGACCCAGCGTGACCTGACGGCAGAACAGGCAGCAGAGCGTTTGCGCGCAGTCAGCGATATCCATTTTCGCGAATCCGGAGTGTAAGAAATGAGTCTGAAAGAAAAAACACAATCTCTGTTTGCCAACGCATTTGGCTACCCTGCCACTCATACCATTCAGGCGCCTGGGCGCGTGAATCTTATTGGCGAACACACCGACTACAACGACGGTTTCGTTCTGCCCTGCGCGATTGATTATCAAACCGTGATTAGCTGTGCGCCACGCGATGACCGTAAAGTTCGCGTAATGGCAGCCGATTATGAAAATCAGACTGACGAGTTTTCCCTCGATGCGCCCATTGTCGCGCATGAAAACTATCAATGGGCGAACTACGTTCGTGGCGTGGTGAAACATCTGCAACTGCGTAACAACAGCTTCGGCGGTGTGGACATGGTGATCAGCGGCAATGTGCCGCAGGGTGCCGGGTTAAGTTCTTCCGCTTCACTGGAAGTCGCGGTCGGAACCGTATTGCAGCAGCTTTATCATCTGCCGCTGGACGGCGCACAAATCGCGCTTAACGGTCAGGAAGCAGAAAACCAGTTTGTTGGCTGTAACTGCGGGATCATGGATCAGCTAATTTCCGCACTGGGTAAGAAGGATCATGCCTTGCTGATCGATTGCCGCTCTCTGGGAACCAAAGCCGTTTCCATGCCGAAAGGTGTGGCTGTCGTCATCATCAACAGTAACTTCAAACGTACCCTGGTTGGCAGCGAATACAACACCCGTCGTGAACAGTGCGAAACCGGTGCGCGTTTCTTCCAGCAGCCAGCCCTGCGCGATGTCACCATTGAAGAGTTCAACGCGGTTGCGCATGAACTGGATCCGATCGTGGCGAAACGCGTGCGTCATATCCTGACTGAAAACGCCCGTACCGTTGAAGCAGCCAGCGCGCTGGAGCAAGGCGACCTGAAGCGTATGGGCGAGCTGATGGCGGAGTCTCATGCCTCTATGCGCGATGATTTCGAAATCACCGTGCCGCAAATTGACACTCTGGTAGAAATCGTAAAAGCTGTGATTGGCGACAAAGGTGGCGTACGCATGACCGGTGGCGGATTTGGCGGCTGTATCGTCGCGCTGATCCCGGAAGAACTGGTGCCTGCCGTACAGCAAGCTGTCGCTGAACAATATGAAGCCAAAACAGGCATTAAAGAGACTTTTTACGTGTGTAAACCATCACAAGGAGCAGGACAGTGCTGAACGAAACTCCCGCACTGGCACCCGATGGTCAGCCGTACCGACTGTTAACTTTGCGTAACAACGCAGGGATGGTAGTCACGCTGATGGACTGGGGTGCGACTTTACTTTCAGCCCGTATTCCGCTTTCCGATGGCAGCGTCCGCGAGGCGCTGCTCGGCTGTGCCAGCCCGGAATGCTATCAGGATCAGGCCGCGTTTCTGGGAGCCTCTATTGGTCGTTATGCCAACCGTATCGCCAATAGCCGTTATACCTTAAACGGTGAAACCGTGACGCTGTTGCCAAGTCAGGGTGTTAACCAGCTGCATGGCGGCCCGGAAGGGTTCGACAAACGCCGCTGGCAAATTGTTAACCAGAACGATCGTCAGGTACTGTTTGCCCTGACTTCAGAAGATGGCGATCAAGGCTTTCCGGGGAATCTCGGCGCGACGGTGCAGTATCGTCTGACCGACGATAACCGTATCTCTATTACTTATCGCGCCACAGTTGATAAACCTTGCCCAGTGAATATGACTAACCACGTCTATTTCAACCTCGACGGCGGGCAGTCTGACGTGCGTAATCACAAGTTGCAGATTATGGCGGACGAATATCTGCCAGTTGATGAAGGCGGCATTCCGCACGACGGCCTGAAATCTGTCGCCGGGACATCTTTTGATTTCCGCAGTGCCAAAATCATCGCCAGTGAGTTTCTTGCCGACGACGATCAGCGCAAAGTGAAAGGTTACGATCACGCGTTTTTGTTGCAGGCCAAAGGTGATAGCAAGAAAGTGGCGGCACATGTCTGGTCAGCAGATGAAAAATTGCAGCTGAAGGTCTACACCACCGCTCCGGCTTTGCAATTTTACTCCGGCAACTTCCTCGGCGGCACGCCGTCACGAGGAACCGAACCTTACGCCGACTGGCAAGGGCTGGCTCTGGAAAGCGAGTTTCTGCCGGACAGCCCTAACCATCCTGAATGGCCGCAACCGGACTGCTTCCTGCGTCCAGGCGAAGAGTATTCCAGCCTGACGGAATATCAGTTTATTGCTGAGTAACCTGAAGCCCTCGTCATGAGGGCTTTATCTTCATATTGTTCAAATCACCAGCAAACACCGACATATTTGCAACTCAATATTCACAACAACCTTACACTGCGACACTATTTTCGCTATGGTTATGCGTAAGCATTGCTGTTGCTTCGTCACGGCAATATAATGAGAATTATTATCATTAAAAGATGATTTGAGGAGTAAGTATATGGCTGTAACTAAGCTAGTTCTGGTTCGTCATGGCGAAAGTCAGTGGAACAAAGAAAACCGTTTCACCGGTTGGTACGACGTGGATCTGTCTGAGAAAGGCGTAAGCGAAGCAAAAGCAGCAGGTAAGCTGCTGAAAGAGGAAGGTTACAGCTTTGACTTTGCTTACACCTCTGTGCTGAAACGCGCTATCCATACCCTGTGGAATGTGCTGGACGAACTGGATCAGGCATGGCTGCCCGTTGAGAAATCCTGGAAACTGAACGAACGTCACTACGGTGCGTTGCAGGGTCTGAACAAAGCAGAAACCGCTGAAAAGTATGGCGACGAGCAGGTGAAACAGTGGCGTCGTGGTTTTGCAGTGACTCCGCCGGAACTGACTAAAGATGATGAGCGTTATCCGGGTCACGATCCGCGTTACGCAAAACTGAGCGAGAAAGAGCTGCCGCTGACGGAAAGTCTGGCGCTGACCATTGACCGCGTGATCCCTTACTGGAATGAAACCATTCTGCCGCGTATGAAGAGCGGTGAGCGCGTGATCATCGCAGCACACGGTAACTCGTTACGTGCGCTGGTGAAATATCTCGATAACATGAGCGAAGAAGAGATTCTTGAGCTGAATATTCCGACCGGCGTGCCGCTGGTTTATGAGTTTGACGAGAACTTCAAACCGCTGAAACGCTATTATCTGGGTAATGCTGACGAGATCGCAGCGAAAGCAGCGGCGGTGGCTAACCAGGGTAAAGCGAAGTAAACGTCATTCGTTTAAAAATGAGAAAGCCGACTGCAAGTGAGTCGGCTTTTTTGTTGCTAACAATGGAGCACATTGCCTGATGCGACGCTGCGCGTCTTATCATGCCTACGGTGATTAATCGGATACGCCACTCTGGCGGTGCATCCGACAATTAAACCTTACCCGCGACGTGCTTTCACTGCGTTCGCCAGTTGGCGTAACAGAGCATCGGTATCTTCCCAGCCGATGCAGGCATCGGTGATGCTCTTACCGTAGGCCAGCGGCTCCCCGCTCTCGAGGCTCTGATTACCTTCCACCAGATGGCTTTCCACCATCACGCCAATAATGGCTGTTTCGCCACCGGCAATCTGCTGGCAAACGTCAGCACAAACATCCATCTGCTTTTTGAATTGTTTGGACGAGTTAGCATGGCTGAAATCGATCATCACCTGTGCTGGCAGGCCTGCTTTGTTCAGCCCTTCTTTCACTTCAGCAACGTGCTTCGCGCTGTAGTTAGGCTCTTTACCGCCGCGCAGAATGATATGGCAATCGCCGTTACCGCTGGTATTCACAATCGCCGAATGCCCCCATTTGGTTACAGACAGGAAGCAGTGCGGCGCACCGGCGGCATTAATAGCATCGATAGCCACTTTAATCGTACCGTCGGTGCCATTTTTGAAACCTACCGGGCAAGAAAGACCGGACGCCAGTTCGCGGTGAACCTGAGATTCGGTTGTACGTGCACCAATTGCGCCCCAACTCATCAGGTCAGCGAGATACTGCGGGGTGATCATATCGAGAAATTCACCCGCCGCTGGCAGACCACTGTCGTTAATATCGAGCAGCAACTTACGGGCAATGCGCAAACCGTCGTTGATCTGGAAGCTGTTGTCCATATGCGGATCGTTGATCAGCCCTTTCCAGCCCACCGTGGTGCGCGGCTTTTCAAAATAGACGCGCATAACGATTTCCAGCTCATCTTTCAGCTCTTCACGCAGCGCCAGCAAGCGAGTGGCATACTCTTTAGCCGCGACGGGATCATGAATAGAACACGGGCCAATCACCACCAACAGGCGTTCATCATTACCTTTCAGGATCTTATGGATCGCTTTTCTGGCATGGGCAACCGTATTCGCGGCATTTTCGGTAGCAGGGAATTTTTCCAGCAGTGCGACAGGTGGAAGTAACTCTTTGATTTCTTTGATACGTAAATCGTCGTTCTGATAATTCATGTCTGTTCCAGTGTTGCCATACTTATCTTGGTGAATGCAATCCCTCCAATCTATATCTTCCGTCAGAATGTGTAAACGGGGTTTTACACTATGAACGGATTAATCCTGGAATTAGCAAGAAAAACGCCAGATTGTCGCGAAAAACGAGATCTGACCTACAATTTCTAACTGTAACGTCTCTGTTTATTAATTTTTTCAAGATTCTCTGCTGGATTTATTCTTCTGGCTGAAATCTTAAACCATTACCTGATATTCACCTGCAAATGCACTGTTGGAAGAGGTTATCCGACATAACGACCATAACAGGAGCATCCTATGAAAATGACAAAACTGGCCACACTATTTCTGACTGCCACTCTAAGCCTTGCCAGCGGTGCCGCGCTGGCTGCCGATAGCGGAGCGCAAACCAATAATGGCCAGGCAAACGCCGCAGCTGATGCGGGTCAGGTTGCCCCGGACGCCCGTGAAAATGTCGCACCAAATAACGTTGATAATAGCGGGGTTAATAACAACTCAGGCGGCACCATGCTGCACCCGAACGGTTCATCAATGGACAATGACGGCATGACCAAAGATGAAGAGCACAAAAATACGATGTGCAAAGATGGTCGCTGCCCGGACATTAATAAAAAAGTACAAACCGGTGATGGCATCAACAATGATGTCGATACCAAAACCGACGGTACTACGCAGTAAGCCTGGATATATGGCTGATAATGGGAGAGCGGAGGCTCTCCTTTTTAATTTTTCCCTTCTAAAAGCAGTATGATGTCATAAAGTTAAGTGAGATAAATTAAGGGATGACTCGTCATGGCGCACTCACACTCACACGCTTCCTCACACCTGCCAGAAGATAATAATGCTCGTCGCTTGTTGTATGCTTTCGGCGTGACTGCCGGGTTTATGCTGGTTGAGGTTATTGGCGGTTTTCTCTCAGGCTCTCTGGCGTTGCTGGCCGACGCGGGTCATATGTTGACCGATACTGCCGCCCTGCTTTTCGCCCTGCTTGCCGTACAATTTTCACGTCGTCCTCCCACCATCCGCCACACTTTCGGTTGGCTAAGATTGACCACGCTCGCGGCGTTTGTGAATGCCATCGCCCTGGTGGTGATTACCATTTTGATTGTCTGGGAGGCGATAGAACGCTTCCGCACGCCGCGTCCGGTCGAGGGCGGCATGATGATGGCAATTGCCGTGGCTGGGTTGCTGGCAAATATACTTTCTTTCTGGTTACTTCATCACGGCAGCGAAGAGAAAAACCTCAATGTGCGCGCAGCGGCACTGCATGTACTGGGAGATCTTCTGGGTTCGGTTGGTGCTATCGTTGCCGCGTTGATTATTATCTGGACCGGCTGGACGCCTGCTGACCCCATTCTCTCGATACTGGTGTCGCTTCTGGTTCTGCGCAGCGCGTGGCGATTATTGAAAGACAGCGTGAATGAATTACTTGAAGGTGCACCGGTGTCGCTGGATATCGCTGAACTCAAGCGCCGTATGTGTCGGGAAATTCCGGAAGTCCGAAATGTGCATCATGTACACGTGTGGATGGTAGGTGAGAAACCAGTAATGACGTTGCATGTGCAGGTGATCCCGCCACACGATCACGATGCGTTGTTGGACAAGATCCAACATTATCTGATGGATCACTATCAGATTGAGCACGCCACCATCCAGATGGAATATCAACCTTGTCATGGGCCAGACTGCCACCTGAATGAAGGGGTGTCTGGCCATTCACATCATCACCATTAATGGGACAGCGCGCGTGAACCTCTTTCGCGTGCGCTGTTGATCCACATTCGGCTGCCGTTGAGGGCAATAAACGTCAGGATCAGATACTCCAGCGACATGGCATAGACGCCCTGCAAGGCGAAAATCACCACGCTAATTACGTTAATAATGACCCACAGCAACCAGTTTTCGACGTATTTCCGCGTCATCAGAATCATTGCCACGATGGAGAGTACCATCATGCAGGAATCCCAGAACGGGAAGGCGTCCGGTTGCAGTTCAGGCATCGCAACCTGTAATCCTAATGCTTGCATGATCATGACTGCCACGCGGGTCAAAAATGCAAACACCGGATTGATAAATACCGTCATCAGACCAATAGCAATGACACAAACCGCCAGCCAGGTTAATGCCTTCGGCAATGGTAACCAGCGAATTTTCAACTCCGCCTCGTTCTGACTGGTTTGTCGCGACCACGCATACCAGCCGTAAATATTCGCGGCAAAGAAAAACACCTGTAATAGCAGGCTGGCATACAGCTGAATCTGAAAGAAAATAATGCCAAACAAGGTGACGTTGATCAGGCCAAAGAAGTAGTTGCTGATCTTCTCCAGACTGGCAAGGCCAATACACAGCAACCCGGCGATCGTGCCTACCGCTTCGATCCATGAGAGATCATAACCGCCCGCCCCTATTGGTATATGTACCAGGATATTCTGTACACTAAAAAAATCCATCTTTCCCCCAAAGCGTAACGTGACGCCTTATTATTCGTTATCCACGTAGTGTAGCCGCAAATTCCAGCATACGATTGAGCGGCACTAGCGCCCTCTCTCGCAGCCTTTCATCAACATGAACCTCGTGATTGCTTCCTTCCTGTTCTAATGCCTCTGCGATGGCCTGAAGGCCATTCATGGCCATCCACGGGCAATGCGCGCAGCTACGGCAAGTTGCTCCCTCGCCAGCGGTTGGTGCTTCCAGTAACTCTTTGTCTGGCACTGCCTGCTGCATTTTGTAGAAGATACCCCGGTCAGTCGCCACAATAAGGCGCCGATGCGGCAATGTTTTCGCAGCATTGATCAACTGACTTGTGGAACCGACCGCATCCGCCATATCGACAATGGCTTGTGGTGATTCCGGATGCACCAGTATAGCTGCATCAGGGTGTTGTTTTTGTAAACGGATTAACGCCTGAGTCTTAAACTCATCATGCACAATGCAGGCACCTTGCCAGCATATAATATCTGCCCCCGTCTGCTTTTGTACGTAACGCCCCAGGTGTTTGTCTGGTGCCCAGATGAGTTTTTCACCCAGACTATCCAGATGATCAATGAGTTCAACAGCAATACTTGAAGTCACCACCCAGTCTGCACGCGCTTTTACTGCAGCAGAAGTGTTAGCGTAGACCACGACAGTGCGATCGGGATGGGCATCACAAAATGCGTTAAATTCTTCAATTGGGCAGCCGAGATCCAGTGAACATTCAGCCTGAAGTGTCGGCATCAGAATTGTTTTTTCCGGGCTGAGAATTTTGGCGGTTTCTCCCATAAATCTCACCCCGGCTACGAGTAGCGTTGAAGCGGGATGTTTGGCACCAAAGCGCGCCATTTCTAAAGAATCAGAAATACAACCCCCCGTTTCTTCTGCCAGTTGTTGAATTTCAGGATCGGTATAGTAGTGGGCAACCATCACCGCATTACGTTCTTTTAGCAGACGTTTTATTTTCTCACGGTAATACGCTTTCTCATCAATGCTTAACGGCGTCGGCTTCGGGGGGAAGGGATAAATCGCCGCTTCAGGATCAAACATCACGCTCATCTTACCATCTCGTTTTACAGGCTTAACATTTAAACCGATATAAAGCGTGATGTTCGCCGTTATCGGTTTGATTTGTTTTATATGCTAAACAAAATAGCCGAACAGTGGGGAAAAGTCACTCGAATTACGTATGAGATGTCGGATGTAATGCCAGGTATCTTATTTCCACCGACGTAGAGTTGCTTACGCAGCAAGCGCAAAGTATGTCATCAGGGTTAAGAATTGAAATTGTGGAATGCCTGAATAGCAAAAAAGCGCCTTTAGGGCGCTTTTTTACATTGGTGGGTCGTGCAGGATGACTCGCTTCGCTCGCCCTTCGGGTCGTCGCCGCGAGCGGCTCCGTTGTTTCGCTGCGCTCAACTCGAACCTGCTGCAGGTTCGAATCTTTGAATATCGCAGATAGCAAAAAAGCGCCTTTAGGGCGCTTTTTTACATTGGTGGGTCGTGCAGGATTCGAACCTGCGACCAATTGATTAAAAGTCAACTGCTCTACCAACTGAGCTAACGACCCCTTGCGGGATTATGCTGCTTTAATCATTCAGGATGGTGGGTCGTGCAGGATGACTCGACTTCGTCTCGCCCTTCGGGCCGTTGCTAACGCAACGTTATCCTTCACGTTCTCTACCAGTAACCACCTTTAAATTGGTGGGTCGTGCAGGATTCGAACCTGCGACCAATTGATTAAAAGTCAACTGCTCTACCAACTGAGCTAACGACCCATACGGGTGTTACCTGAAAGATTTTTTACTTGATGCCAATATTAAAATTGGTGGGTCGTGCAGGATTCGAACCTGCGACCAATTGATTAAAAGTCAACTGCTCTACCAACTGAGCTAACGACCCGAGTGGTGGGTGATGACGGGATCGAACCGCCGACCCCCTCCTTGTAAGGGAGGTGCTCTCCCAGCTGAGCTAATCACCCGATACTGCGCTGGATACTACAAACTACTTCCACCGAACCCACCGTAATTAGTGGTGGGTCGTGCAGGATTCGAACCTGCGACCAATTGATTAAAAGTCAACTGCTCTACCAACTGAGCTAACGACCCGGTGGTGGGTGATGACGGGATCGAACCGCCGACCCCCTCCTTGTAAGGGAGGTGCTCTCCCAGCTGAGCTAATCACCCGATACTACGCTGGATACTACTTAAAGTGGTGGGTCGTGCAGGATTCGAACCTGCGACCAATTGATTAAAAGTCAACTGCTCTACCAACTGAGCTAACGACCCACTTTTGCGTTGCTTTCGAGTTGTTTGATATCCCGTGGCAACGGCGGCATATATTACTGATTTCAGATTTGAGCGCAACAAAAATTTCGATGTAGATCACTCAACTGCTTATGATTCGCACGACACGACCAGAAATAATGCGACTTCTGGTCGTGTGTTATGCATTACATCGCGTTCAGACGTTTTTGCGCCTGTTTTGCGCCATCAGTCCCAGGGTATTTACTGATAACCTGCTGGTACACGGCTTTCGCTTTCGCGGTGTCACCTTTGTCCTGCATGATGACGCCAACTTTAAACATCGCATCCGCAGCCTTCGGTGACTTCGGATAGTTTTTCACCACCGAAGCAAAATAGTAAGCCGCATCATCTTTCTTACCCTTGTTGTAGTTTAACTGACCCAGCCAATAATTGGCGTTTGGCAGGTAAGTTGAATCAGGGTAATTTTTGATGAAATTCTGAAATGCCACCATTGCGTCATCCTGGCGGGATTTATCCTGTACCAGCGCAATAGCTGCATTGTAATCCGTGTTTGCATCGCCGCTTTTCACCGGCGCGCCAGCATTCGCAGTACCTGCATCAGCTGTTGGCGTCGTTGATGCCGCAGCACCGCTTTGATCGCCGCTGGTTGATTGCGCCGCTGCGCCACCGCTGCTGAGGCTATCGATCTGCAACAGGATCTGCTTTTGCCGCTCCACGACCTGATTCAGTTGATACTGATTTTCCTGAATCTGACCACGCAGGGAGTCAATATCGGACTGATTATCAGAGAGTTGTTGCTGGAGTTGGGTTAAAAGCTGGCTGTGAGCATTAGAAATACGCTCAAGTTGAGTGACGCGGTCTTCGACCGAGCCCGAGCCGACACTACTGATTGGTGCCTGAGCAAAAGCGGCCCAAGGGGCCGCTATACCAACCAGTAACGACAGACTCAATAGTTGATGTCTGAAGTTACTGCTCATGCAATTCTCTTAGTAAACCAGTACCGCACGACGGTTTTTGGAGTATGCCGCTTCGTCATGACCCAGTACTGCAGGTTTTTCTTTACCGTAAGAAACGATGGAGATCTGGTCTGCAGAAACGCCTTTACCCTGCAGGTACATCTTAACGGCGTTCGCACGACGTTCACCCAGGGAGATGTTGTATTCCGGAGTACCACGTTCGTCCGCGTGACCTTCTACGGTGACTTTGTAAGACGGGTTGCTACGCAGGAAGTTTGCGTGTGCATCCAGCATTTGAGCGAAATCAGAACGGATATCGTACTTGTCCAGATCGAAGTAAACGATGTTGTTCTGCTGCAGCTGTTGCATTTGCAGACGAGCCTGCTCTTCGGAAGACATATTGCCGTTGCCGCCGTTCGCATCCATACCAGTGCCGGCACCCAGCATGCCTTCGCTGCCGTCATTGCTGGCGTTCTTATTGGAAGAACATGCCGCAATTGCCATAACAGGCAGAGCGATCATCAGCCCTTTCAGCACTTTGTTCAGTTGCATTTCAATGATTCCTTTACTATTCAATTAATTATTATCACAGATACGGCGACCAGGCAGGGAATTTGACCTGTCCATCAGTTGCCGGAAGACGCGCTTTGAAACGCCCATCTGTAGAAACCAAATTCAGCACGGATCCCATCCCCTGAGAAGAGCTGTAGATTACCATAGTGCCGTTAGGTGCCAGACTTGGCGTTTCATCCAGGAACGTTGACGACAGAACTTGTACGCCTCCCGTTACCAGATCTTGTTTGGCAATGTGCTGCTGTCCACCATTGGAGCTGACCATTACCATAAATTTACCGTCGCTGCTGACATCCGCATCCTGGTTCTGAGAACCTTCCCAGGTAATACGTTGTGGCGCACCGCCGTTAATGTTCACTTTATAAACCTGCGGACGACCGGCCTGGTCAGAAGTGAAGGCCAGGTTCTGGCTGTCCGGGAACCAGGTCGGTTCGGTGTTGTTGCTGCGACCATCAGTCACCTGACGAATCTGACCAGAAGCCAAATCCATTACGTACAGGTTCAGGCTACCGGTTTTCGACAGAGCGAATGCCAGTTTGCTGCCGTCTGGCGAGAATGCAGGCGCACCATTGTGACGAGGGAATGAAGCTACCTGACGTACAGCGCCATTTGCCAGCGTCTGGATGACCAGCGCGGAACGACCGCTTTCGAAGGTGACATATGCCAGTTTAGAGCCATCCGGTGACCACGCCGGAGACATCAGCGGCTGCGGTGAGCGATGAACCACAAACTGGTTGTAACCGTCATAGTCAGATACGCGCAGTTCATACGGGAACTGACCGCCATTGGTCTGAACAACGTAGGCAATACGGGTACGGAACGCACCTTTAATGCCGGTCAGTTTTTCAAACACTTCGTCACTGGCGGTATGACCAGCATAACGCAGCCATTGCTTGTTAACTTTATATGAGTTCTGAGCAAGTACAGTACCCGGCGCACCGCCGGTATCAACCAGCTGATAAGCAACATTGTAAGAGCCGTCAGGATTCGGAGTGACCTGACCTACAACGACAGCATCAATGCCCAATGCAGACCATGCAGCAGGTTGAACTTCTTGCGCACTACCCGGCTGCTGTGGCAGACGAGCGCGATCTAACGGATTAAACTTACCGCTGTTACGCAAGTCAGCAGCAACGATGCCACCAATATCTTCGGGTGCCGCGCCAGGGCCTGCCCACTGGAAAGGAACTACACCAATAGGACGACCGGAATCTACACCGCTGTCGATCACAATGCGGACTTCAGCGTGCAGAACTGATGCCCACAGTATGAGAAAACCAAATGCTACTCGTAATGCCTGCTTCATCATATCTCCCTTATCTGGACAGATAGCCCACGATAATTTAGCAGAATGTTAACAAACTCAAATACACAAAACTACCAGAACCCAGCGACAACCGATGTTTGATGTTAACCGCCGTGACGGTCAACATCGCGATTACGGCTTGAAGTCCAATGGTGCGTTTTTGAACACTTCATATACTGCCTGGCTTGGTGGTTTCGGGATCTTCGCAAGTTTAGCTGCTGCCAACGCAGCCTGACAAAGTGCGGGATCGCCACCTTCAGGTTTGATATCCAGTAACATACCATCTGGCGCCAGTTTTATGCGCAGCGTACAGGTTTTGCCTGCATAGGACGATGCGTCATAGAACTTACTTTCGATAGCAGATTTAATCTGCCCGGCATAGTTATTGATATCGGCCCCTGATGCGCCATTGTTTTTAGTATTACCACTCCCGGCAGGCGAAGCATTGTTCCCTTTCGCACCACCACCGGTTTTCGGTGCATTCTTACCAGAGCTTAGCTCACCGAAAATATCATCTGCCTCTGCGGCAGCTTTTGCTGCAGCGGCTTTTTCAGCGGCTGCTTTTGCCGCTGCCGCTTTTTTGTCTGCGGCGGCTTTTTCTGCAGCTGCTTTCTTATCAGCAGCAGCCTTTTCAGCAGCCGCTTTTTCAGCAGCCGCTTTTTCTGCTGCTTTTTTCTCTGCTGCGGCTTTCTCTGCTGCCGCTTTCTTATCAGCAGCAGCTTTTTCTGCCGCTGCTTTCTTCTCAGCTTCGGCCTTCGCTTTTTCAGCAGCTTCGGCAGCCGCTTTTTTTCTCGCTTCTGCTGCTGCGGCTTCTGCTGCTTCCGCCTTCTTCTTCAGCGCCGCAGCAGCTTTAGCGGCTTCTGCTTCCGCTTTTTTCTTCGCGTCTGCAGCCGCTTTCTTCGCAGCTTCTGCGGCTGCTTTGGCATCCGCTTCGGCCTTCGCTTTGGCATCTGCTGCCGCTTTCGCTGCCGCCTCTTCCGCTTGCTTCTGCTTTAACTCGGCCTGTTTAGCGGCTTCTTCAGCCTGCTTTTTCTGTTCCTGAGCAGCTAACCGCTCTTTCTCAAGTTGCTTCAGGCGTTCCTGTTCAGCCGCTTGTTTCTCACGCAGTTCTTCAGCAGCCTGCTGTTCCTTCATCTTGCGCTGCTCTTCGGAACGCTTCGCGCTTGATTCCTGGCTTTGCATACGTTTGTACTGCTCAACTACCGCACCTGAGTCAACCATTACCGCGTCGATGGACGAACCACCGCCGCCTCCGGCTGAAGCTTCTATATTCTCATCGAACGAACTCCAGATCAGCGCCGCAAATAAGATGACATGCAGCACTGCTGAAATAATTATCGCCCGCTTGAGCTTGTCGTTTTGTTCGGTTGCCTTTGACACTCTCGGTTCCCAAAAACTGTTCGCCTGTTACCCGCTCTCTTTCAAGCAAGGGAAACGCAGATGCTTAGATAGGCTGCGTCATTAAACCAACCGATTTCACACCCGCACTATGTAACAAGTTCAGTGCTTTAATTATTTCATCGTAAGGCACATTTTTTGCGCCACCGATCAGAAAGACCGTTTTCGGATTAGCCTTGAAACGGCTGGACACTTCCGCCACCACCTGCTCTGGGGGTAAACGCTCCAGACGATCTTTCTCAACCACCACGGTGTACTGACCAATACCAGACACTTCAACAATCACTGGCGGGTTATCGTTACTGCTCACCGCCTGCGATTCAGTAGCGTCTGGCAGATCGACCTCCACGCTCTGGGTAATGATGGGCGCTGTCGCCATAAAGATCAGCAACAGCACCAGCAGTACGTCCAGCAACGGAACAATGTTGATTTCGGACTTGAGATCGCGACGACCTCGTCCACGCGCTCTGGCCATGGCTTACCCCTTGTTGCTCTCGCTAACGGTAAACGCCTGGCGGTGCAGAATCGCGGTAAACTCTTCCATAAAGTTGTCGTAATTCAGTTCCAGTTTGTTTACGCGCTGGTTGAGGCGGTTATAAGCCATTACCGCTGGAATTGCGGCGAACAGACCAATTGCCGTCGCAATCAACGCTTCTGCGATACCGGGCGCAACCATTTGCAGCGTTGCCTGCTTCACTGCGCCAAGAGCGATAAAGGCATGCATGATCCCCCAGACTGTACCAAACAGACCAATATATGGGCTGATGGAACCTACCGTACCGAGGAATGGAATGTGCGTTTCCAGATTTTCCAGTTCACGGTTCATCGAGATACGCATCGCTCGTGAGGCCCCTTCTACTACGGCTTCCGGCGCATGGCTATTGGCACGATGCAGGCGCACAAATTCTTTGAACCCGCTGTAAAAGATTTGTTCCGAACCAGTGAGATTATCCCGTTTTCCCTGGCTCTCCTGATAGAGGCGAGAAAGTTCGATTCCAGACCAGAATTTATCTTCAAACGCTTCGGCTTCACGCGCCGCAGCGTTCAGAATACGGGTCCGCTGGATAATAATGGCCCAGGATGCGATTGAAAAACCAATCAAAATCAACATGATAAGTTTAACCAGAAGGCTAGCCTTCAGGAACAAATCAAGGATATTCATGTCAGTCACTGCTTAAACTCCGCGACAATAGACTTAGGAAGCGCACGAGGCTTCATTTTGAGTGGGTCAACGCAAACAATCAGAACCTCGGCTTCATTCAGCAGAGTATTCTCAGCGTTGACAATACGTTGCGTGAAAACCAAAGAGGTGCCACGCATTGATGTTATTTCAGTCTGTATTTCGAGCATATCGTCGAGCCGTGCAGGTGCGTAATATTCCACCGTCATTTTACGTACCACGAAGGCAACACGCTCAGCCATCAGCGCCTGTTGACTGAAGTGATGGTGACGCAGCATCTCTGTGCGTGCTCTTTCATAAAAAGCGATGTAACTGGCGTGGTACACCACACCACCGGCATCGGTATCTTCATAGTAGACGCGAACCGGCCATCGAAACAGCGTTGTATTCACTTTACATCCCGGTAATGCAACAAAAGTTAGAACTTTTAAACGCTGCTACTATACGCGTGCGATTGAGGTTTGGGAATGAGGGCAAGTTAAGGGAGCGTAAAAATTTATGGACTGTTGAAGGTCCATAAATTTTTAAAGAGAATTCTGATTTAAAAGAAGAAGAAAATCAGCCCGACAATGAGAACAATATCGGCAAGCAGTGGGCAAAAAATCCCTTGCCAAAGAACCTTCTGCGGACGAAAACCCACGCCGTGAATCACGCCAGCACAGACGGCCCACATCAGCAATAAACCATGCCAGATTTCCAGTTCACTGGTCTTCGCGGCGAAACGTGATGGATCCCAAAACATACATCCTGCTAACAGAAGCGCCATCACGAAGGAAAGCGCCCGCAGAGGGCGCTTGTCCATTACCGCATACAAGGTTGCGATAATCTTGCTCATTAGCTGTCTTCTTGACCGGCTTTACCTGATTCGACGTGCTCAAGCGCCAGCGCGGTGATTACCCCAAATGAACAGGCAAGAAGCGTTCCCAGAATCCATGCGAAATACCACATTATTAGCTCCTTACTTAGTACAGAGAGTGGGTGTTACGTTCAATATCTTCTTTGGTGATACGTCCGAACATTTTCCAGTAACACCAGATGGTGTAGAGAAGAATGATCGGAACCAGAACCACCGCAACCCAGGTCATGACGTTAAGCGTCAGCTGGCTGGAAGTTGCATCCCACATTGTCAGACTTGCGTTCATCATGGTGCTGGACGGCATCACAAACGGGAACATTGCAATACCGGCAGTCAGGATGATACAGGCCAGCGTCAGGGAGGAGAACACAAACGCCCACGCGGCTTTATCCATACGTGCAGTCAGGATGGTCAGCAGCGGCAGAACAACATCCAGCGCCGGAATAGCCCACAGAATCGGCATATTGTTGAAGTTCACCAACCATGCGCCAGCTTCACGAACAACTTCTTTATTCAGCGGGTTAGATGCTGCGTAATGATCCATTGTCGATTTAACGACATAACCGTCGATACCGTACATCACCCATACGCCAGCCAGTGCGAAGCAGACCAGTGTCACCAGCGCCGCCACCTGAGCTGTTGCACGGGTACGCAGGTGCAGTTCGCCCACGGTACGCATCTGCAGATAGGTCGCGCCCTGAGTAATGATCATCCCTACGCTCACCACACCTGCCAGCAGGCCGAACGGGTTAAGCAACTGGAAGAAGTTACCGGTGTAATACAGACGCAAATACTCATCCACGTTGAACGGTACGCCCTGCAACAGGTTACCGAATGCTACGCCAATCACCAGCGGTGGAACAAAGCTACCTACGAAGATGCCCCAATCCCACATGTTGCGCCAACGGGTGTCTTCAATCTTGGAACGGTAATCAAAACCGACCGGACGGAAGAACAAAGACGCCAGCACGAGGATCATCGCGACATAGAAGCCGGAGAACGCAGCGGCATAGACCATCGGCCAGGCAGCGAACAGCGCGCCGCCTGCGGTGATCAGCCATACCTGGTTACCGTCCCAGTGTGGCGCGATAGAGTTAATCATAATTCGACGCTCGGTGTCGTTACGACCGAGGAAACGGGTGAGCATCCCCACCCCCATGTCGAAACCGTCAGTGACTGCAAAACCAATCAGCAGAACGCCAACCAGCAGCCACCAGATAAAACGCAATACTTCATAATCGATCATTTGACGACTCCTGTCTTAGCGTGCCGGCTGAGTAGTCGTTGAAGACTGCTCAAAGTGATAGCGACCGGTTTTCAGGCTGCTTGGGCCAAGGCGTGCAAATTTGAACATTAAGAACAATTCTGCCACCAGGAACAGGGTATACAGGCCGCAAATCAGCACCATCGAGAAGATGAGATCGCCTGCAGTCAGCGACGAGTTCGCTACTGCGGTAGGCAACACTTCACCGATAGCCCACGGTTGACGACCATATTCAGCAACGAACCAGCCCGCCTCTACAGCAATCCACGGCAGCGGAATACCGTACAGCGCAGCGCGCAGCAGCCATTTTTTCTCGCCAATGCGGTTGCGGATGACACTCCAGAAGGAGAGCGCAATAATTGCCAGCAGCAGGAAGCCACACGCCACCATGATACGGAACGCGAAGTACAGCGGCGCTACACGTGGAATGGAGTCTTTGGTTGCCTGTTGAATCTGCGCTTCAGTCGCATCTGCCACGTTTGGCGTATAGCGTTTCAGCAGCAGACCGTAACCGAGGTCTTTCTTCATGCTATTGAACTGGTCACGTACAGCCTGATCGGTGGAACCAGAACGCAGTTGTTCGAGCAGAGAGTACGCTTTCATCCCGTTACGAATACGTTCTTCGTGCTGCACCATCAGTTCTTTCAGGCCGATAACCGGTGTATCCACGGAACGCGTTGCGATAATACCCAGCGCGTAAGGGATCTGGATCGCAAATTTGTTCGTCTGCTCTTCCTGATCAGGAATACCAAACAGAGTAAAGGCGGCGGGCGCAGGTTGCGTTTCCCACTCGGCTTCAATAGCAGCCAGTTTGGTTTTCTGCACATCGCCCATTTCGTAACCAGATTCATCACCCAGAACAATAACAGACAGGACGGCAGCCATACCGAAGCTGGCAGCAATAGCAAAGGAGCGTTTTGCGAAGGCGAAGTCACGACCTTTCAGCATATACCATGCGCTGATACCGAGGATGAACATCGCGCCAGTCACATAACCAGACGCTACAGTGTGAACGAATTTCACCTGAGCAACCGGGTTAAGCACCAGCTCGGAGAAGCTCACCATCTCCATACGCATAGTTTCGAAATTGAAATCGGACGCGATTGGGTTTTGCATCCAGCCGTTCGCAACCAGAATCCACAGTGCGGACAGGTTTGAACCGAGCGCCACCAGCCAGGTGACACACATATGCTGAACTTTACCCAGACGATCCCAACCGAAGAAGAACAGACCTACAAAGGTGGATTCGAGGAAGAAGGCCATCAGACCTTCGATTGCCAGTGGCGCACCGAAGATATCCCCTACATAGTGGGAATAGTAAGACCAGTTAGTCCCGAACTGGAACTCCATGGTCAGACCGGTTGCCACACCCAGAGCAAAGTTGATACCAAACAACTTGCCCCAGAACTTGGTCATATCTTTATAAATCTGTTTGCCGGAAAGGACGTAAACCGTTTCCATGATGGCCAGCAGGAACGCCATACCGAGCGTCAGCGGCACAAAAAGGAAGTGGTACATCGCGGTCAAGGCAAACTGTAAGCGCGACAGTTCGACTATATCTAACATCATGACTCCTTGCTCATCGCATGAAGACTCCGAGAGTGAACCCCGTTAGAAAGGGTCACACGCATGCCCCAATACAAAATTATTTGCTCGCCCCTACCGTTGCCATTTCATCAAAAGAGGAAAGACAATGATAAAAAGGTTACAAATATGTTAATGAATAAACCAAATTGATCCCGTAATTATATTACGCCGCAAAATCCTTACAATAAACAGGTTTTTATTGAGCAAAATTGCATTTTTCGACAGTGATCAATTTATAGCGAAATTGTCACCATCTCACCAATTTGATCTACGACAATTTATCTCGTTTTGCAGATTTTTTTCAAGAATTAAAAATTGATTTATATCAAAATCAATCAGATATGTTAATTATGTGTAAATCATGAGCCACTAGTAATTTTATTGTTAATTTATTGTAACCAAATAACACAGTAAAATTACCGGCATGGAAATATATAGATAAAAAACCAGTATTTTATTTAACAGAGCCGCCTTATCGACTTTTTGTAATCCTAATTGATTAGAGTAGCCAATTTGTTGCTATTTCACATAACAAATTTTTATCAAAGTTAATTGATTGTTGTCTTTATGAGCAGCATACTGTAAATCCGTCACTTATTGTTTTTCTGGCAATAATCACGAAAAGAAATAGATACCTTCGGTATAGTCAGATAGAACAAGAATTTTCAAAAGAAATTATATATGGTATTGATATTTCCCGATCGGTATTCAATGATTCGCTCAACGATTGAAAATCAAGAGAAATTGTTATAGCAGTGATACGAAACAACCAAACGGAATTATAACCAGGCGTTAGAAAACACCGGATACTCTCGGATACACGCTACCTTGTCTAAAAAATATTAACTCTCTGCCTTACAAAGGATTCCCCATGAAGAAAGCAACACATGTGATTGGCGTTGATGCGATTGTACTCTCCCCTATCTATGGATATAGCGATATCGACTCATCAAGCATGAACTGAGTGATATTCAGCTCCATATGAGCAGCAGCGATTTCGCCGTTGGAATCAAGGTTGTTCTGCAACATCTAATAGATTGCTTTAATTTACCTGTTTTAGCAGTGTAATATTCTAAAATTAACTATTTGAAGATGATGATATTGTAAGATGTCAGAAATTTAGTTATCTGGAGATACAGCTTTACGACTACTGAACCTTAAAGTAATAGTTGATAATTCAGTAGTACATCGAGTGATATAACTAATTATATTAAAAAAGTTTTTTATACAATCGCATTGTAAAGAAGCACCAGCTACTTATAAGGCCCCAAAAAAATATATATTAATTCATACTGAAATAATATTTTCGACCGTAGCTCACGTTTCAAATGATTAATAACCGGCGCCTCTCACGCAGGTCAAATCAGGAAACTGTGTAACCGGAAAATAAAATGTTCGTAAACAGTGGGCTTCATCAGTTGCCCTCAAAAT
>NZ_PTRD01000031.1:0-85923 GCF_002965005.1 Escherichia sp. MOD1-EC7011
GCCGAAGCTGTTTTGGCGGATGAGAGAAGATTTTCAGCCTGATACAGATTAAATCGACAGGTCGGAATAAGACGTGTTGATAAACAGAATTTGCCTGGCGGCCGTAGCGCGGTGGTCCCACCTGACCCCATGCCGAACTCAGAAGTGAAACGCCGTAGCGCCGATGGTAGTGTGGGGTCTCCCCATGCGAGAGTAGGGAACTGCCAGGCATCAAATTTAGCAGTAAGCCGGTCATAAAACTGGTGGTTGTAAAAGAATTCGGTGGAGCGGTAGTTCAGTCGGTTAGAATACCTGCCTGTCACGCAGGGGGTCGCGGGTTCGAGTCCCGTCCGTTCCGCCACCCTAATTAGGGGCGTAGTTCAATTGGTAGAGCACCGGTCTCCAAAACCGGGTGTTGGGAGTTCGAGTCTCTCCGCCCCTGCCAGAAATCATCCTTAGCGAAAGCTAAGGATTTTTTTTATCTGAAATAACCTCTCCGAAGTAAATCCTTCTACCGGCATCCTTGCCAGCCATTCAGATTAATACACATCATCCAGCACGTTAATTTTCAATAGTTCGCGAATCAACGCGTGTTTATCGCTATTTTGCAGCCATATAGCATAAAGAGGACGTGAAAGAGTTGTGCTGTCGACAACGGTATGCAGCCCGCCTTTCTTACGCGCCCAGCTCACCGGTAGCCATGTGCAACCATTAAGCATCGCAATCTGTTGCTGTGCCAGTTCAGCAGAACTGGTTGTTAGCATTGGAACTTCATCAGCACCGATCAAACCAGCCTCATGTTGTTGAAAATCCGGCCCCCATTCCAGACGGAGATAGTTAAGCTCACCTTTTAGCTTAGAAGGGGCACTGGTATAGAGTGCTAAAGTAAAATGCCCCAGTAACTGACTACTAAATTCATCCATTTTGGGCGCTTCAGTAGTAATAAGAAGATCAAGCTGGCGTTCATGCAGTTGTTTTACCAGAGATTGGCGCTGGGCAATTCGCGCTTCGAACTGTAAGCCTGTATGGGCATCCTGATTTTGATACAAGCGCCCCAGCCACTGATTAAGCATACACTCCCACAACGAGGCGCTGGCACCGATAGAAAACTCATTATGTCGTGAGGTATGCGCTACCTCCTTACGAGCGGTCTGCCAGGTGCTCATGAGTGTTTCTGCATAAGGCAACAGCTTTTCACCGGCAGCGGTTAAACGGATATTGTTTCTGTGACGGGTGAAAAGATTCACACCCAGTTGATTTTCCAGTTGTCTGATCCGAAAGCTCACTGCTGACTGGGTCAGATAGAGCGATTCAGCCGCTCGGCCAAAGTGACGCGTTCGGCTAACTTCCAGGAAAGTTTTTAACAATTCCGTATCCACAGTGCTCTCCGCAAAATTATTTGTCGTTATGATTTAAATGTTTTGTTTTACACTCTGTCAAGCGTAACTAATACTCCGCGCCATAACTAGCTCGGTCAAAGAATTAGGAGCGTGCAGGATGGCGGAAAGCTTTACGACGACTAATCGATATTTCGACAATAAACATTATCCACGTGGATTCTCTCGTCATGGTGATTTCACCATCAAAGAGGCACAACTGCTTGAACGTCATGGTTATGCCTTCAATGAGCTGGATCTCGGCAAACGCGAGCCGGTTACCGAGGAAGAGAAACTCTTCGTAGCAGTATGCCGTGGCGAACGTGAGCCAGTGACAGAAGCAGAACGCGTGTGGTCCAAGTATATGACGCGTATCAAGCGTCCAAAACGTTTTCACACTCTTTCCGGCGGTAAACCGCAGGTCGAAGGTGCTGAAGACTACACCGATTCCGACGATTAATAAAAAGGGCGAAATGCCCTTTTTTTACGTCAGCAGCTTTTGCAAATGGATGAGCAAACGGTCGATAGCCCGATAACTTACGGCCTCTTGTAAATGCTGACGTGTGATGACGTCAGACTGATCAATATCAGCTATGGTTCTTGATACTTTCAGTAACCGCTGCCAGGCACGAATAGATAATCCCAGATGGATCAGCGTTTCTTCCAGCCACTGTGCGTCCTCGTTCTCAAGCTTGCAAAATTGTCGTATTTCCGGACTATCCAGCCAGGCATTCAGTTTATTCTGCCGCTTAAATTGGCGCTCTCTGGCGGCCATTACGCGTTGTTTAACGGTGGCGCTGCTTTCCCCCTGAATGACCGCTTTGCTCAAAATACCGGGTGGCGGTAGCGGGATCTCCAGTGAGAGGTCAAAGCGGTCAAGAAAGGGACCGGAGAGTCGGTTGAGATAACGCAGCGTTTGTTCCGGCGTGCAGCGGTTATGGTTCCCTTGATAATGTCCTGTTGGGCTGGGATTCATCGCCGCAACAAGCTGGAAACGGGCTGGATAGGTTATTTTTGCTCGTGTGCGTGAAAGATGGATTTGCCCTGACTCTATGGGTTCCCGCAAGGCATCCAGTGTACGCCGTTCAAATTCAGGTAGTTCATCAAGAAAAAGTACGCCGTTATGCGCCAGCGAAATTTCACCAGGCCCGGGAATTGCGCCACCGCCCACCATCGCAGTTAACGACGCACTGTGGTGCGGTGAGCGGAACGGGCGCTGCCGCCATTGTTTTTGCACTGATTCGGCATTTACCAGGCTTAATATTGCGGCACTCTCCAGTGCTTCTTCATTGCTTAAATCTGGCAACAGGCCATTAATACGGCTGGCGAGCATCGTTTTGCCTGTTCCCGGCGGTCCAATCAATAAAAGGTTGTGTCCGCCAGCAGCAGTAATTTCCAGTCCTCGCTTTCCTTGCTCCTGACCGACAACATCACTGAGATCATGTTGTAATGCACGGGATACTACATCAGTTGGTTTCGGGCGTTCGAGAGCGTGTTTACCTTCCAGAAATGCACAGACAGCCTGCAGATGATCGGCTATCAGGCATCCTTCACCGTTAATTAACCCCACTTCATCTTCGTTGTCTTTCGAGACGATAATTTTTCTGCCCGACTTAATGGCTTCAGTTGCACTGGAGATTGCGCCTGGAACGCCACGCAGAGCGCCTGTAAGCGCCAGTTCTCCGACTAATTCATATTCATCTAACTTATTGGCTGTAAGCTGTTCTGAGGCCGCCAGCAACGCAATGGCGATAGGTAAATCATATCGTCCCCCTTCTTTTGGCAGATCGGCAGGAGCAAGGTTGATGGTGATTTTTTTCGCCGGATATTCATATCCGCTATTGATAATGGCGCTGCGCACGCGATCGCGAGCTTCTTTCACCGTTGTTTCTGGTAAGCCCACCATTGTTAACCCTGGCAAACCTTTACTGATATGTACCTCAACAGTGATCGGGGGAGCATTGACTCCCAGGGCGGCACGAGTATGAACAATTGACAGTGACATAAGTCCTCCTTAAGTCACCATTATGAACATAAGAGATCCCTGCTGTAGTCTGCGAAATTGTGTTATTTAGCGGCTGATTCCCGTTTATTTGTGCAAAGTAATTTGAGTTGTATTAGTGATGGAATCACTCTCGCAAAAATAAAAAGCACAAAAAACTGCCACTCGAAGAGCGCGAGAATTATACGGAAATTGAATTTTTTTCACTCACAAATTTTTATATAAAAAACAATGGTTTTTATAGAAATTATTATGAGAGTCATAAAAAGCGGCCAAAAAATATCTTGTGCTATTCGCAAAATCTATGGTAACTCTTTAGGCATTCCTTCGAACAAGATGCAAGAAAAGACAAAATGACAGCCCTTCTACGAGTGATTAGCCTGGTCGTGATTAGCGTGGTGGTGATTATTATCCCACCGTGCGGGGCTGCACTTGGACGAGGAAAGGCTTAGAGATCAAGCCTTAACGAACTAAGACCCCCGCACCGAAAGGTTCGGGGGTTTTTTTTGACCTTAAAAACATAATCGAGGAGCAGGCAATGAATAACAGCACAAAATTCTGTTTCTCAACATTCAGGACGGGGAACTAACTATGAATGGCGCACAGTGGGTGGTACATGCTTTGCGGGCACAGGGTGTGAACACCGTTTTCGGTTATCCGGGTGGCGCAATTATGCCTGTTTACGATGCATTGTATGACGGTGGCGTAGAACACTTGCTGTGCCGGCATGAACAGGGCGCGGTAATGGCGGCTATCGGTTATGCCCGTGCTACCGGTAAAACGGGCGTGTGCATCGCCACTTCTGGCCCTGGCGCAACCAACCTGATCACCGGACTTGCGGACGCGCTGTTAGATTCCATCCCTGTCGTTGCCATCACCGGTCAGGTATCTGCACCGTTCATCGGCACCGATGCATTTCAGGAGGTTGATGTCCTGGGATTGTCGTTAGCCTGTACCAAACACAGCTTCCTGGTGCAGTCGCTGGAAGAATTACCACGCATCATGGCCGAAGCGTTTGATGTCGCCAGCTCAGGTCGTCCCGGTCCGGTTCTGGTCGATATCCCTAAAGATATCCAGTTAGCCTGCGGCGATCTGGAACCCTGGTTCACCACCGTTGAAAACGAAGTGACTTTCCCACATGCCGAAGTCGAGCAAGCGCGCCAGATGCTGGCAAAAGCGCAAAAACCGATGCTGTATGTTGGCGGCGGCGTGGGTATGGCGCAGGCGGTTCCTGCTCTGCATGAATTTCTCGCTGCCACAAAAATGCCTGCCACCTGCACGCTGAAAGGGCTGGGCGCAGTCGATGCGGATTATCCGTACTATCTGGGGATGCTGGGGATGCACGGCACCAAAGCGGCGAACTTCGCGGTGCAGGAGTGCGATATGCTGATCGCCGTTGGAGCACGTTTTGATGACCGGGTTACCGGCAAACTTAACACCTTCGCACCACACGCCAGTGTTATCCATATGGATATCGACCCGGCAGAAATGAACAAGCTGCGTCAGGCGCATGTGGCATTACAAGGCGATTTAAACATGCTGTTGCCTGCGTTACAGCAATCGTTAAATATCGATGAATGGCAGCAATACTGCGCACAAATGCGTAGTGAACATGCCTGGCGTTACGATCATCCTGGAGATGCTATCTACGCGCCGTTGTTGTTAAAACAACTGTCGGATCGTAAACCTGCGGATTGCGTTGTGACCACGGATGTGGGGCAGCATCAGATGTGGGCTGCGCAGCACATCGCCCACACTCGCCCGGAAAATTTTATCACTTCAAGCGGTTTAGGCACTATGGGCTTCGGTTTACCGGCGGCGGTTGGCGCACAAGTCGCGCGACCGAACGATACTGTCGTTTGTCTCTCCGGTGACGGTTCTTTCATGATGAATGTACAAGAGCTGGGCACCGTAAAACGCAAGCAGTTACCGTTGAAAATTGTCTTACTCGATAACCAGCGGTTAGGGATGGTTCGACAATGGCAGCAACTGTTTTTCCAGGAACGATATAGCGAAACCACCCTTACCGATAACCCAGATTTCCTCATGTTAGCCAGCGCCTTCGGCATCCCTGGTCAACACATCACCCGTAAAGACCAGGTTGAAGCGGCACTCGACACCATGCTGAACAGTGATGGGCCATACCTGCTTCATGTCTCAATCGACGAACTTGAGAACGTCTGGCCGCTGGTGCCGCCTGGCGCCAGTAATTCAGAAATGTTGGAGAAATTATCATGATGCAACATCAGGTCAATGTATCGGCTCGCTTCAATCCAGAAACCTTAGAACGTGTTTTACGCGTGGTGCGTCATCGTGGTTTCCACGTCTGCTCAATGAATATGGCTGCCGCCAGCGATGCACAAAATATAAATATTGAATTGACCGTTGCCAGCCCGCGTTCGGTCGACTTACTGTTTAGTCAGTTAAATAAACTGGTAGACGTCGCACACGTTGCTATCTGCCAGAGCACAACCACATCACAACAAATCCGCGCCTGAGCGCAAAAGGAATATAAAAATGACCACGAAGAAAGCTGATTACATTTGGTTCAATGGGGAGATGGTTCGCTGGGAAGACGCGAAGGTGCATGTGATGTCTCATGCGCTGCACTATGGCACCTCGGTTTTTGAAGGCATCCGTTGCTACGACTCGCATAAAGGTCCAGTTGTATTCCGTCATCGTGAGCATATGCAACGTCTGCATGACTCTGCCAAAATTTACCGCTTCCCGGTTTTGCAGAGCATTGATGAGCTGATGGAAGCTTGCCGCGAAGTGATCCGTAAAAACAATCTCACCAGCGCCTATATCCGTCCGCTGATCTTCGTAGGTGATGTTGGCATGGGCGTTAACCCACCAGCGGGATACACCACCGACGTGATTATTGCCGCTTTCCCGTGGGGAGCTTATCTGGGCGCGGAAGCACTGGAGCAGGGGATCGACGCGATGGTTTCTTCCTGGAACCGCGCGGCGCCAAACACCATTCCAACCGCTGCGAAAGCGGGGGGGAACTACCTCTCTTCCCTGCTGGTTGGCAGCGAAGCGCGCCGCCACGGTTATCAGGAAGGTATCGCGCTGGATGTGAATGGTTACATCTCTGAAGGTGCAGGCGAAAACCTGTTTGAAGTGAAAGACGGCGTGCTGTTCACCCCACCGTTTACCTCATCCGCGCTGCCGGGTATTACCCGTGACGCCATCATCAAACTGGCGAAAGAACTGGGAATTGAAGTGCGTGAGCAGGTGCTGTCGCGTGAATCGCTGTATCTGGCAGATGAAGTGTTTATGTCCGGTACAGCGGCTGAAATTACGCCAGTGCGCAGCGTCGACGGTATTCAGGTGGGCGAAGGCCGTTGTGGCCCGGTCACCAAACGCATCCAGCAAGCCTTCTTCGGCCTCTTCACCGGCGAAACCGAAGATAAATGGGGCTGGTTGGATCAGGTTAATCAATAAATACAAAAAATGGGACGGCACGCACCGTCCCATTTACGAGACAGACACTGGGAGTAAATAAAGTATGCCTAAGTACCGTTCCGCCACCACCACTCATGGTCGTAATATGGCGGGTGCTCGTGCGCTGTGGCGCGCCACTGGAATGACCGACGCTGATTTCGGTAAGCCGATTATCGCTGTTGTGAACTCGTTCACTCAATTTGTACCGGGGCACGTCCATCTGCGCGATCTCGGTAAACTGGTCGCTGAACAAATTGAAGCGGCTGGCGGCGTTGCCAAAGAATTCAACACCATTGCGGTGGATGATGGGATCGCCATGGGTCACGGGGGGATGCTTTATTCACTGCCGTCTCGCGAACTGATCGCTGATTCTGTTGAGTATATGGTCAACGCCCACTGCGCCGACGCGATGGTCTGCATCTCTAACTGTGACAAAATCACCCCGGGGATGCTGATGGCTTCCCTGCGCCTGAATATTCCGGTGATCTTTGTTTCCGGTGGTCCGATGGAGGCCGGGAAAACCAAACTATCCGATCAGTTAATCAAGCTTGATCTGGTTGATGCGATGATCCAGGGGGCAGATCCGAAAGTTTCTGACTCCCAGAGCGATCAGGTTGAACGTTCGGCTTGTCCAACCTGTGGTTCCTGCTCCGGGATGTTCACCGCTAACTCGATGAACTGCCTGACCGAAGCTCTGGGTCTGTCGCAGCCAGGCAACGGCTCGCTACTGGCAACCCACGCGGATCGTAAGCAGCTGTTCCTCAATGCCGGTAAACGCATTGTTGAATTGACCAAACGTTACTACGAGCAAAACGACGAAAGCGCACTGCCACGTAATATCGCCAGTAAAGCGGCGTTTGAAAACGCCATGACGTTGGATATCGCGATGGGCGGCTCTACCAATACGGTTCTTCACCTGCTGGCGGCGGCACAAGAAGCGGAAATCGACTTCACCATGAGTGATATCGACAAACTTTCGCGTAAAGTCCCGCAGTTGTGCAAAGTTGCGCCGAGCACCCAGAAATACCATATGGAAGATGTTCATCGTGCTGGTGGCGTGATCGGTATTCTCGGCGAACTGGATCGTGCCGGGTTGTTGAATCGCAATGTGAAAAACGTACTCGGCCTGACCTTGTCGCAAACGCTGGAACAATACGATGTCATGCTGACTCAGGATGATGCGGTGAAAAATATGTTCCGCGCTGGCCCGGCTGGAATCCGCACTACACAGGCATTCTCGCAGGATTGCCGTTGGGATTCTCTCGATGACGATCGCGCAAACGGCTGCATCCGCTCGCTGGAGCACGCCTACAGTAAAGACGGTGGCCTGGCGGTACTTTACGGTAACTTCGCGGAAAATGGCTGCATCGTTAAAACGGCAGGCGTCGATGACAGCATCCTCAAATTCACTGGCCCGGCGAAAGTGTACGAAAGCCAGGATGACGCGGTAGAAGCGATTCTTGGCGGTAAAGTTGTCGCTGGCGATGTGGTTGTTATTCGCTACGAAGGCCCGAAAGGCGGACCGGGGATGCAGGAAATGCTCTACCCAACCAGCTTCCTGAAGTCGATGGGGCTTGGCAAAGCCTGTGCGCTGATCACCGACGGCCGTTTCTCCGGCGGTACGTCTGGCCTTTCCATCGGCCACGTCTCGCCGGAAGCGGCAAGCGGCGGTAGCATTGGCCTGATTGAAGATGGTGACCTGATCGCCATCGACATTCCGAACCGTGGCATTCAGTTGCAGGTAAGCGATGCCGAACTGGCGGCGCGTCGTGAAGCGCAGGAAGCCCGTGGCGACAAAGCCTGGACGCCGAAAAACCGTGAACGTCAGGTTTCCTTTGCTTTGCGCGCCTACGCCAGCCTGGCGACCAGCGCCGACAAAGGTGCGGTGCGCGATAAATCGAAACTGGGGGGTTAATAATGGCTGACTCGCAACCCCTGTCAGGCACCCCGGAAGGTGCCGAATATTTAAGAGCGGTGCTACGTGCGCCGGTCTATGAAGCGGCACAGGTCACGCCGCTACAGAAAATGGAAAAACTGTCGTCGCGTCTTGATAACGTGATACTGGTGAAGCGCGAAGACCGCCAGCCAGTGCACAGCTTCAAGCTGCGCGGCGCATATGCCATGATGGCAGGTCTGACGGAAGAACAGAAAGCGCACGGTGTGATCACCGCCTCGGCGGGTAACCATGCGCAAGGTGTCGCGTTCTCCTCCGCTCGGTTAGGTGTGAAGGCGCTCATCGTCATGCCAACCGCTACCGCCGACATCAAAGTCGACGCGGTGCGCGGCTTCGGCGGTGAGGTGCTGCTTCACGGCGCGAACTTTGATGAAGCGAAAGCTAAAGCGATCGAACTGTCGCAGCAGCAGGGCTTCACCTGGGTGCCGCCGTTCGATCATCCGATGGTGATCGCCGGGCAAGGCACGCTGGCGCTGGAACTGCTCCAGCAGGATGCTCATCTCGACCGCGTATTTGTGCCAGTCGGCGGCGGTGGTCTGGCTGCGGGCGTGGCGGTGCTGATCAAACAGCTGATGCCGCAAATCAAAGTGATCGCCGTAGAAGCGGAAGATTCCGCCTGCCTGAAAGCGGCGCTGGAAGCGGGTCATCCGGTTGATCTGCCGCGCGTGGGGCTATTCGCCGAAGGTGTTGCGGTAAAACGCATCGGCGACGAAACCTTCCGTTTGTGCCGGGAGTATCTCGACGACATCATCACCGTCGATAGCGATGCCATCTGCGCAGCGATGAAAGACTTATTCGAAGATGTGCGCGCAGTGGCGGAACCGTCTGGCGCGCTGGCGCTGGCGGGGATGAAAAAGTACATCGCTCAGCACAACATTCGCGGTGAGCGGCTGGCGCATATTCTTTCTGGAGCCAACGTGAACTTCCACGGTCTGCGCTACGTCTCGGAACGCTGCGAACTGGGCGAACAGCGTGAAGCGTTGCTGGCGGTGACCATCCCGGAAGAGAAGGGCAGCTTTCTGAAGTTCTGCCAGTTGCTTGGCGGGCGCTCGGTCACAGAGTTCAACTACCGTTTCGCTGATGCTAAAGATGCCTGTATTTTTGTCGGTGTGCGCTTAAGTCGCGGCCTTGAAGAGCGCAAAGAAATTTTGCAGATGCTCAGCGACGGCGGCTACAGCGTGGTTGATCTCTCCGACGACGAAATGGCGAAGTTGCATGTGCGCTATATGGTTGGCGGGCGTCCATCGCATCCGTTGCAGGAACGCCTCTACAGCTTCGAATTCCCGGAATCACCGGGCGCGCTGCTGCGCTTCCTCAACACGCTGGGGACGCACTGGAATATCTCTTTGTTCCACTATCGCAGTCATGGCACCGACTACGGGCGTGTACTGGCAGCGTTCGAGCTGGGCGATCATGAACCGGATTTCGAAACCCGGCTGAATGAGCTGGGCTACGATTGCCACGACGAAACCAATAACCCGGCGTTCAGGTTCTTTTTGGCGGGTTAATGGTTCGGCAAAATCTTCCAGAACGCCTCAA
Organism: Escherichia sp. MOD1-EC7011; assembly: GCF_002965005.1. NCBI lineage: Bacteria > Pseudomonadati > Pseudomonadota > Gammaproteobacteria > Enterobacterales > Enterobacteriaceae > Escherichia > Escherichia sp. MOD1-EC7011. Next base: position 10,298 of record NZ_PTRD01000031.1, read on the forward strand.
TCAGCGGCTCATGTAGCCGCTTTTTTTGCGCACAAACGCCCAGCTCAAACGGCGTTTTCTCATCGCTGCGCTCTAAAATCATCACACGATTACGCACTGGCTCCGGGCTGTTATCCAGTACCACTTCCGGCAGCAGCGCCACACCACAGCCAAGCGCCACCATCGATACCATTGCTTCATGCCCGCCAACCGTGGCGTAAATCATCGGGTTACTGATTTTATTGCGTCGGAACCACAGTTCAATACGGCGGCGTACCGGTCCCTGATCGGCCATGATGAAGGGAATCGTCGACCAGTCCGGTTGTTCTACTGAGACCTGATTACGCACCGGGCAGGGCAGCGCGGGCGCGATCAGCACCACCGCCAGGTTCTCCAGCATCGAAAACGCCACCGCGCCTGGCAGAGTCTCCGGCTTCCCGGCAATCGCCAAATCTGCTTCTCCAGTGACCACTTTTTCCATTGCATCCGCCGCATCACCGGTGGTGAGCTTAATTTCCACCGATGGATGCTCCGCGCGGAATCGGTCGAGAATCGGTGGCAGATGGCTGTAAGCGGCAGTCACCGAACAGAAAATATGTAATTCGCCAGAGAGGGACGGCCCTTGCTGGTCGATGGTGTGGCGCAATTGCTGATACTGTAACAACGTTTGCTGGGCGAAAACACGCAGCTCTTCGCCCGCTTCCGTCAGCGTTACCGTGCGGTTATCGCGCACAAACAGCGGTTGGCCGAGATCTTCTTCCAGGCGCTGAATCTGTCGGGAAAGCGTGGAGGGGCTGACGTGCATTGCCCGCGCGCTACGGCCAAAATGGCGGCTTTCCGCCAGATGCAGAAACATTTTCAGGTCGCGTAAATCCACAGGCTTAACCCCCGGTTATGACGTTGCAGAAATTGCAATATGACGTTGTGAATATATCAATTTCCGCAATAAATTTCCTGTTGTAATGTGGTGACATTCTCGCTCAACAGCGAACCGAACAATAAGAAGCACAACATCACGAGGAATCACCATGGCTAACTACTTCAATACACTGAATCTGCGCCAGCAGCTGGCACAACTGGGCAAATGTCGCTTTATGGGGCGCGACGAGTTCGCTGACGGCGCGAGCTACCTTCAGGGTAAAAAAGTGGTCATCGTCGGTTGTGGCGCGCAGGGTCTGAACCAGGGCCTGAACATGCGTGATTCTGGTCTCGATATCTCCTACGCCCTGCGTAAAGAAGCGATCGCTGAGAAGCGCGCGTCCTGGCGTAAAGCGACTGAAAACGGTTTTAAGGTAGGTACTTACGAAGAACTGATCCCGCAGGCGGATCTGGTGGTTAACCTGACGCCGGACAAGCAGCACTCTGACGTAGTGCGTTCCGTTCAACCGCTGATGAAAGATGGCGCTGCGCTGGGTTACTCGCATGGTTTCAACATCGTCGAAGTGGGCGAGCAGATCCGTAAAGACATCACTGTAGTAATGGTTGCGCCGAAATGCCCTGGCACCGAAGTGCGTGAAGAGTATAAACGTGGATTCGGCGTACCGACGCTGATTGCCGTTCACCCGGAAAACGATCCGAAAGGCGAAGGCATGGCGATCGCTAAAGCCTGGGCGGCAGCAACAGGCGGTCATCGTGCCGGCGTTCTGGAATCCTCTTTCGTTGCGGAAGTTAAATCAGACCTGATGGGCGAGCAAACTATCCTGTGCGGTATGTTGCAGGCTGGTTCTCTGCTGTGCTTCGACAAGCTGGTGGAAGAGGGCACCGACCCGGCATATGCAGAAAAACTGATTCAGTTCGGCTGGGAAACCATCACCGAAGCCCTGAAGCAGGGCGGCATCACCCTGATGATGGACAGGCTCTCTAACCCGGCGAAACTGCGTGCTTATGCGCTGTCAGAACAACTGAAAGAGATCATGGCGCCGCTGTTCCAGAAACATATGGACGACATCATCTCCGGTGAATTCTCCTCTGGCATGATGGCAGACTGGGCTAATGATGATAAGAAACTGCTGACCTGGCGTGAAGAGACCGGCAAAACCGCGTTCGAAACCGCACCGCAGTATGAAGGTAAAATCGGCGAGCAGGAGTACTTCGATAAAGGCGTGCTGATGATCGCGATGGTGAAAGCGGGCGTTGAGCTGGCGTTCGAAACCATGGTTGATTCCGGCATCATTGAAGAGTCGGCATACTATGAATCACTGCATGAGCTGCCGCTGATTGCCAACACCATCGCCCGTAAGCGTCTGTACGAAATGAACGTGGTTATCTCTGATACCGCAGAATACGGTAACTATCTGTTCTCTTACGCTTGCGTACCGCTGCTGAAACCGTTTATGGCAGAGCTGCAGCCGGGCGATCTGGGTAAAGCTATTCCAGAAGGTGCGGTAGATAACGCGCAACTGCGTGATGTAAATGATGCGATTCGCAGCCATGCAATTGAGCAGGTAGGTAAGAAACTGCGTGGCTATATGACGGATATGAAACGTATTGCTGTTGCGGGTTAAGTGTGCGCTGATGCCCTCTCCCACAGGGAGAGGGAGAAAACACTCAAGGCCTTCTCCGGGAGAAGGCCTTGCTGTTAGTTGCGGTACAGCACCTTAATGATGTGATACCCGAACTGGGTATGCAGCGGGCCGGTTGGCTCCAGCACCGGACAAGAGAACACCACTTTATCAAACGCCGGAACCATCTGACCCTGGCGAAATTCCCCTAAATCACCGCCGCGTTTGCCTGACGGGCAAATGGAATGTTTCTTCGCCAGCTTGCCAAAATCGGCGCCGTTCTTGATCTGCTCCAGAAGTTCCTGAGCCAGTTTCTCTTCTTTTACAAGGATATGCAGTGCTGCTGCTGTTTTTGCCATGATCGTGCCTTGAGTGGTAAGGATGAGGCTGGCTATACTACCACGCTGTTATTTCCCCCTCCCGACTTTCATTGAGCGATTTTTCTATGCGTCTAAACCCCGGCCAACAACAAGCTGTCGAATTCGTTACCGGCCCCTGCCTGGTGCTGGCGGGCGCGGGTTCCGGCAAGACTCGTGTGATCACTAATAAAATCGCCCATCTGATCCGTGGCTGCGGTTATCAGGCGCGACATATCGCAGCGGTGACCTTTACCAATAAAGCAGCGCGCGAGATGAAAGAGCGTGTCGGGCAGACGCTGGGGCGCAAAGAGGCTCGTGGGCTGATGATCTCCACCTTCCACACGCTGGGGCTGGATATCATCAAACGCGAGTATGCAGCGTTAGGGATGAAAGCGAACTTTTCGCTGTTTGACGATACCGATCAGCTTGCTTTGCTCAAAGAGTTGACCGAAGGACTGATTGAAGATGACAAAGTTCTCCTGCAACAGCTGATTTCAACCATCTCTAATTGGAAGAACGATCTCAAAACTCCTGCGCAGGCGGCGGCAGAGGCAAAAGGCGAGCGGGATCGCATTTTTGCCCATTGTTATGGGCTGTATGATGCGCACCTGAAAGCGTGCAATGTTCTCGACTTCGACGATCTGATTTTATTGCCGACATTGCTGTTGCAACGCAATGTGGAAGTACGCGAACGCTGGCAAAACAAGATTCGCTACCTGCTGGTGGATGAGTATCAGGATACCAACACCAGCCAGTATGAGCTGGTGAAACTGCTGGTGGGCAGCCGCGCTCGCTTTACCGTGGTGGGAGATGATGACCAGTCGATCTACTCCTGGCGCGGCGCACGTCCGCAAAACCTGGTGCTGCTGAGCCAGGATTTCCCGGCGTTGAAGGTGATTAAGCTTGAGCAGAACTACCGCTCTTCCGGACGTATTTTGAAAGCGGCGAACATCCTGATCGCCAATAACCCGCACGTCTTTGAAAAGCGTCTGTTCTCCGAACTGGGTTACGGCACAGAGCTAAAAGTTTTAAGCGCGAATAACGAGGAACATGAAGCCGAGCGCGTTACTGGCGAGCTGATCGCCCATCACTTCGTCAATAAAACGCAGTACAAAGATTACGCTATTCTTTATCGCGGTAACCATCAGTCGCGGGTGTTTGAAAAATTCCTGATGCAAAACCGCATCCCGTACAAAATATCCGGTGGTACGTCGTTTTTCTCTCGTCCTGAAATCAAGGATTTGCTGGCTTATCTGCGCGTGCTGACTAACCCGGACGATGACAGCGCATTTCTGCGTATCGTTAACACGCCGAAGCGAGAGATTGGCCCGGCGACGCTGAAAAAGCTGGGTGAGTGGGCGATGACGCGTAATAAAAGTATGTTTACCGCCAGCTTTGATATGGGGTTGAGTCAGACACTGAGTGGACGTGGTTATGAAGCGTTGACCCGATTTACTCACTGGCTGGCGGAAATCCAGCGACTGGCGGAGCGGGAGCCTGTCGCCGCAGTGCGCGATCTGATCCACGGGATGGATTATGAATCCTGGTTATACGAAACGTCACCCAGCCCGAAAGCCGCCGAAATGCGCATGAAGAACGTTAACCAGTTATTTAGCTGGATGACGGAGATGCTGGAAGGTAGCGAACTGGATGAGCCGATGACGCTCACCCAGGTGGTGACGCGCTTTACTCTGCGCGACATGATGGAACGTGGCGAGAGTGACGAAGAGCTTGATCAGGTGCAACTGATGACTCTGCACGCGTCAAAAGGGCTGGAGTTTCCTTATGTCTACATGGTCGGTATGGAAGAAGGATTTTTGCCGCACCAAAGCAGCATCGACGAGGATAATATCGATGAAGAGCGGCGGCTGGCCTATGTCGGCATCACCCGCGCCCAGAAAGAGTTGACCTTTACGCTGTGTAAAGAGCGTCGTCAGTACGGTGAGCTGGTACGTCCGGAGCCGAGCCGCTTCCTGCTGGAATTACCGCAGGATGACTTGATTTGGGAACAAGAGCGCAAAGTGGTCAGCGCCGAAGAACGGATGCAGAAAGGGCAAAACCATCTGGCGAATCTGAAAGCGATGATGGCAGCAAAACGAGGCAAATAGCCATTCGTATTGTCTGGGGCTGGTTGGATTGGATGATCACGGCACCGGAAAGCGGAATTATCGCCGGATAAGATGCGTGAGCATCGCATCCGGCACATTACACGTTAAAGCACTTCCAGCGGCCAGTGGACATAGCTCTGCCACTCAATTTCCTGATCGATAATCTCTTTACCCAGCGGGTGCTGAGCCAGCCAACCTTGCGGCAGTGTCAGGGTCAACTGTTCATGGTTGGCCTGTAATGTCATCTCCGGCACTAAATCGTCACGGCGACGGCTGGCAAAAATGATTGCCAGGCGCAGTAAACGACAGAGTTGTTCCGCAACGCGCGGCGGTACGGCATTTTGTTGATGCAGCGATGAGAGATCGACTGGATTCGTCTGGTTGAGCAATAGCGTCGCCAGCAGCTTTTTCTGCGCAGGCGTAAAACCGGGAAGATCCAGATTACGCACGAGATAAGCGGCATGTTGCGGCGCTTGTTTGAAATCAACGCTCAGACCAATTTCATGAAGTTGACAGGCGCTAATTAGCAAATCGCGGCTAATCGCTTCAAGATGCCATTCACTCTCCACTTGATCGAAGAAGTTAGCCGCAACGCTGGCTACGCGCTGAGCCTGATCAATATCAATCATAAAGCGGCGCTGAATATTATGCAGTGTTCGGCTGCGAATATCTTGCTCAACCGCCAGATGTAACATGCCGTAGACCAGGCCTTCACGTAGAGCACCGCCCGCCAGGGTCATACACTGAATATTCAGTTCGGTAAAAATGGCTATCAGGATCGCCAGACCACTCGGGAATACTAATGCGCGTTCCAGCGTTAACCCTTCAATCTCCAGCTCTTCCAGCCGACCACAATGAATAGCGCGCTGTTTCAGTTGCTGCAACTTCGCGAGGGTAATGCGCTCATCCATCCCCTGCGCCATCATTATTTCCTGTAACGCCTGCACGGTGCCGGAAGCGCCAACGCACACTTTCCAGCCGTGATATCGCAGTTCATCAGCAACCGGACGCAAAACTTCACGTGCGGCTTGTTCAGCTGCGACAAAGTTTTCCTGCCCGAGATTACGATCGACGAAATAACGTTCCAGCCAGGTGACGCAGCCCATCGACAGGCTGAACAAAGACGTGGTCTGTGCACCTGTGCCAGTGACCAGTTCGGTACTCGCGCCGCCAATATCCACGACCAGGCGCTGATCGGCTCCGCCGGTGGTGTGAGCAACACCCTGATAAATCAGGCGAGCTTCTTCTTCACCACTAATGACTTGCACTGGACAACCGAGGATTTCCTGCGCTTTAGCAATAAAATCACCGGCATTGACAGCAAGTCGTAACGTCGCCGTAGCGACAACGCGAATTTGCGATGGTGGGATATCTTGCAGACGTTCAGCAAACAGGCGCAAACATTGCCAGCCGCGCTCCATTGCTTCATTAGACAGGGCATTTTCGCTGTTCAGGCCAGCAGCCAGACGCACTTTACGTTTAATTCGCGTCAGCGTCTGGATACTTCCAGCCACCTCGCGCACTACCAGCATATGGAAACTATTTGAACCGAGATCAATAGCTGCATATAGCGACGAGGTGGAACCCATACTCTTCATCCTTCAATCTGTCTCTGCGTTGGCTGCATTCTTTCACCCGAATCACTTACTACAGTAAGCGCATCGGGATTCATTCTCTTGCCATCTTGATACAGTTTGAATGATTTTGAGTATGACATTATTTATTTAACCTGAACGACGACGATTACGTGGAGCACCAGTACGACGCGAACCATTGCCTGTGCGCGGGCGCGTGAGGCGCAGCGGTTTTGGCAGATCGGTCATCAATGCGTCCGGATTGTATTTGCTTACCGGAATTGAGTGACCAATATAGGTCTCAATAGCAGGCAAATTCAATGCATACTCTTCACACGCCAGGCTGATAGAGTGACCGCTTGCGCCTGCGCGGCCAGTACGACCGATACGGTGAACGTAATCTTCACAGTCATCGGGCAAATCGTAGTTAAACACGTGCGTCACTGCCGGAATATGCAGACCACGAGCAGCAACGTCGGTAGCAACCAGAATATCCAGATCGCCACGGGTAAATTCATCAAGAATACGCAGGCGTTTTTTCTGCGCCACATCGCCCGTCAACAGACCAACACGATGACCATCTGCCGCCAGGTGACCCCAGATATCTTCACAACGGTGTTTGGTGTTGGCGAAAATAATCGCTCTGTCTGGCCACTCTTCTTCGATCAGCGTTTGCAACAAACGCATCTTTTCTTCGTTAGAAGGGTAGAAAAGCTCTTCTTTAATACGGTGGCCCGTTTTCTGTTCCGGTTCCACTTCGATATATTCGGCGTTATTCATCTGCTCGAACGCCAGTTCACGTACCCGGTACGAAAGTGTGGCGGAGAACAGCATGTTGAGGCGCTGGTTCGCAGGCGGCATACGGCGGAACAGCCAGCGGATATCTTTAATAAAGCCCAGATCGTACATGCGATCGGCTTCGTCCAGCACCACCACCTGAATGGCACCGAGGTTAATATGGTTTTGTTTGGCGTAGTCAATTAAACGACCCGTGGTGCCAATCAGAATGTCAACGCCGCTTTCCAGCACTTTCAACTGTTTGTCGTAGCCATCGCCACCGTAGGCCAGACCCAGTTTCAGGCCAGTAGCTTGTGCCAGTGGTTCCGCGTCGGCGTGGATCTGCACGGCAAGTTCACGCGTCGGTGCCATAATTAAGGCACGCGGTTGATTCACCTTGCGATCGGCAATTGCGGGATGAGAGAGAAGGTAATGAAACGAAGACGTAAGAAACGCCATCGTTTTCCCGGTACCGGTTTGCGCCTGCCCGGCTACGTCACGACCTTCCAGCGTTAGCGGAAGAGCCAGTGCCTGAATGGGCGTACAGTTATGAAACCCTTTTTTTTCAAGGGCTTCTACAACTTTCGGATGCAGGGCGAAGTCGGAAAACTTCTGTTCTGTTAAATGTGTTTTGCTCATAGTGTGATAGAATATCAGCTTACTATTGCTTTACGAAAGCGTATCCGGTGAAATAAAGTCAACCTTTAGTTGGTTAATGTTACACCAACAACGAAACCAACACGCCAGGCTTATTCCTGTGGAGTTATATATGAGCGATAAAATTATTCACCTGACTGACGACAGTTTTGACACGGATGTACTCAAAGCGGACGGGGCAATCCTCGTCGATTTCTGGGCAGAGTGGTGCGGTCCGTGCAAAATGATCGCCCCGATTCTGGATGAAATCGCTGACGAATATCAGGGCAAACTGACCGTTGCAAAACTGAACATCGATCAAAACCCTGGCACTGCGCCGAAATATGGCATCCGTGGTATCCCGACTCTGCTGCTGTTCAAGAATGGTGAAGTGGCGGCAACGAAAGTCGGCGCGCTGTCTAAAGGTCAGTTGAAAGAGTTCCTCGACGCCAATCTGGCATAAGGGAACGTCATGTTCGGGTGCCCTGTCGCTAAAAACTGGACGCCCGGCGTGAGCCATGCTAACTTAATGTTGACTTCGTATTAAACTTACCTTATTAAGTTTGAATCTTGTAATATCCAACGCTTCCCGTTTTTATCTAATGCGAAGTGAACAGATTTCTGGTTTGTCACTCAATCCGTCTTGTCGTTTCAGTTCTGCGTACTTTCCTGTGACCAGACAGCGAAAAGACATGAGTCGATGACCGTAAACAGGCATGGATGATCCTGCCATACCATTCACAACATTAAGTTCGAGATTTACCCCAAGTTTAAGAACTCACACCACTATGAATCTTACCGAATTAAAGAATACGCCGGTTTCTGAGCTGATCACTCTCGGCGAAAATATGGGGCTGGAAAATCTGGCTCGTATGCGTAAGCAGGACATTATTTTTGCCATCCTGAAGCAGCACGCAAAGAGTGGCGAAGATATCTTTGGTGATGGCGTACTGGAGATATTGCAGGATGGATTTGGTTTCCTCCGTTCCGCAGACAGCTCCTACCTCGCCGGTCCTGATGACATCTACGTTTCTCCCAGCCAAATCCGCCGTTTCAACCTCCGCACTGGTGATACCATCTCTGGTAAGATTCGCCCGCCGAAAGAAGGTGAACGCTATTTTGCGCTGCTGAAAGTTAATGAAGTTAACTTCGATAAACCTGAAAACGCCCGCAATAAAATCCTCTTTGAGAACTTGACCCCGCTGCACGCAAACTCTCGTCTGCGTATGGAACGTGGTAACGGTTCTACTGAAGATTTGACCGCTCGCGTGCTGGATCTGGCTTCGCCAATCGGTCGTGGTCAACGTGGTCTGATTGTGGCGCCGCCGAAAGCGGGTAAAACCATGCTGCTGCAGAATATCGCCCAGAGCATTGCTTACAATCACCCGGATTGTGTGCTGATGGTTCTGCTGATTGACGAACGTCCGGAAGAAGTAACCGAGATGCAGCGTCTGGTTAAAGGGGAAGTTGTCGCTTCTACCTTTGATGAACCGGCATCTCGCCACGTTCAGGTTGCGGAAATGGTGATCGAGAAGGCGAAACGTCTGGTTGAGCACAAGAAAGACGTTATTATTCTGCTCGACTCTATTACTCGTCTGGCGCGTGCTTACAACACCGTCGTTCCGGCTTCCGGTAAAGTGTTGACCGGTGGTGTGGATGCTAACGCACTGCATCGTCCGAAACGCTTCTTCGGTGCGGCGCGTAACGTGGAAGAGGGCGGCAGCCTGACCATCATCGCGACGGCGCTGATCGATACGGGTTCCAAAATGGACGAAGTTATCTACGAAGAGTTTAAAGGCACCGGTAACATGGAACTGCACCTCTCTCGTAAGATCGCTGAAAAACGCGTCTTCCCGGCTATCGACTACAACCGTTCCGGTACACGTAAAGAAGAACTGCTCACTACTCAGGAAGAGCTGCAGAAAATGTGGATCCTGCGCAAAATCATTCACCCGATGGGTGAAATCGACGCAATGGAATTCCTCATTAATAAACTGGCAATGACCAAGACCAATGACGATTTCTTTGATATGATGAAACGCTCATAAATTTGTCTTATGCTAAAAACGCCACGTGTTTACGTGGCGTTTTGCTTTTATATCTGTAATCTTAGCAGCGTGCCTGTGATGGTGGGAAAATTCCTGGTTTTTGCGGGTGTTTTATACGATTTTCGTCGCGAGTGGTTGGTTTTTACACAAGTCTGATTGGTTCAGAAAGTAGTTTCCCTTCTGAATAAAGGTCTTCGTGGGTATACTTCTGCTAATAATTTTCTCTGAGAGCATGCATTGTGAATTTACTGACAGTGAGTACTGATCTCATCAGTATTTTTTTATTCACGACACTGTTTCTGTTTTTTGCCCGCAAGGTGGCAAAAAAAGTCGGTTTAGTGGATAAACCTAACTTCCGCAAACGTCACCAGGGATTGATACCGCTCGTTGGGGGTATTTCAGTTTATGCAGGGATTTGCTTTACGTTCGGAATTGTCGATTATTACATTCCGCATGCATCTCTCTACCTGGCTTGCGCTGGCGTCCTGGTGTTCATCGGCGCGCTGGATGACCGTTTTGATATCAGCGTAAAAATTCGAGCCACCATACAGGCCGCTGTTGGCATCATTATGATGGTGTTCGGCAAACTTTATCTCAGTAGCCTTGGCTATATTTTTGGCGACTGGGAGATGGTACTTGGACCGTTTGGGTATTTCCTGACGTTGTTTGCAGTCTGGGCGGCAATTAATGCTTTCAATATGGTTGATGGCATTGATGGTTTGCTGGGCGGGTTATCCTGCGTCTCATTTGCGGCAATTGGCATGATTTTGTGGTTCGACGGGCAAACCAGCCTCGCTATCTGGTGCTTTGCGATGATTGCCGCCATCCTGCCTTACATCATGCTTAACCTCGGTATTCTGGGGCGTCGCTACAAAGTCTTTATGGGCGATGCGGGCAGTACATTGATTGGTTTTACCGTAATCTGGATCCTGCTGGAAACCACCCAGGGTAAAACGCATCCGATTAGCCCGGTGACTGCATTATGGATAATCGCCATTCCGCTGATGGATATGGTGGCTATTATGTATCGTCGCCTGCGTAAAGGCATGAGTCCGTTCTCGCCTGACCGTCAGCACATTCATCATTTAATCATGCGCGCTGGCTTTACTTCTCGTCAGGCATTTGTGCTGATTACCCTTGCTGCTGCACTGCTTGCTTCCATTGGCGTGCTGGCAGAATATTCTCATTTTGTCCCTGAATGGGTCATGCTGGTGCTCTTTTTGCTAGCATTCTTCCTCTATGGCTATTGCATTAAGCGCGCCTGGAAGGTTGCTCGCTTTATTAAGCGTGTGAAACGCCGACTGCGCAGAAATCGTGGTGGCAGCCCCAACTTAACCAAATAAACGAGGATGTAATGACGCAACCAATGCCTGGGAAACCAGCCGAAGACGCTGAAAATGAACTGGATATTCGTGGGTTGTTTCGTACCTTGTGGGCTGGGAAGCTGTGGATTATTTGCATGGGGCTGGCGTTTGCGTTAATTGCGCTGGCGTATACATTTTTCGCCCGCCAGGAGTGGAGTGCGACGGCGATTACCGATCGTCCAACGGTGAATATGCTGGGGGGATACTACTCGCAGCAGCAGTTTTTGCGTAACCTGGACGTCCGTTCGAACATGGCTCCTGCCGACCAACCATCGGTCATGGACGAAGCCTATAAAGAATTTGTTATGCAGCTGGCGTCGTGGGACACCCGTCGCGATTTCTGGCTGCAGACGGATTATTACAAACAGCGGATGGTCGGTAACAGTAAAGCCGATGCGGCTCTGCTGGATGAAATGATCAACAACATCCAGTTTATTCCCGGTGATTTCACCCGTGCGACCAATGATAACGTTAAATTGATTGCCGAAACTGCCCCTGATGCCAATAATCTACTGCGTCAATATGTCGCATTCGCCAGTCAGCGCGCTGCCAGCCATCTGAATGATGAGCTAAAAGGCGCATGGGCAGCACGCACTATCCAAATGAAAGCCCAGGTGAAGCGTCAGGAAGAAGTTGCGAAAGCGATCTACGACCGCCGGGTAAACAGCATTGAGCAGGCGCTCAAAATCGCCGAGCAACATAATATTTCCCGTAGTGCGACAGATGTCCCTGCGGATGAATTGCCTGATTCAGAAATGTTTTTGCTGGGGCGCCCTATGCTGCAGGCGCGATTAGAAAATTTACAGGCCGTCGGTCCGGCCTTTGATCTTGACTATGATCAGAATCGGGCCATGTTAAACACCCTTAATGTAGGTCCAACCCTGGATCCGCGTTTTCAGACCTATCGCTATTTGCGTACGCCGGAAGAACCGGTAAAACGCGATAGCCCACGTCGTGCCTTCCTGATGATTATGTGGGGCATTGTCGGGGGGCTGATCGGGGCTGGTGTCGCATTAACCCGCCGTTGCTCGAAATAGCAACACTGCTGCGGTGAGCGCAAAGGCGCTCGCCGCTTATTCAAAGAGAATCGATGTGAAAGTACTGACTGTATTTGGTACGCGCCCGGAAGCCATCAAGATGGCACCGCTGGTGCATGCGTTGGCAAAAGATCCTTTTTTTGAGGCTAAAGTTTGCGTCACTGCGCAGCATCGGGAGATGCTCGATCAGGTGCTGAAACTCTTTTCCATTGTACCTGACTACGATCTCAACATAATGCAGCCAGGGCAGGGTCTGACAGAGATAACCTGTCGGATTCTGGAAGGGCTAAAACCTATTCTTGCCGAGTTTAAACCTGACGTCGTGCTGGTTCACGGTGATACCACTACCACACTGGCAACCAGCCTGGCAGCGTTTTATCAGCGTATTCCTGTTGGTCACGTAGAGGCTGGACTGCGTACTGGTGATCTCTATTCACCGTGGCCGGAAGAGGCTAACCGCACACTGACCGGTCATCTGGCGATGTACCATTTCTCGCCAACTGAAACTTCCCGGCAAAACCTGCTGCGTGAAAACGTTGCTGACAGCCGAATCTTTATTACCGGCAATACCGTTATCGACGCCTTGCTGTGGGTGCGCGACCAGGTGATGAGCAGCGATACGCTGCGTTCTGAACTGGCGGCAAATTACCCGTTTATCGACCCCGATAAGAAGATGATTCTGGTGACCGGTCACAGACGTGAGAGCTTCGGTCGTGGCTTTGAAGAAATTTGCCACGCACTGGCAGAAATCGCCACCACTCATCAGGACATCCAGATTGTCTATCCGGTACATCTCAACCCGAACGTCAGAGAACCGGTAAACCGCATTCTGGGGCATGTGAAAAATGTCATTCTGATCGATCCCCAGGAATATTTACCGTTTGTCTGGCTGATGAACCACGCCTGGTTGATTTTGACTGACTCTGGCGGTATTCAGGAAGAAGCGCCTTCACTGGGTAAACCGGTGCTGGTGATGCGCGATACCACTGAACGTCCGGAAGCAGTGATGGCGGGTACGGTGCGTCTGGTAGGCACGGATAAGCAGCGAATTGTCGAGGAAGTGACGCGTCTTTTAAAAGACGAAAACGAATATCAAACTATGAGCCGCGCCCATAACCCGTATGGTGATGGTCAGGCATGCTCTCGCATTTTGGAAGCGTTAAAAAATAATCGGATATCACTATGAGTTTTGCGACCATTTCTGTCATTGGACTGGGTTACATTGGGCTGCCGACGGCGGCAGCGTTTGCCTCCCGGCAAAAACAGGTGATTGGTGTCGATATCAACCAACAAGCGGTTGATACCATCAATCGTGGCGAAATCCATATCGTCGAGCCTGATTTGGCGAGCGTGGTAAAAACTGCCGTAGAAGGTGGATTTTTACGAGCGAGCACGACGCCGGTTGAGGCGGATGCCTGGTTGATTGCTGTACCTACGCCGTTTAAAGGCGATCATGAACCGGATATGACTTACGTCGAATCGGCTGCCCGCTCTATTGCGCCAGTACTGAAAAAAGGCGCGCTGGTGATCCTTGAGTCCACCTCGCCGGTGGGGGCAACCGAGAAGATGGCAGAATGGTTAGCAGAGATGCGTCCAGATCTGACTTTCCCGCAGCAAGTGGGCGAGCAGGCTGACGTGAATATTGCCTACTGCCCTGAACGTGTGTTGCCGGGGCAGGTGATGGTCGAGTTGATTAAAAATGACCGTGTGATTGGCGGTATGACGCCGGTTTGTTCTGCGCGCGCCAGCGAACTGTACAAAATTTTCCTCGAAGGAGAGTGTGTCGTCACTAACTCGCGGACGGCGGAAATGTGTAAGCTGACTGAAAACAGCTTCCGCGATGTGAATATTGCTTTTGCTAACGAACTGTCGCTAATTTGTGCCGATCAGGGGATTAACGTCTGGGAACTGGTTCGCCTGGCGAATCGCCATCCACGAGTCAATATTCTTCAGCCTGGGCCTGGCGTGGGCGGTCACTGTATCGCTGTTGATCCGTGGTTTATCGTGGCGCAGAACCCGCAGCAGGCGCGGCTTATCCGTACCGCACGCGAAGTGAACGACAACAAACCTTTCTGGGTTATCGATCAGGTCAAAGCGGTGGTGGCCGATTGCCTGTCCGCTACGGATAAACGCGCCAGCGAGCTGAAAATTGCCTGCTTTGGTCTGGCGTTTAAACCGAATATTGATGATCTGCGCGAAAGTCCGGCAATGGAAATCGCTGAACTGATCGCGCAATGGCACAGCGGTGAAACGCTGGTTGTTGAACCGAATATTCACCAGTTGCCGAAAAAACTGATCGGACTTTGCACTCTGGCGCAGCTTGACGACGCACTGGAAACGGCAGATGTACTGGTGATGCTGGTCGATCACAGTCAGTTCAAAGCCATCAGCGGCGAACATGTTAAACAGCAGTATGTCGTAGATACCAAAGGGGTCTGGCGCTGATTACAGTGAATGACTGTTTTGAGGGAGTCACACAATGCCCATTCGCGCCAGAATTGAACCACTAACCTGGGAAAACACCTTCTTTGGTGTCAACAGCGCCATTGTGCGTATTAGTCCTGACGCGCCACTCCTGACGTCAGACGCCTTAGCGCCGTGGTCACGGGTGCAGGCCAAAATTGCCGCATCAAATACCGATGAGCTGGACGCCTTGCAACAACTGGGATTCTTACTGGTTGAGGGTGAAGTTGATTTGGTACTGCCTGTGAACAGTGCAAGTGATAGCGACGCAGAAGTGGCACAAGAGACAGATATTCCAGTGCTACGCCAGTTAGCCAGTAAGGCATTTGCGCAAAGCCGTTTTCGTGCGCCGTGGTATGCGCTTGACGCCAGTGGGCGCTTTTATGCGCAGTGGATTGAAAACGCCGTACGCGGCACTTTTGATCATCAATGCCTGATTCTACGTTCGGCGTCTGGTGATATTTGTGGCTATGTTTCTCTACGAGAGTTGAATGCCACTGACGCGCGCATTGGCTTGCTGGCAGGCCGTGGCTCCGGTGCACAGCTGATGCAAGCGGCACTAAACTGGGCGTATGCTCGCGGTAAAACAACATTGCGGGTGGCGACCCAGATGGGCAACACCGCCGCGCTTAAACGATACATACAAAGTGGTGCGAATGTAGAAAGCACCGCGTACTGGTTATACAGGTGATCACATGATTCCATTTAACGCACCGCCGGTGGTAGGAACCGAACTCGACTATATGCAGTCGGCAATGGGTAGCGGCAAACTGTGCGGCGATGGCGGTTTTACCCGTCGCTGCCAGCAGTGGCTGGAGCAACGTTTTGGTAGTGCCAAAGTGCTGCTGACGCCGTCCTGCACCGCTTCGCTGGAGATGGCGGCGTTGCTGCTCGATATCCAGCCTGGCGATGAAGTGATCATGCCGAGCTACACCTTTGTCTCCACCGCCAATGCCTTTGTGCTGCGTGGCGCGAAAATCGTCTTTGTGGATATCCGCCCGGACACCATGAACATCGACGAAACGCTTATTGAATCGGCGATCACCGACAAAACGCGTGTTATCGTGCCGGTACATTACGCGGGCGTGGCCTGTGAAATGGACACCATTATGGCGCTGGCGAAAAAGCATAACCTGTTTGTGGTGGAAGATGCCGCTCAGGGCGTGATGTCCACTTACAAAGGGCGTGCGCTGGGAACCATTGGTCATATTGGCTGCTTTAGCTTCCATGAAACCAAAAACTATACGGCGGGCGGGGAAGGCGGTGCGACGCTGATTAACGATAAAGCGTTGATTGAACGTGCCGAGATCATCCGCGAAAAAGGCACTAACCGCAGCCAGTTCTTCCGTGGTCAGGTCGATAAATATACCTGGCGTGATATTGGTTCCAGCTATCTGATGTCCGATCTGCAAGCTGCGTACCTGTGGGCGCAACTGGAAGCCGCCGAAAGTATCAACCAGCAACGTCTGGCGTTGTGGCAAAACTACTACGATGCGTTAGCACCTCTGGCGAAAGCCGGGCGTATCGAACTGCCGTCGATTCCGGATGGCTGCGTGCAGAACGCGCATATGTTCTACATTAAGCTGCGGGATAATGATGACCGGAGCGCATTGATTAACTTCCTGAAAGAAGCGGAAATTATGGCGGTGTTCCATTATATTCCGCTACACGCAAGCCCTGCGGGTGAACGCTTTGGTGAGTTCCACGGCGAAGATCGCTACACCACCAAAGAGAGCGAGCGCCTGCTGCGCCTGCCGCTGTTCTACAATTTGTCGCCCGTCAATCAACGCACGGTAATTGCGACCTTGTTGAACTACTTCTCCTGATATGTCGCTGGCAAAAGCGTCCTTATGGACGGCGGCCAGTACGCTGGTCAAGATTGGTGCCGGGTTGCTGGTCGGTAAGTTGCTGGCGGTGTCATTTGGTCCGGCTGGGCTGGGGCTGGCGGCAAATTTCCGCCAGTTGATTACCGTGCTCGGCGTGCTCGCTGGGGCGGGCATCTTTAACGGCGTAACGAAATACGTTGCCCAGTACCATGATAATCCGCAGCAGCTACGCCGCGTGGTCGGCACTTCATCAGCGATGGTGCTTGCCTTCTCTACGCTGATGGCGCTGGTTTTTGTGCTGGCGGCTGCCCCAATCAGCCAGGGATTGTTCGGTAATACCGACTATCAGGGGCTGGTGCGATTGGTTGCACTCGTACAGATGGGGATCGCCTGGGGCAACCTGCTGCTGGCGCTGATGAAAGGTTTTCGTGATGCCGCCGGTAATGCCCTGTCGCTTATTCTCGGCAGCTTGCTTGGCGTTATTGCCTATTACGTCAGTTACCGTTTGGGCGGTTATGAAGGGGCGTTGCTGGGACTGGCGTTGATTCCTGCGCTGGTGGTGATTCCTGCCGTCATCATGCTAATTAAGCGTGGTGCAATCCCGTTAAGCTATCTGAAACCCAGCTGGGATAATGGTCTGGCAGGGCAGTTGAGCAAATTTACGCTCATGGCGTTGATTACGTCGGTGACCTTGCCCGTTGCTTACATCATGATGCGTAAACTGCTGGCGGCGCAGTATAGCTGGGATGAAGTGGGCATCTGGCAAGGGGTGAGCAGTATTTCCGATGCCTACCTGCAATTCATTACCGCCTCTTTTAGCGTGTATTTACTGCCCACGTTGTCGCGGCTAACGGAAAAGCGCGATATCACCCGGGAAGTGGTGAAGTCGCTGAAATTCGTCTTACCGGCAGTGGCGGTGGCGAGTTTTACCGTCTGGCTGCTGCGCGATTTTGCCATCTGGCTGCTGTTATCGAATAAATTTACCGCTATGCGCGATCTCTTTGCCTGGCAGTTGGTGGGCGATGTGTTAAAAGTGGGTGCTTATGTCTTTGGTTACCTGGTGATCGCCAAAGCGTCGCTGCGGTTTTATATCCTGGCGGAAGTCAGCCAGTTCACTTTGTTGATGGTATTTGCCCACTGGTTGATCCCCGCGCATGGCGCGCTGGGCGCGGCGCAGGCTTATATGGCAACGTATATCGTCTATTTCTCTCTTTGTTGTGGCGTGTTTTTACTCTGGCGTAGGCGGGCATGACTGTACTGATTCACGTACTGGGATCGGATATCCCTCACCATAACCAAACCGTTTTACGGTTTTTCAACGACGCGCTGGCCGCAACGAGCGAGCACGCGCGCGAGTTTATGGTTGCTGGCAAGGACGACGGCTTAAGTGACAGCTGTCCGGCACTTTCTGTGCAATTTTACCCTGATAAAAAATCCCTGGCAGAAGCGGTCATCGCAAAGGCGAAAGCTAACCGGCAGCAGCGATTTTTCTTCCACGGTCAGTTCAACACCACGCTGTGGCTGGCGTTGCTGAGTGGTGGTATCAAACCCAGCCAGTTTTACTGGCATA
This sequence comes from Escherichia sp. MOD1-EC7011, assembly GCF_002965005.1. NCBI lineage: Bacteria > Pseudomonadati > Pseudomonadota > Gammaproteobacteria > Enterobacterales > Enterobacteriaceae > Escherichia > Escherichia sp. MOD1-EC7011. Next base: position 28,540 of record NZ_PTRD01000031.1, read on the forward strand.
TCTGGGGGGCAGATCTCTATGAGGTCTCCAGCGGGCTGAAATTTAAACTGTTTTACCCTATCCGCCGGCTGGCACAAAAGCGAGTTGGCTGCGTATTTGCTACTCGCGGTGATTTGAGCTTTTTTGCTAAAACGCATCCTAAGGTGAGGGGCGAACTGATTTACTTCCCGACGCGGATGGATCCATCTCTCAATACGATGGCGAACGATCGGCAAAGTGAAGGGAAAATGACCATTCTGGTGGGGAACTCCGGCGATCGCAGCAATGAACACATTGCCGCCTTAAATGCTGTTCATCAGCAGTTTGGCGATACGGTAAAAGTGGTGGTGCCGATGGGGTATCCGCCCAATAACGATGTGTATATCAACGAAGTTCGTCAGGCGGGGCTGAAATTGTTCAGCGAAGAAAATCTGCAAATTTTGAGCGAAAAACTGGATTTTGACGCCTATCTGGCGCTACTTCGCCAGTGCGATCTCGGCTACTTTATTTTTGCCCGCCAGCAGGGCATTGGTACTCTGTGCTTGTTGATTCAGGCAGGCATTCCCTGCGTACTTAACCGGGAAAACCCATTCTGGCAAGATATGACGGAACAACATTTACCGGTGCTGTTTACCACTGATGATCTCAACGAGGATATTGTGCGTGAAGCGCAGCGCCAGCTGGCGTCGGTGGATAAAAACAACATTGCCTTCTTTAGCCCGAACTATCTGCAAGGCTGGCGGCGGGCGTTGGCTATTGCCAGCGGGGAGGACGCATGAGCCTGTTGCAATTTAGCGGCCTGTTTGTTGTCTGGCTGCTTTGCTCACTGTTTATTGCTACGCTGACCTGGTTTGAGTTTCGCCGCGTGCGCTTTAACTTCAATGTCTTCTTTTCATTGCTGTTTTTGCTCACTTTTTTCTTTGGCTTTCCGCTGACCAGCGTGCTGGTATTTCGCTTTAATGTCGGCGTTGCGCCGCCAGACATTCTCCTTCAGGCGCTACTTTCTGCTGCTTGCTTCTATGCGGTTTACTACGTCACCTACAAAACCCGCCTACGCAAACGCGTTGTCGATGTACCGCGCCGCCCGCTGTTTACCATGAACCGTGTGGAGACCAATCTCACATGGGTGATCCTGATGGGCATCGCGCTGGTGAGCGTCGGCATCTTCTTCATGCATAACGGTTTTTTGCTGTTCCGGCTTAACTCCTACAGCCAGATCTTCTCCAGTGAAGTCTCTGGCGTGGCGCTAAAACGCTTCTTTTACTTTTTCATCCCGGCGATGCTGGTGGTCTATTTTCTGCGCCAGGACAGCAAAGCGTGGCTGTTTTTCCTCGTCAGCACGGTCGCATTTGGTTTGCTGACTTATATGATTGTCGGCGGTACTCGCGCCAATATCATCATTGCATTCGCTATCTTTCTGTTTATCGGCATTATTCGCGGCTGGATTTCGCTGTGGATGCTGGCGGCGGCAGGCGTGCTGGGGATTGTTGGTATGTTCTGGCTGGCGCTAAAACGCTATGGAATGAACGTGAGCGGCGATGAGGCGTTCTATACGTTTCTCTATCTCACTCGCGACACCTTCTCGCCGTGGGAGAATCTGGCGTTGCTGTTGCAGAACTACGACAACATCGACTTCCAGGGGCTGGCGCCGATTGTCCGCGATTTCTATGTCTTTATTCCTTCCTGGTTGTGGCCGGGACGGCCGAGCATGGTGCTGAATTCTGCCAACTATTTCACCTGGGAAGTGCTGAACAATCACTCCGGGTTGGCAATCTCGCCTACGCTTATTGGTTCACTGGTTGTTATGGGCGGCGCGCTGTTTATTCCTCTGGGGGCGATTGTGGTTGGTCTGATCATTAAGTGGTTCGACTGGCTGTATGAGCTGGGCAACCGCGAAACCAATCGTTATAAGGCCGCGATATTGCACAGTTTCTGCTTCGGGGCGATCTTCAATATGATCGTGCTGGCGCGTGAAGGGCTGGATTCGTTTGTCTCACGCGTGGTCTTTTTTATCGTGGTCTTCGGCGCATGTCTGATGATCGCAAAACTGTTGTACTGGCTTTTTGAAAGCGCCGGACTCATTCATAAACGCACAAAATCATCGCTCCGGACGCAGGTTGAAGGATAACAATGAATAACAACACCACGGCACCGACCTATACGCTGCGTGGCTTACAGTTAATCGGTTGGCGTGATATGCAGCACGCCCTCGATTATCTGTTCGCTGAAGGGCAGCTTAAGCAGGGAACGCTGGTTGCCATTAATGCCGAAAAAATGCTGACTATTGAAGATAATGCTGAGGTCAGGGAGTTAATTAACGCTGCCGAATTTAAATATGCTGATGGCATCAGCGTTGTACGTTCAGTGCGTAAAAAGTACCCACAGGCGCAGGTTTCCCGTGTTGCCGGGGCCGATCTCTGGGAAGAGCTGATGGCGCGCGCAGGCAAAGAAGGGACGCCAGTATTTCTTGTTGGCGGTAAACCTGAAGTGCTGGCGCAGACCGAAGCTAAACTGCGCAACCAGTGGAATGTGAATATCGTTGGCAGTCAGGATGGTTATTTTAAACCCGAGCAGCGTCAGGCGCTGTTTGAACGAATTCATGCCAGTGGAGCGCAAATCGTCACCGTTGCGATGGGATCGCCAAAGCAGGAGATCTTCATGCGCGACTGCCGTCTGGTGCATCCAGATGCGCTGTATATGGGCGTTGGCGGGACGTATGATGTCTTTACTGGCCATGTGAAACGCGCGCCGAAAATCTGGCAAAAACTGGGGCTGGAGTGGCTCTATCGCCTGCTTTCGCAGCCAAGCCGCATTAAACGCCAGCTTCGTTTACTGCGCTATTTACGCTGGCACTACACCGGCAACCTCTGATTTTCCTCTCTCTGTAAAGCGACGGAGTGGTCACTCCGTCACCTGTCTGCCGTTTTATTACACAAAGCATCCAAATTTTTAATGCTTCATTTGCCATTTCTTCTAAATTACGAAAACATTCGCAACACTCGATGTACCCATAACGATAACCGGTAACACCGGAAAAACATGCAAACACAACACGAGGATTTATGGCAGATAACAAACCAGAGCTACAGCGTGGGCTGGAAGCTCGACATATCGAACTCATCGCCCTGGGGGGCACCATTGGCGTCGGCCTGTTTATGGGGGCCGCCAGTACCCTGAAATGGGCTGGGCCATCCGTATTGTTGGCCTATATCATCGCCGGGCTGTTCGTCTTTTTCATTATGCGTTCAATGGGCGAAATGTTGTTCCTCGAACCGGTTACTGGTTCTTTCGCCGTTTACGCACATCGTTATATGAGCCCGTTCTTTGGCTATCTCACCGCCTGGTCTTACTGGTTTATGTGGATGGCTGTGGGGATTTCAGAAATCACCGCCATCGGCGTCTACGTCCAGTTCTGGTTCCCGGAGATGGCACAATGGATACCAGCATTGATCGCGGTGGCGCTGGTGGCGCTGGCAAATCTGGCGGCGGTGCGGTTGTATGGCGAAATCGAGTTCTGGTTCGCGATGATCAAAGTCACCACAATCATTGTGATGATCGTCATTGGCCTGGGCGTGATTTTCTTTGGTTTTGGCAATGGCGGGCAGTCGATTGGTTTTAGCAATCTCACAGAGCATGGCGGTTTCTTTGCGGGTGGCTGGAAAGGCTTCCTCACCGCCTTGTGTATCGTGGTGGCGTCCTACCAGGGCGTGGAGCTGATTGGCATCACCGCCGGTGAAGCGAAGAATCCGCAGGTGACGTTGCGCAGTGCCGTAGGCAAAGTGCTATGGCGAATCCTGATTTTCTACGTAGGCGCGATTTTCGTTATCGTCACTATCTTCCCGTGGAATGAAATAGGCAGCAACGGCAGCCCATTCGTACTGACTTTCGCCAAAATCGGCATTACCGCAGCGGCGGGCATTATCAACTTTGTGGTGCTGACGGCGGCTCTCTCTGGCTGTAACAGCGGCATGTACAGTTGCGGACGTATGCTCTACGCGCTGGCGAAAAACCGCCAGTTACCGGCGGCGATGGCGAAAGTTTCCCGTCACGGCGTACCAGTTGCGGGTGTGGCGGTATCAATAGCCATTCTGTTGATTGGTTCATGCCTGAATTACATCATCCCCAATCCACAGCGTGTGTTTGTTTACGTCTACAGTGCCAGCGTGCTTCCGGGGATGGTGCCATGGTTTGTGATTTTGATAAGCCAACTGCGTTTTCGTCGTGCGCACAAAGCGGCGATTGCCAGCCATCCGTTCCGCTCCATTCTGTTCCCGTGGGCCAACTACGTAACAATGGCATTCCTGATTTGCGTTTTGATCGGCATGTACTTTAATGAAGATACGCGTATGTCGCTGTTTGTTGGCATCATCTTTATGCTGGCGGTGACGGCGATTTATAAAGTTTTTGGGCTTAATCGCCACGGTAAAGCGCATAAACTGGAGGAATAAGCAGCAAAATGCACAAACCGTAACCAAACGCGCATTTTATTTAAAAAGGGACTAGACAGAGGGGTGCGAAGTCCGTATTATCCACCCCCGCAACGGCGCTAAGCGCCCGTAGCTCAGCTGGATAGAGCGCTGCCCTCCGGAGGCAGAGGTCTCAGGTTCGAATCCTGTCGGGCGCGCCATTTAGTCCCGGCGCTTGAGCTGCGGTGGTAGTAATACCGCGTAACAAGATTTGTAGTGGTGGCTATAGCTCAGTTGGTAGAGCCCTGGATTGTGATTCCAGTTGTCGTGGGTTCGAATCCCATTAGCCACCCCATTATTAGAAGTTGTGACAATGCGAAGGTGGCGGAATTGGTAGACGCGCTAGCTTCAGGTGTTAGTGTCCTTACGGACGTGGGGGTTCAAGTCCCCCCCCTCGCACCACGACTTTAAAGAATTGAACTAAAAATTCAAAAAGCAGTATTTCGGCGAGTAGCGCAGCTTGGTAGCGCAACTGGTTTGGGACCAGTGGGTCGGAGGTTCGAATCCTCTCTCGCCGACCAATTTTGAACCCCGCTTCGGCGGGGTTTTTTGTTTTCTGTGCATTCCATCACTCTCCCTTCGCAATAAACGCCCGTGGTTAATCATTGCCAAACGGTATTATTTCGCCCTTAAATTCATCGAAGGACGACTTCAGGCAAGGAGCGACTATGCTGCAACAGGTTCCAACGCGTGCTTTTCACGTAATGGCGAAACCGAGCGGTTCAGATTGTAATCTGAACTGTGACTACTGTTTTTATCTCGAAAAACAATCCCTTTACCGCGAACAACCTGTCACGCATATGGACGATGAAATGCTGGAAGCGTATGTCCGTCACTATATCGCTGCCAGCGAACCCCAAAACGAAGTGGCATTTACCTGGCAGGGCGGCGAACCAACGTTACTCGGGCTGGATTTTTACCGTCGTGCAGTGGCGCTACAGGCGAAATATGGTGCTGGCAGGAAGGTAAGTAACAGCTTCCAGACTAACGGTGTGCTGCTTGATGAAGAATGGTGTGCATTTCTGGCAGAAAATCATTTTCTTGTTGGGTTATCGCTGGATGGCCCGGCTGAGATCCACAATCAATATCGCGTGACTAAAGGTGGCAGACCAACGCATAAGCTGGTGATGCGCGCACTTAAACTACTGCAAAAATATCACGTTGATTATAACGTGCTGGCGTGCGTTAACCGCACCAGCGCGCTGCAACCGTTGCAGGTTTATGACTTTTTGCGTGATGCGGGCGTGGAGTTCATCCAGTTTATTCCTGTAGTGGAGCGGCTGGCGGATGAAAAATCTGCCAGCGACGGGCTAAAATTACAGGCGCCTGGTGATATTCAGGGGGAACTGACAGAATGGTCAGTGCGCCCCGATGAATTTGGTGAATTTCTGGTGGCGATATTCGACCACTGGATCAAACGCGACGTCGGCAAGATTTTCGTGATGAATATCGAATGGGCGTTTGCCAATTTTGTCGGTGCGCCGGGTGCGGTTTGCCATCATCAGCCAACCTGTGGACGTTCGGTGATTATTGAGCACAACGGTGACGTTTACGCCTGCGATCACTTTGTTTATCCGCAATATCGGCTGGGGAATATGCTTCAGCAGACCCTCGCAGAAATGGTAGATTCCCCGCAGCAGCAGGCGTTTGGTGAAGATAAATTTAAGCAGTTACCGGCGCAGTGTCGCAGTTGTAACGTGTTAAAAGCATGTTGGGGAGGCTGCCCGAAACACCGCTTTATGCTCGATATCAGCGGCAAACCGGGGCTGAATTATTTGTGTGCCGGGTATCAGCGTTATTTCCGCCATCTACCGCCATATCTTAAAGCAATGGCTGATTTGCTGGCGCACGGTCGCCCGGCCAGCGACATTATGCAGGCACATTTGATGGTGGTGAATAAGTAAAAAAGCGGCCATTTGGAGGCCGCCTGCGGTTGATTGCCGGATAAGGCGTTCACGCCGCATCCGGCAAGGTCAGTGTGGCCCGATGTAGCGATAGCGCCGGCTTAATCAGATTTAATCTGCGCGCGTGGCGGATATTTTTTCAGGATCTCCATATACGCATGCATTTCGGTCTGTAGCGGTACTCCCATCGGAATATGGCGCACGCCGATGGAGTCGCTTTCCTGCGGATCGGTATAGAGATTAAATACCGCAGAGCCCGCCGTTTGCATTACTGTACCGGTGAATCCTCCCTGATATCCGCTCTGGGTATAGGCATATGGCTGCTGAATAAGAACATGATATTTGAACTCATCCATACGCACAGCAGCGAGTTTACCGTTGAGGAAGTAGTGCTCGGCCTTACGGTTAGACTGACCATTTGTTCCCAGGAAGAAGGATGTCTGATCCACGCCATCGATAAAGGTGGTTTTCGGCACTAAATTTGCCACTTTCGCCCCAGGATGACCAGCCAGATCCAGCGCGGTAGGGAAGAGATCTGCCAGATCGACAATACCGTCAGATTTACGCGGTTGGATCATCCCTTTCCAGTAAACGAAAGTCGGTACGCGAACGCCGCCTTCCCAGGTCGAACCTTTAGAGCCACGAAACGGTGTGCGACCGTGCGGCGGCACTTCGGCTTCCGGGCCGTTATCGGAGGTAAAGACAATCAGCGTGTTATCGAGCTGACCGTTTTTCTCCAGTGCTTTATACAGGTTGGCGAACACATCGTTCATCTCAACCATACAGTCGCCGTAAGAGGTGCGCGCCGGAGAACTTCCCGCATATTTTGCGTTCGGGTAGTTATCAAAGTGACAGCCGCGAGTACCGTAATAGAGGAAGAAAGGTTTGTCGCTTTTTGCCATTTTGTCGAGGAACTTAACGCCATATTCCATCCAACGCTGATCCAGATCTTCCATATATTTCGGCGTAATGTCGGCAATGGCTTCCTGTTCACCGCCGCGCACCGCATGAACGTCATCTTTACTGAACGGCAGTTTTTTGATGTATTCAGAACGATCCGGGCTCAGGGCGACTTCCGGGTTTACGTGAACATCACGCCATTCGGTATACATATCGGACACTGAGTTGAAGCCACGGAAATCATCAAAGCCGACGTTCTGTGGCTGCGACTCTTTGTTTTCCCCCATGTGCCATTTCCCGATGGCCTGGGTGACATAGCCTTGATCATGCAGCAGTTGCGGTAGTGTCGTTAACCCTTGCAGACCGCCAGGTTGTCCGTACATCGGCGGCATCAAAATGCCGTGGTGGATGGAATACTGTCCAGTGAGAATCGTTGCGCGGGTTGGTGAAGAACTGGGTTGTGAATAAGCAGACGTTAAAATCAGCCCCTGGCTGGCAACGGCGTCAATATCTGGCGTTGGGTTACCTACTGCCACGCCGCCGCCGTTAAAGCCAACGTCCATCCAGCCTACATCGTCCAGCAAGAAAACAACCACGTTCGGTTTCTTGCCGGTTTTTTTCTCAAGTTCCGCCAGTTTCTGCTGGGTTTCTTTATCCTGCGCCGGATGCTGCATTACTGGCATCATGTTGTCGGCAATAGTGGTCGCCGGTTTAACCAGATACTGGTTTGGGTGATCGTATCCGGCAAAGCCTTTGCGTGCGGTGGCAGTTGACGGGGTATCTGCTGCGCTGGCCATGAGAGGAAGAGCGGCGGCGACAGCAACAACAAGAAGTTTGGGTGAAAACGAAAATTCCATGCAAAATGCTCCGGTTTCATGTCATCAAAATGATGACGTAATTAAGCATTGATAATTGAGATCCTTCTCCCTGATAAAATAGTTATATAAATAATTTATGGAAATATATTATTTATATACTGTGGGAATGTATATGAATATCAGGAGAGCATTTTCAATCCTACCTCCAGCGTGGCGGATATGTAAGGCTGGTTTATTATATATTATTGATTATTTATGCTGTTTTTATTTTGAATTCAATTAATATTTATATTGCCTATTTAACGACTTTAATTATTCATGAAATATATAATCGCGGTTGCCAGATTTGAGATAACATTCACTAATGTAATTATTGCAAGTGCATGAAAACAGGGTACAGAATTGTCTCATAACAAGTATTAAAGGATGTTATTTCCAGGGTCAGTGTGGCATAATAATTGGGTAGATGCTCATTCCATCTCTTATGTTCGCCTTAGTGCCTCATAAACTTAGGAATGACGCAGAGCCGTTTACGGTGCTTATCGTCCACTGACAGATGTCGCTTTTGCCTCATCAGACACCATGGACACAACGTTGAGTGAAGCACCCACTTGTTGTCATACAGACCTGTTTTAACGCCTGCTCCGTAATAAGAGCAGGCGTTTTTTTATGTATCAGAAAGCCCCCGGAGGTGCTTGCCTCCGGGTGAGAGAGAACTATTGCGGCGGGTTGTTCTGTAAGGTCAGCATTAAACCGTCGCGGCGCATCGCTGCGGCTTCTTCCGGCTTGTGCAGTCTGTCCAGCACGTCGGCAAGCCATGCATAATCATAGGCGTCCGGGCGTTGTTTCAGCGCCGCACGGAAGGCGAGGGATGCTTCCTGCCATTCGCCATGTTTCATCAGCGACTGACCCAATGTGCTCCATAACAGCGGGCGATCGCCCACGTTTTTGATCTGTTGGCGCAGCACTTTTTCCAGTTGTTCTGGATTGTTGGTTTTCAGGCGTGGGATCGGCAGCAGCAAACGATCGTCATACTGGTGTTTCAGGCCGTCGATGATAATTTGCTGGGCGGTGTCATGGTCATCACACTCAATAAGATGTTCCGCCATTGCCACCTGCAACGCCACCTGATGACGCGTTTTCCGGCTTTGATTTTTCCACCAGTTACGCAAGCCTTCACTACCGTCATCAGCCCGCGCCTGATCCATCAGACCAATCCATGCCTGTTGTTCCAGTGCGGCGCGGTGTTCTTCATCGCTAACGTGGGCTTTCGCCATTGATGGGATGATGTCCAGTAGCGAACTCCATGCGCCCGTGCGGATATAAGCCTGTTCAGCCAGACGTAATACTTCTGGATGGCGTGGCGTTACTTCCAACAACTTATCCACGCCGTGGCGTGCTGCATGGTTTTCATTACGCGCCAGTTGCAGGCGAACGCGGGCGATTTCTACCGGAATGGTATCATTGCCCGCCAGTTCCGCCGCGCGTTCCAGATGCTGATTGGCGCGCGATTCATCACCACGCTGTTGCGCGGCTTCGGCAGCCAGCAAATAGTTCACTACGGGTTGCTCAGCATGATCGGCATTTTTCGCCATCAGCTTTTCGACTTGCTGATAATCACCTTCCGCCAGTTTCAGCAGCGCCTGTTCGGTCTGTTTACGCGCGCGGCGACGTTTACGCCCGACAAACCAACCGCGAGTGTGCGCGCCTGTGCGGAAAATCCGTCGCAGTAACCATTCGATAGCAAACAGCACCACCATAGCCAGAATCAAAATGATTGCCAGTCCCGTGACGCTGGTTTCGATATTGTAGTTATCCGTCTGGATCAGTACGTAACCCTGATGTCCGGCAATCATTGGGCCAACGACGATGCCTGCAATCAGCAACACAAAGAGCAATAACACTTTTAGCATGGTTATTCTCCTTGCGGCGCGGCTGCCGGTGTATCAGCTTGCGGTGCAGGTGCAGCCTCCGCTACTGGTGTTACTGGTTGCGCCAGCAGATTGCGCACGCGAGTCTGCATCAGTTTTTCCAGCATTGCCTGGCTTTGCAGGGTTTCCGGGAGATCCATCGAGATATTTTGCTGACTTAACTGATCCACCTCGTCGAGGAACGCTTTGGTGGTGGCATCGTCAGTATCGTAGTAAGCACGTACCCAGGTGGAGACGTTCTCCAGCGCCTGGCGGTAAGTCTCTTGCTGATGGCGTGGTACAGCTTGTGCCGCGACCAGCAGGCGAGAGCGAATATTTTCGCGCAGATAGATATCCTGATTCGGTGCTAACAGCGGTACGGCGGTGTCATCACGACGGCGAATCGTAATGAAGTTGTCCATAAAGTTCTGCCAGCTTTTTTGCAGATTGATGCGCCATTCGCTGATGGAGCTGGAAAGCTCTTCACCATCGGAATCCATCGGCGAACCGTCGCTATCATTATCGGCCAGACGCAGGTTATCAACCTGATTAGAAAGCTGATTCAGCTTGAGGATGATGCCGTCATAATCTACCTGCGAGACCGCAGAAAGGCTGGCGATATCATCGGTAATTGCCCGGCGAACGGTAATAAGACTTGGGTCATTCATATCCGCCAGGCTGGCGTCTGCGCTTTTCAGCAATGCCGCAGCGGTAGTGACGTCCTGATCGCTCCACAACTTACGTCCGGCGAGCTTCACAAGGAAATCAGCCTGCGCCAGCAGCCAGGTCTTGGCATCACTACCTGAGATAGTGGCGACCTTTTGTTGAACTTCATCCAGCTGTTTGGCCAGCGTTTCCTGCTGACGATTTGCCTGCTCTAGCTGTGTAGCCTGTTGCTTGATGATGCTTTCCAGCTCGGCTTTTTGGCTCTCCTGGGCTTTTTGCAGAGCCGCGAGATGGTTAGCCAGAACATCACTGGTGGTCGTCTGATTGACGGCCTGTTGTTTACCCCAGCCATACAAACCGACACCTGCAGCCAGAGCAATAGCGATAGCCACCGCACTTAAAATCAGAGCAGTACTGTTATTACTCTTTTTTTCTACTGTGACAGATTGTGGCGTGGTGTCCACGACCTCCCTGGTCTCTTCAACCACGGCGGAGGTTTTTTCTTGTTCCGTCATTATGGCTTCCTGTTATGAGAGTTATTGTAATGCCCGTAAAAGCGCATCGTTGTCTGCGTTATCGGCGACCTTAATATCTTTCCAGCCCAGTTCCCGGGCGAGTTTCGCCAGACGCTCGCTGACGACCAGTAGTCGACAGCGTAGTAACCAGTGCTCACGATACCATCGTGGAATCAGCGACCAGAGCTGTTGCAGCATTTCACCGCTGGTAACAACGATCGTTGTCACTTCGCGAGTTTGCCAGCGCATCGCTTCTTCTGCACCATCGTAATGAATGGCGCATCGTTGATAACATTCGCAAAAAATGACTTCAGCACCGCGTGCCGTCAGGGTGTCCCCGATCAGCTCACGACCGCCGTTGCCACGTAAAATTAGCGCACGTTTGCCTGCAATATTTTGTAATTCAGGTAATTGTAGCAAGACTTCGCTGATTTCCCGATCCTGCGGATAACGAACTTCGTGTCTGCTCACGGTATGCAGCGCCAGTGCAGTAGTGCGACCAATGGCGAAATAAGCGGGTAGGGCGGGCCACTGGAGACCTTGCTGATGCAGTTGCGACTGTGCAAAAGCAACGGCATGTTGCGAAAGGGCAAATAGTAGATCTCCTTCGCTCAGTGCCGCCAGCTGGTCGGCAAGTTGTGGCAGTTGCCGACCCGGAGAAAACTCAATCAGCGGAAAATGCCAGGCCACCTGTCCCAGTGCGCGCAGACGGCTCACTAACTCTTCTCCTGCGGGAGATGGGCGGGTGACCAGGATACTCATGCTGGCGCATCTCCGCTGTAAACTTCGGCGAGGATCTCGCGCGCGCCGTTATTCAGTAGCTCTTCCGCCAGCGAAATGCCCATTTGCTCGGCAGCCTGCGGCGAGCCACGGCGCTCACCGCGAATAATCTGCGAACCGTCCGGTGCGCCAACCAGCGCACGCAGCCAGATTTCGCCATTGATAAGTTCGGCATAGCTACCAATCGGCACCTGACAACCGCCTTCGAGGCGGGTATTCATGGCACGTTCGGCGGTGACGCGCAGCGCCGTTTCGTGGTGATTCAGCGCGGCGAGTACCTCGCGGGTGCGCGAATCATCCAGGCGGCATTCAATGCCTACTGCACCTTGTCCTACTGCTGGAAGAGAAACTTCAGGCGGCAGCGCAGCACGAATGCGAGACTCCAGCCCTAAACGTTTTAAGCCAGCCACAGCAAGAATAATGGCATCGTATTCGCCATTATCCAGTTTACTCAGACGAGTACCGACATTGCCGCGCAGAGAACGGATAATGAGATCCGGACGGCGTTCAGCCAGTTGGCACTGGCGGCGTAAGCTGGAAGTACCGACGATGCTGCCTGCGGGTAACGCATCCAGACTTTCATAGTTATTGGAAACAAAGGCATCGCGAGGATCTTCGCGCTCGCAAATGGTGACCAGCCCCAGACCTTGCGGAAATTCAACCGGCACATCTTTCATTGAATGCACGGCGATATCGGCACGGTTTTCCAGGAGCGCGACCTCCAGCTCTTTCACAAATAAGCCTTTTCCGCCAACCTTCGCCAGCGGCGTATCAAGAATCACATCGCCGCGCGTCACCATCGGCACCAGTTCAACCACCAGCCCTGGATGGCTCGCCATCAACTTGTCTTTGACATAATGTGCCTGCCAGAGTGCAAGTGGGCTTTGGCGTGTGGCAATTCTTAAAACATTGTCTAACATGCTTGTTACCGTCATTATCATCCATGGTCCATCCTAACATCCTTGCCGGAGCGATGTCAGTGTTGTGGTGAAACGTCGATGCCTGTGTAAAACGTAAAATGTAGCCAGGCGGTGGTTCCTGACAGGCGCTTCAAGCCGTCGTAATAAGGAATTTACAGAGAATAAACGGTGCTACACTTGTATGTAGCGCATCTTTCTTTACGGTCAACCGGCAAGGTGTTAAATTGATCACGTTTTAGACCATTTTTTCGTCGTGAAACTAAAAAAACCAGGCGCGGAAAGTGGTACGGTTACCTTTGACATACGAAATATCCCGAATGCCGCGTGTTTCCGTTGATGTTGGCGGAATCACAGACATGACGGGTAGCAAATCAGGCGATACGTCTTGTACCTCTATATTGAGACTCTGAAACAGAGACTGGATGCCATAAATCAATTGCGCGTGGATCGCGCGCTTGCTGCTATGGGGCCTGCATTCCAACAGGTCTACAGTCTGCTGCCGACATTGTTGCACTATCACCATCCGCTAATGCCGGGTTACCTTGATGGTAATGTTCCCAGGGGCATTTGCCTTTACACGCCTGATGAAACCCAACGCCACTACCTGAACGAACTGGAACTGTATCGTGGAATGTCAGTACAGGACCCGCCAAAAGGCGAGCTTCCGATTACTGGCGTATACACCATGGGCAGCACCTCGTCTATAGGGCAAAGCTGTTCCTCCGATCTGGATATCTGGGTCTGCCATCAATCCTGGCTCGATAGCGAAGAGCGCCAGTTACTACAACGTAAATGCAGTCTGCTGGAAAGCTGGGCCGCCTCGCTGGGCGTGGAAGTCAGCTTCTTCCTGATTGATGAAAACCGTTTCCGCCATAATGAAAGTGGCAGTCTGGGGGGGGAAGATTGTGGCTCTACCCAGCATATACTGCTGCTTGACGAATTTTATCGTACCGCCGTGCGTCTCGCCGGTAAGCGTATTCTGTGGAATATGGTGCCGTGCGACGAAGAGGAGCATTACGATGACTACGTAATGACGCTCTACGCGCAGGGTGTATTAACGCCAAATGAATGGCTGGATCTCGGTGGCTTAAGCTCGCTTTCCGCTGAAGAGTACTTTGGTGCCAGCCTTTGGCAACTCTACAAAAGTATCGATTCTCCGTACAAAGCGGTGCTGAAAACACTGTTGCTGGAAGCTTATTCCTGGGAATATCCAGACCCACGCCTGCTGGCGAAAGATATCAAACAGCGTTTGCACGACGGCGAGATAGTGTCATTTGGTCTCGATCCGTACTGCATGATGCTGGAACGCGTTACTGAATATTTGACGGCAATTGAAGATTTCACCCGTCTGGATTTAGTGCGCCGCTGCTTCTATTTAAAAGTGTGCGAAAAACTCAGCCGCGAGCGCGCTTGCGTAGGCTGGCGTCGGGAAGTCTTAAGCCAACTGGTAAAAGAGTGGGGATGGGACGAAGCCCGTCTGGCGATGCTCGATAATCGCGCCAACTGGAAGATTGATCAGGTGCGTGAAGCGCACAACGAGTTGCTTGATGCAATGATGCAGAGCTACCGTAATCTGATCCGCTTTGCCCGTCGCAATAATCTTAGCGTTTCCGCCAGCCCGCAGGATATCGGCGTGCTGACGCGTAAACTGTACGCTGCGTTTGAAGCATTACCGGGGAAAGTGACGCTGGTAAACCCGCAGATTTCACCGGATCTTTCCGAGCCAAACCTGACCTTTATTTATGTACCGCCGGGCCGCGCTAATCGTTCTGGCTGGTATCTGTATAATCGTGCGCCGACAATCGAGTCGATCATCAGCCATCAGCCGCTGGAATATAACCGCTATCTGAATAAGCTGGTGGCCTGGGCGTGGTTTAATGGCTTGCTGACATCACGAACGCATTTGTTTATTAAAGGCAACGGCATTGTCGATCTGCCTAAGTTGCAAGAGATGGTGGCTGATGTGTCGCACCATTTCCCGTTGCGCTTACCTGCGCCGACGCCGAAGGCGCTCTACAGTCCTTGTGAGATCCGCCATCTGGCGATTATCGTCAACCTGGAATATGACCCGACGACAGCGTTTCGTAATCAGGTAGTACATTTCGATTTCCGTAAGCTGGATGTCTTCAGCTTTGGCGAAGAACAAAAATGCCTGGTGGGTAGTGTTGATCTGTTGTATCGCAACTCGTGGAATGAAGTGCGTACGCTACATTTCAACGGCGAGCAGTCGATGATTGAAGCCCTGAAAACGATTCTTGGCAAAATGCATCAGGACGCCGCTCCGCCTGATAGCGTAGAAGTCTTCTGCTACAGTCAGCATCTGCGCGGATTAATCCGTACTCGCGTGCAACAACTGGTTTCTGAGTGTATCGAACTGCGTCTTTCCAGCACTCGCCAGGAAACCGGGCGCTTCAAGGCGCTGCGCGTTTCTGGTCAAACCTGGGGCTTGTTCTTCGAACGCCTGAATGTGTCTGTGCAGAAACTGGAAAATGCTATCGAGTTTTATGGCGCGATCTCGCATAACAAACTGCATGGTTTGTCAGTGCAGGTTGAGACCAATCACGTCAAATTACCGGCAGTAGTGGATGGCTTTGCCAGCGAAGGGATCATCCAGTTCTTCTTCGAAGAAACGCACGATGAGAACGGCTTTAATATCTATATTCTCGATGAAAGCAATCGAGTTGAGGTGTATCACCACTGCGAAGGTAGTAAAGAGGAGCTGGTGCGTGACGTCAGCCGTTTCTACTCGTCATCGCACGACCGTTTCACTTACGGCTCCAGTTTCATCAACTTCAACCTGCCGCAGTTCTATCAGATTGTGAAGGTCGATGGTCGCGAACAGGTCATTCCGTTCCGTACCAAATCTATCGGCAACATGCCGCCAGCCAATCAGGATAATGACACGCCGCTGTTACAGCAGTATTTTTCGTGATGAGTATGCCGGAAAGCGAGGCTTATCCGGCATGAAACCTTAACGGAAGCTCACCCTCTCTCCCGCCTGCTGCGTCGCCGCCTGTTCCAGCAAATCCCAGAAGGTTTCGCCACTGCGATCGCAAATCCATTCGTCGCCTTTCAGATCAAAGTGGTAGCCGCCCTGTTTGGTTGCCAGCCATACCTGGTGCAGCGGTTCCTGGCGGTTGATAATGATTTTGCTGCCGTTTTCAAAGGTAATGGTCAGTACGCCGCCGTTGATTTCGCAGTCGATATCGCTGTCGCCATCCCAGTCGTCCAGGTGTTCTTCAATGGTTAGCCACAGTTGGTCAGCCAGGCGATGAAATTCACTGTCGTTCATTGTTGTATCCTGTTTTTACGTGATGGCGGCAGTATAGCGGCCTGGCGTCAGGGCATCAAAGTTTGCCCGTCTGCTGCTGCGTTCCGGCATGATTCCTCCGTCATCGGAATAATAATGTCTCTGTTTTGAATTTCACGCGCATCTTCCTCTCTGACGTGTGTTTTCGCCGGGCAGGGGGAGGGTGTAACCCTTACCTCTGTATCGGTCCAGGTATAAACATTGCGATAGTGCATAAAGCCATCCTGGCGCGAGGTGCCGATCACGAAACTACCAGCAAAACATAAATCCTCTCTTGTAAGCGTTATACTCGCAGCAATTCCTCACTTTTCAGACTTCATAAAGAGTCGCTAAACGCTTGCTTTTACGTCTTCTCCTGCGATGATAGAAAGCAGAAAGCGATGAACTTTACAGGCAATCCATAATGAAAAACGTGTTTAAAGCACTCACTGTATTACTTACTCTTTTCAGCCTGACGGGCTGCGGTTTGAAAGGTCCGCTCTATTTCCCGCCCGCAGATAAAAATGCGCCACCGCCGACTAAACCGGTAGATACGCAAACACAATCCACGTTGCCGGATAAAAACGACCGCGCCACTGGCGATGGCCCATCTCAGGTGAATTACTAAAAGTCAGTTTCTGTACCCGCGTGATTGGAGTAAATGATGCAGTTCTCGAAAATGCATGGCCTTGGCAACGATTTTATGGTCGTCGACGCGGTAACGCAGAATGTCTTTTTTTCACCGGATCTGATTCGTCGCCTGGCGGATCGGCACCTGGGTGTGGGTTTTGATCAGCTACTGGTGGTCGAGCCGCCGTACGATCCAGAACTGGATTTCCACTATCGCATTTTCAATGCTGACGGTAGTGAAGTGGCGCAGTGTGGCAACGGTGCACGCTGCTTTGCCCGCTTTGTACGCCTGAAAGGGCTGACCAATAAGCGCGATATTCGCGTCAGCACTGCCAATGGTCGGATGGTACTGACCGTCACTGATGACGATCTGGTACGGGTAAATATGGGTGAACCAAATTTCGAACCTTCCGCCGTGCCATTTCGCGCCAACAAAGCGGAAAAGACCTATATCATGCGCGCCGCCGAGCAGACAATCTTGTGCGGCGTGGTGTCGATGGGAAATCCGCACTGCGTGATTCAGGTCGATGATGTCGATACTGCGGCGGTAGAAACACTGGGGCCTGTTCTGGAAAGCCACGAACGTTTCCCGGAACGTGCCAACATCGGTTTTATGCAAGTGGTTAAGCGCGAGCATATTCGTTTACGTGTCTATGAACGTGGTGCAGGAGAAACCCAGGCCTGCGGCAGCGGCGCGTGTGCGGCGGTAGCGGTAGGGATTCAGCAAGGTTTGCTGGCCGAAGAAGTTCGTGTGGAACTCCCTGGCGGTCGCCTTGATATTGCCTGGAAAGGTCCGGGTCATCCGTTATATATGACGGGTCCGGCAGTACATGTTTACGACGGATTTATTCATCTATGAAGCAACCAGGGGAAGAACTACAGGAAACACTCACGGAGCTTGATGACCGGGCGGTTGTCGATTATCTGATTAAAAATCCTGAGTTTTTTATCCGCAATGCGCACGCAGTAGAGTCAATTCGTGTGCCGCATCCGGTACGTGGCACCGTTTCACTCGTCGAATGGCATATGGCTCGCGCGCGTAACCATATTCATGTTCTGGAAGAGAACATGGCGCTGTTGATGGAACAGGCTATCGCTAACGAAGGCCTGTTTTATCGCTTACTCTATTTGCAGCGCACTCTTACTGCCGCCAGCAGCCTCGACGATATGCTAATGCGCTTTCACCGCTGGGCTCGCGATCTCGGCCTGGCTGGCGCGAGTGTGCGCCTGTTTCCGGATCGCTGGCGTTTAGGTGCGCCGTCGAACCATACCCATCTGGCATTAAGCCGTCAGGCTTTCGAACCGCTGCGTATTCAGCGTCTGGGGCAGGAACAGCATTATCTGGGGCCGCTTAACGGGCCGGAACTGCTGGTGGTGCTGCCGGAAGCGAAAGCGGTGGGGTCGGTGGCGATGTCGATGCTGGGAAGTGATGCTGATCTTGGTGTGGTGCTGTTCACCAGTCGCGATGCCAACCATTATCAACAAGGGCAGGGAACGCAGTTACTCCATGAAATTGCGCTGATGATGCCGGAGCTTCTGGAGCGTTGGATTGAACGCGTATGACCGATTTACATACCGATGTGGAACGCTACCTACGTTATCTCGGCGTAGAGCGTCAGCTTAGCCCAATTACCCTGGTTAACTACCAGCGCCAGCTTGAGGCGATCATTGATTTTGCCAGTGAAAACGGCCTGCAAAGCTGGCAGCAATGTGATGTGACGATGGTGCGCAATTTTGCTGTACGCAGTCGCCGTAAGGGGCTGGGCGCGGCAAGCCTCGCATTACGGCTTTCCGCGCTACGTAGCTTTTTTGACTGGCTGGTCAGCCAGAACGAACTCAAAGCTAACCCGGCGAAAGGTGTTTCGGCACCGAAAGCGCCGCGTCATCTGCCGAAAAATATCGATGTCGATGATATGAATCGGCTGCTGGATATTGATATCAACGATCCCCTTGCTGTACGCGACCGTGCAATGCTGGAAGTGATGTACGGCGCGGGGCTGCGTCTTTCCGAGCTGGTGGGGCTGGATATAAAACACCTCGACCTGGAGTCCGGCGAAGTGTGGGTGATGGGGAAAGGCAGCAAAGAGCGCCGCCTGCCGATTGGTCGCAACGCCGTAGCGTGGATTGAGCACTGGCTTGATTTGCGTGACCTGTTTGGTAGCGAAGACGACGCGCTTTTCCTGTCGAAACTGGGCAAGCGTATCTCCGCGCGTAATGTGCAGAAACGCTTTGCCGAATGGGGCATAAAACAGGGGCTGAATAATCACGTTCACCCGCATAAATTACGTCACTCATTCGCCACGCATATGCTGGAGTCGAGTGGTGATCTGCGTGGTGTGCAAGAGCTGTTGGGTCATGCCAATCTCTCAACCACACAAATCTATACTCATCTTGATTTTCAACACCTTGCCTCGGTGTATGATGCGGCGCATCCACGCGCCAAACGGGGGAAATAATGCGTTTTTACCGGCCTTTGGGGCGCATCTCGGCGCTCACCTTTGACCTGGATGATACCCTTTACGACAACCGTCCGGTGATTTTGCGCACCGAGCGGGAGGCGCTGACTTTTGTGCAAAATTATCATCCGGCGCTGCGCAGCTTCCAGAATGAAGATCTGCAACGTCTGCGCCAGGCGGTACGGGAAGCGGAACCCGAGATTTATCACGACGTGACGCGCTGGCGTTTTCGCTCGATTGAACAAGCGATGCTTGACGCCGGGCTGAGCGCGGAAGAAGCCAGCGCAGGCGCACACGCGGCGATGATCAACTTTGCCAAATGGCGCAGCCGAATCGATGTTCCGCAGCAAACCCACGACACCTTAAAACAGCTGGCGAAGAAATGGCCGCTGGTAGCGATCACCAACGGTAACGCGCAGCCGGAACTGTTTGGTCTGGGCGACTACTTTGAGTTTGTGCTGCGCGCTGGCCCGCACGGGCGCTCGAAACCGTTCAGCGATATGTACTTTCTGGCGGCAGAAAAACTCAATGTGCCGATCGGCGAGATCTTACATGTAGGTGACGATCTTACCACCGACGTGGGTGGGGCGATCCGCAGCGGAATGCAGGCCTGTTGGATCAGGCCGGAAAATGGCTGCCTGATGCAAACCTGGGACAGCCGTTTACTGCCGCATCTGGAAATTTCCCGGTTGGCATCTCTGACCTCGCTGATATAATCAGCAAATCTGTATATATACCCAGCTTTTTGGCGGAGGGCGTTGCGCTTCTCCGCCCAACCTATTTTTACGCGGCGGTGCCAATGGACGTTTCTTACCTGCTCGAAAGCCTTAATGACAAACAGCGCGAAGCGGTGGCCGCGCCACGCAGCAACCTTCTGGTGCTGGCGGGCGCGGGCAGTGGTAAGACGCGCGTACTGGTGCATCGTATCGCCTGGCTGATGAGCGTGGAAAACTGCTCGCCGTACTCGATTATGGCGGTGACGTTTACCAACAAAGCGGCGGCGGAAATGCGTCATCGTATCGGGCAACTGATGGGCACCAGCCAGGGCGGCATGTGGGTCGGTACTTTCCACGGGCTGGCGCACCGCCTGCTACGTGCGCACCATATGGACGCCAATCTACCGCAGGATTTTCAGATCCTCGATAGCGAAGACCAATTGCGTCTGCTTAAGCGTTTGATCAAGGCGATGAACCTCGATGAGAAGCAGTGGCCGCCGCGTCAGGCAATGTGGTACATCAACAGCCAGAAAGATGAAGGGCTGCGCCCGCATCATATTCAAAGCTACGGTAATCCGGTGGAGCAGACCTGGCAGAAGGTTTATCAGGCGTATCAGGAAGCGTGTGACCGCGCAGGCCTGGTGGACTTCGCCGAACTATTGCTTCGCGCCCACGAACTGTGGCTTAACAAGCCACATATCCTTCAACACTACCGCGAACGTTTTACCAACATTCTGGTGGATGAATTCCAGGATACCAACAACATTCAGTACGCGTGGATCCGTCTGCTGGCGGGCGATACCGGCAAAGTGATGATTGTTGGTGATGACGACCAGTCAATCTACGGCTGGCGTGGGGCGCAGGTAGAGAATATTCAGCGTTTCCTCAATGATTTCCCCGGTGCCGAAACTATTCGTCTGGAGCAGAACTACCGCTCAACCAGCAACATTCTGAGCGCCGCCAACGCCCTGATTGAAAACAACAACGGGCGTCTGGGTAAAAAACTGTGGACTGATGGCGCGGACGGTGAGCCGATTTCCCTCTATTGCGCCTTTAACGAACTCGACGAAGCGCGTTTTGTCGTTAACCGCATCAAAACCTGGCAGGACAACGGCGGGGCGCTCGCTGAGTGCGCCATTCTCTACCGTAGCAACGCCCAGTCGCGTGTACTGGAAGAAGCCTTATTGCAGGCCAGTATGCCGTATCGTATTTATGGCGGTATGCGCTTCTTCGAACGTCAGGAAATCAAAGATGCGCTCTCGTATCTGCGCCTGATCGCCAACCGTAACGATGACGCGGCATTTGAGCGCGTGGTCAATACGCCAACGCGTGGTATTGGTGACCGGACGCTGGACGTAGTGCGCCAGACATCGCGCGATCGCCAGTTAACTCTCTGGCAGGCGTGTCGTGAACTGTTGCAGGAAAAAGCCCTCGCCGGACGTGCTGCCAGCGCCTTGCAGCGGTTTATGGAACTGATTGACGCCTTAGCGCAAGAAACTGCCGATATGCCGCTGCATGTACAGACTGACCGGGTAATTAAAGACTCCGGCCTGCGCACCATGTACGAGCAGGAGAAAGGCGAAAAAGGCCAGACGCGTATCGAAAACTTAGAGGAACTGGTGACGGCAACGCGCCAGTTCAGCTACAACGAAGAAGACGAAGATTTAATGCCGCTACAGGCGTTCCTCTCCCATGCGGCGCTCGAAGCAGGTGAAGGGCAGGCGGATACCTGGCAGGATGCGGTACAGCTGATGACGCTGCACTCGGCAAAAGGCCTGGAGTTCCCGCAGGTGTTTATTGTCGGTATGGAAGAGGGCATGTTCCCAAGCCAGATGTCGCTGGATGAAGGCGGGCGTCTGGAAGAAGAACGCCGTCTGGCCTACGTTGGTGTAACCCGTGCGATGCAGAAACTGACGCTGACCTACGCGGAAACCCGCCGTCTGTATGGCAAAGAAGTTTACCATCGCCCGTCGCGATTTATTGGCGAGCTGCCGGAAGAGTGTGTGGAAGAGGTGCGCCTGCGCGCCACGGTAAGCCGCCCGGTTAGCCATCAGCGCATGGGTACGCCGATGGTTGAGAACGACAGCGGCTACAAGCTCGGCCAGCGCGTGCGCCACGCTAAGTTTGGTGAAGGCACTATCGTCAATATGGAAGGCAGTGGCGAACATAGCCGTTTGCAGGTGGCATTCCAGGGCCAGGGAATCAAATGGCTGGTGGCAGCTTACGCCCGGCTGGAGACGGTGTAATTTACGATCACGTTGCCGGATGCGGTGCTGCGCACCTTATCCGGCCTACGAGAATTGCACCCGGTAGGCCGGATAAGGCGTTTACGCCGCATCCGGCATCAGCACCATATTTAGTATCTGACACAAAACTATCATTCTAACCTTTCCGCTCGACGGAAATCATGGTAACAAAAGGATAGCGTTGCCACGGAATTGCCCAGCCTTTCATATACATATGTGAAATCGTGCCATCAAGATAAAGCAGCTGCTCTACGTCCAGTTTCGCTTTGGCATAGCAGGCAAAATCATAAAAATTTGTCGCCTGCTGGCTAAGTAAAAACACGGCGTTCCCTTGTTTATTAATCCCTACTCCATTACGAATTTTGCGCGAGGCAACATTCGGGTGAATACGTGTATTTATGACCCCGTTTTCTAACAACATTGGCCCTGACTGCACCGCAAACTGAATTTCTTTACTTGCTTTAAATTCATCCAGAAGAACGATGCCGAATTTATCTCCCGCGACATAAAACACGCCGCCAGGACGGATAAAGAAGTTCCCTTCCCCTGAGGCGAGATTTAGCGCCACCTTCTGCTGACCGTTTTCGATGTACAAACCAAGCGGCGCATAGCTTTCATCATAGATGCCGCCGTTCATCACCATCTGAACCTGATCCTGACTATTAACATCAGCCAGCAGCGAATGTAACGTTCCCCACGCTTCGCCATTGGCTTTTTGCCAGTACATTTTCACCCGTTCGGTTTGAGGATTAACGGTATACGCCTGCACGGTCAGCGTCGGATCTGAGAGTGCGCAATCATCAGCGGCAACAGCAAATAAGGGGAGTAAGACGAGGGCGGGTAAAATCCGTTTGAGATTCAAGGTGATCATTCCTTTACCAATGAGTAGCCGATGCGCCATTATAGGTCCTGGATGTGTGATTTTTTTATCCTGTTAACGACCTTGACGAGTACCAAAAAGCGCGAAGTTCAACTATTGTTCTGTGGTGTTCCGTTGCGTGTTGACGGCAAAATTTTGCTGGCGTAACATGCGCGCACGATCACTCTAAGAGGACATTCGCCTTGGACACACCCAGTAGATACTGGCTCATTATCCTGTCATCCAGGATCAACTCCTAAGGCTATCCCTTTTTGCTGATAGCCTTAGCGGTTGTCAGCGACCTCAATTTTTCCCGTCGCGCTGAGTCAGGCTGTTTAATGGTCTGAAACCCAATTTGTTTCTGTGTGCCCACCGAACTGTCCGATATTTTAAGCATTGGGAGTCCCGGTCATGCTGAGCGCATTTCAACTGGAAAATAACCGACTGACCCGGCTGGAAGTCGAAGAGTCACAACCCCTTGTAGATGCAGTATGGATTGATCTTGTCGAACCGGATGACGACGAGCGACTGCGCGTACAATCTGAACTTGGTCAGAGCCTGGCAACTCGCCCGGAACTGGAAGACATCGAAGCATCGGCGCGTTTCTTTGAAGACGATGATGGCCTGCATATTCACTCCTTCTTCTTCTTTGAAGATGCGGAAGATCACGCCGGTAACTCCACTGTGGCATTTACTATCCGCGATGGTCGCCTGTTTACCCTGCGTGAGCGCGAGCTGCCTGCATTCCGTCTGTATCGTATGCGCGCCCGTAGCCAGTCAATGGTTGACGGTAACGCCTACGAGCTGCTGCTGGATCTGTTCGAAACCAAAATCGAACAGCTGGCGGATGAAATTGAAAACATCTACAGCGATCTGGAGCAGTTGAGCCGGGTAATTATGGAGGGGCATCAGGGCGATGAGTACGACGAGGCGCTCTCCACGCTGGCGGAACTGGAAGATATCGGCTGGAAAGTTCGTCTGTGTCTGATGGATACCCAGCGCGCGCTCAACTTCCTGGTGCGCAAGGCGCGTTTACCTGGCGGGCAACTGGAGCAGGCGCGTGAAATTCTGCGAGATATCGAATCCCTGCTGCCGCATAACGAATCCCTGTTCCAGAAGGTGAACTTCCTGATGCAGGCGGCGATGGGCTTTATCAACATCGAGCAGAACCGCATCATCAAAATCTTCTCGGTGGTATCCGTCGTGTTCCTGCCGCCAACACTGGTCGCTTCCAGCTACGGGATGAACTTTGAGTTTATGCCGGAACTGAAGTGGAGCTTCGGCTACCCAGGCGCGATTATCTTTATGATCCTTGCAGGCCTGGCACCGTATCTGTACTTTAAGCGGAAGAACTGGCTGTAACTATACGATGTCGCTGTGAGTAAGTTAGTGTGCTGACAGCGACACTTTAGCCGAGGGAATCGCAGATAACATAATTGTAGTGAATAATATCCATGCCACGTTGAGTTGGGCGCTTAATGAATCACATCTCACCCCTTCAATTGCAGCAGAGATAATAGAAAAAAGTGTCAAACCCAATGAAATCAATACGAAGTAGATTGCCTTACATCCTGTATCTCTTATTCTTTTAGCTCCGATGTTGATATTCACATACGTATTAGTGGTGACCAGAATGAAACTCAAAGCCAGGTTGATATCATTCAAGGTTATTAATATTGTCCATGATGTTAATGTGTAGATTATGAACTGCAAACGTGATAAACGCTCAAGCCTGGATAGGTATAATATATTTTTAATACATGATTTAAACATTTTTATATTGTTTTGTATATGATTGGTTTAAGTGTATATACATTATTTAGAACATATAGCTTGCTATATCTATGCAATAGGGCAGCCTTTGTATTGATAACTATACAATAGTAATTTAGAGTGTGTAAGTTTTTATTGAGTGGAACCATATTTAATTAAATAATATTTGTTTATATAAATAATATTTTTAGTGAATGGATTCTATATGGGAAATGGTAATTTTTGGCAGTTGTTCTTGGGTAAAGAGCCTTACAGCACAAAAGCAGATTTTGTTAAGGCATGGTTATTGTGGTGGGTTATCACTCTCCTCATTCTATTTATTTTAAGTCTGGCAACGACATTAAACTTAAAAAGTATAGGCTTAGGGTTATGCTTTGGATTTTGTCAAATAATAGGAAGATATACGACTTCTCTTGGATTGAGTAAGTTCTGGGGGTGTTAGGTATATTTCCAATAACAAATGTTGTTCTTTTTGTTATCTTATTGTTTCTCAAAAAAAGATAGTTAAACCACTGGGTAGACCCATTAAAATGGATCTACCCAAATGAATTTATTAACTTTTTCGACGCTGCGTATAAATTGCATCCATCACAAAAATTGCCAGCGCCACCCAAATAAAGGCGAAGGTCACCATTTTATCTGCCCCCGGTGTTTCACCATAAAACGTCACTGCCAGCAGGAACATCAGCGTCGGGCCAATATACTGGAAAAAGCCTAACGTTGAGAGACGCAAGCGCGTGGCAGCGGCGGTGAAACACAACAGCGGTACGGTAGTGACAATACCGGCGGCGATCAGCAGTAAATTTAGCGACATCGGGTTTTGCCCCATATGGCTGGTTGAGCTGTCGGCAATAGCAAACAGGTAAATCGCCGCCACGGGCAGCAACCACATGGTTTCAATTAACATGCCGGTTTGTGCTTCTACCGCAATCTTCTTGCGCACCAGGCCGTAGAAGGCAAAACTAAATGCCAGTCCCAGCGCGATGATTGGCAGCGAACCAAAAGTCCAGAGCTGGACCAGCACACCACAAATCGCCAGAATCACTGCCAGCCATTGCATCCGGCGGAATCGCTCGCCGAGGAAAATCATCCCCAGCAATATATTCACCAGTGGATTAATAAAGTATCCAAGGCTGGCCTCCAGCATATGGTGATTGTTCACTGCCCAGATAAACAGTAACCAGTTGCCACCAATTAGCACAGCAGAGACTGCCAGCATAAATATTTTCTTCGGCGTCTGAATCAGGGTTTTTAAATAGGACCACTGGCGGCTGATGCTCATCAACACCACCATAAAGAAAAACGACCAGATTACACGATGCGTCAGGATCTCATCAGCAGGTACGTAATAAATCAGTTTGAAGTACGCAGGTGCAATACCCCAAATAAAATAAGCGGCAAGAGCGAGTAATACGCCCTGCCGCGTTTGTTTTGTATCCATTGGAAAACTCATTTTTTGTTGTTAATTGCAGTTTACCTGCTCAGATGGCTGACAAAGTGCGCTTTGTTCATGCCTTACCCAACCTACAAAAGAATGCAAATTCAATACATTGCATTTCTCTGGTAGACCAGATAAGCGTAGCGCATCAGGCAATTTGCGTTTGTCATCAGTTTAAGCAGTTTACCTGCTTTTAGATTTTCAACCTACCATATAGGTGGCGGTAGCACTGGCAATATAAAGCTGTTCTTCATTGTGCAGTTCGACACGGGCGACGGCGACTTTATTACCCGCACGTAACAGGCTACTGGTGGCTGTAAAACGCTCACCCCGGCCTGGACGCAGATAATCGACGCGAAGATCTATGGTTCCCATCCGCGATAGCCGCTGGCGCAGTTCATCTTCATTAATGGTTTCGTGACGCGTTAAAGTGCTGCCTACACATACCAGGCCAGCGGCGACATCCAGCGCCGACGCAATCACCCCGCCGTGCAAAATACTTTGCGCCCAGTTACCGACCATCATTGGCTGATTATTAAAGGCCAGCTGCGCAAATTCTTTTTCGTAACGCTCCAGTTCCATCCCCAATGCCCGGTTAAACGGCATGTGATAGACAAACATTTCACCCACTAATTTCAGGGCTTGTTCAGCAGTCAGTACGGCAGACATATCATCCTTACACTTCAATAGTTAATGAAATGTTGATTTTATGCTTCTTTGTTGTTGGTTTCTACTTTAGGAAGGGATAACTAACGGCAATTGAGTTAAGTATGTAGAATAGCCTGCAGAAATATTCATCTAATCAATAATTCGTCACGGAGAACATGACCGATGCGGACTCTTCTGGGCTGGTTGTTGCCTGTATATATGCTGCCGCTGGCGGTACATGCACAAGAGGCAACGGTGAAAGAGGTGCATGATGCGCCTGTTGTGCGCGGTAGTATTATCGCCAATATGTTGCAGGAACATGATAATCCTTTCACCCTTTATCCTTATGACACCAACTACATCATCTATACCCAGACCAGCGATCTGAATAAAGAAGCGATTGCCAGTTACGACTGGGCAGAAAACGCGCGTAAGGATGAAGTAAAGTTCCAGTTAAGTCTGGCGTTTCCGCTTTGGCGTGGGATTTTGGGAGCAAACTCTGTACTGGGTGCGTCTTACACCCAGAAATCCTGGTGGCAGCTTTCTAATAGCGAAGAGTCATCGCCGTTTCGTGAAACTAATTACGAACCGCAATTATTCCTCGGTTTTGCTACCGATTACCGCTTTGCTGGCTGGACACTGCGCGATGTGGAAATGGGCTACAACCACGATTCAAACGGGCGATCTGACCCGACGTCCCGTAGCTGGAACCGTATCTATACCCGCCTGATGGCAGAAAACGGCAACTGGCTGGTGGAAGTCAAACCGTGGTATGTAGTGGGTAATACAGACGATAACCCGGATATCACCAAATATATGGGGTACTACCAGCTTAAAATCGGCTACCACCTGGGTGATGCCGTATTGAGCGCGAAAGGACAGTACAACTGGAACACCGGTTACGGTGGTGCGGAGTTAGGCTTAAGTTACCCGATTACCAAACATGTGCGACTTTATACCCAAGTCTACAGCGGTTACGGCGAATCGCTCATCGACTATAACTTTAACCAGACCCGCGTCGGTGTGGGGGTTATGCTAAACGACTTGTTTTGATGAACGGTTGAGTGGTTGGCAAATCTGGAATCCAGCATCCAGTATTACCCTCTCAGAAACTAAAAGCATTGCAGTTTCTTGCGCAGGCGCTGAAAATAGCGCCTGTTTTTATTTCAGGCAATTGGGGTGAATGTGGCGCAGGCGGAAGTGTTGAATCTGGAGTTCGGAGCTAAACAGGTTTTACAAGAAACCTTTGGCTACCAACAGTTTCGCCCCGGTCAGGAAGAAATTATCGACACCGTACTTTCCGGTCGCGATTGCCTCGTCGTCATGCCAACTGGCGGCGGAAAATCCCTGTGCTATCAAATCCCTGCGTTGTTATTGAACGGTCTTACTGTCGTTGTTTCACCGCTAATTTCGTTGATGAAAGATCAGGTGGATCAACTGCAAGCCAACGGTGTGGCGGCGGCGTGCCTTAACTCGACGCAGAACCGCGAGCAGCAGCTTGAAGTGATGACAGGCTGCCGTACCGGGCAAATTCGCCTGCTATATATCGCGCCGGAACGCCTGATGCTGGATAACTTCCTTGAGCATCTGGCGCACTGGAATCCTGTCTTATTAGCCGTTGATGAAGCGCATTGTATTTCCCAATGGGGTCACGATTTCCGCCCGGAATATGCCGCGCTCGGCCAGTTGCGCCAGCGTTTCCCGACGTTGCCGTTTATGGCGTTAACCGCTACTGCCGATGACACCACGCGGCAAGATATCGTGCGCCTGCTGGGGCTTAATGATCCGCTGATCCAAATCAGTAGTTTTGACCGCCCGAATATTCGCTACATGTTGATGGAGAAATTTAAACCACTCGATCAACTGATGCGTTACGTTCAGGAACAACGCGGTAAGTCGGGGATTATTTACTGCAATAGCCGTGCGAAAGTAGAAGACACCGCTGCGCGCCTGCAAGGTCGGGGTATTAGCGCAGCGGCGTATCACGCAGGGCTGGAAAACGATGTCCGTGCCGACGTGCAGGAAAAATTCCAGCGTGATGACCTGCAAATTGTGGTGGCTACCGTGGCCTTCGGCATGGGAATCAATAAGCCTAACGTTCGCTTCGTGGTGCACTTTGATATTCCGCGCAATATTGAATCCTACTATCAGGAAACAGGTCGCGCCGGGCGTGACGGCCTGCCAGCGGAAGCGATGCTGTTTTACGATCCGGCAGATATGGCGTGGTTGCGCCGCTGTCTGGAAGAAAAGCCGCAGGGGCAACTACAGGATATCGAGCGCCATAAACTGAATGCGATGGGCGCGTTTGCCGAAGCGCAAACCTGTCGTCGTCTGGTACTGCTGAACTACTTTGGCGAAGGGCGTCAGGAACCGTGTGGGAACTGCGATATCTGCCTCGATCCGCCGAAACAATACGATGGTTCAACCGATGCGCAGATTGCGCTTTCTACCATTGGTCGTGTGAATCAGCGGTTTGGTATGGGCTATGTGGTGGAAGTGATCCGTGGTGCTAATAATCAGCGTATCCGCGACTATGGCCATGACAAACTGAAAGTTTACGGCATGGGTCGTGATAAAAGTCATGAACACTGGGTGAGCGTGATCCGCCAACTGATTCACCTCGGTCTGGTGACGCAAAATATCGCCCAGCATTCTGCGCTACAACTGACAGAGGCCGCGCGTCCGGTGCTGCGTGGCGAATCCTCTTTGCAACTCGCCGTGCCGCGTATTGTGGCACTCAAACCGAAAGCGATGCAGAAATCCTTCGGCGGCAATTACGATCGCAAACTGTTCGCCAAATTACGCAAACTGCGTAAATCGATTGCCGATGAAAGCAATGTCCCGCCGTACGTGGTGTTTAACGACGCTACCTTGATTGAGATGGCTGAACAGATGCCGATCACCGCCAGCGAAATGTTGAGTGTAAACGGTGTCGGGATGCGCAAGCTGGAACGCTTTGGTAAACCGTTTATGACGCTGATCCGCGCTCATGTCGACGGCGATGACGAAGAGTAGTCAACGGCATAAAAAAGTGCCAGGATGAACATTCCGTAAACGTTTTCCCCGCGAGTCAAATGTATGTTGATGTTATTTCTCACCGTTGCCATGGTGCACATTGTGGCGCTTATGAGCCCCGGCCCCGATTTCTTTTTTGTCTCTCAGACCGCCGTTAGTCGTTCCCGTAAAGAAGCGATGATGGGCGTGCTGGGCATTACCTGCGGCGTAATGGTCTGGGCAGGAATCGCGCTGCTTGGCCTGCATCTGATTATCGAAAAAATGGCCTGGCTGCATACGCTAATTATGGTTGGCGGTGGTCTGTATCTTTGCTGGATGGGTTACCAGATGCTGCGCGGTGCGCTGAAAAAAGAGGCTGTTTCTGCGCCTGCGCCACAGGTGGAACTGGCGAAAAGCGGACGCAGTTTCCTGAAAGGCTTGCTGACCAATCTCGCCAATCCGAAAGCGATTATCTACTTTGGCTCGGTGTTCTCGCTGTTTGTCGGCGATAACGTCGGCACCACCGAACGCTGGGGCATTTTCGCGCTGATTATTGTCGAAACGCTGGCGTGGTTTACCGTTGTTGCCAGCCTGTTTGCGCTACCGCAAATGCGCAGGGGTTATCAACGTCTGGCGAAGTGGATCGACGGTTTTGCCGGAGCGTTATTTGCCGGATTTGGCATTCATTTGATTATTTCGCGTTGATGCCAGACGCATCATCAGAGTTGGTCGGATAAGGCGTTTACGCCGCATCCGACATTATTTTCAGGCATGTCTTGCCGATGCCAACAGCGCCCCCACCAGCATAAACAGCGAGCCGAATATCTTATTCAGCGCCTTCATCTGTTTCGGCCCTTTAATCCAGAGTGCGATTCGTTGGGCGAGGGTGGCGTAACCGATCATCACAATAATATCGACCACAATAGTGGTGACGCCGAGCACGATATACTGCATCAGTTGCGGCTGTTGCGGCATGATGAATTGCGGAAATAGCGCCGCCAGAAACACAATACTTTTGGGATTAGTAAGATTCACAAACACTGACCGCTGGAACAGGTGGCGGCGCGATTGGGTAGGCGTCAGCGATTTAAGATCAATTGCACCAGCGGCGCGCCACTGCTGTATTCCCAGCCAAATCAGATAAGCCGCGCCCGCCCACTTCAACACTTCAAACGCAATCACTGAGCGGGAAAACAGCGTCCCCAAACCTACGCCAACCAGCACAATATGAATCGCCAGTCCGGTCTGAAGCCCTGCAATAGACGCCACCGCGCCGCGATAACCGTGGTTGAGCGAAGTGGTCATGGTGTTGATTGCGCCAGAGCCTGGCGAGAGGCTTAAAATGATCGATGTCAGTAAGTAGGCGAACCACCATTCAAAGGTCATGGGAATCTCCCGGATAGTCTATTTTTGTGCCACAATACGCTACTGTCGCAGCGTTGTGTCAGGCACGCTTAAAAAAACGATTTTACGTGGTTTAAGAGGCAGATTACCCGATGTTTCAGCAGCAAAAAGACTGGGAAACAAGAGAAAAAGCGTTTGCTGCTTTTACGATGGGGCCACTGACTGACTTCTGGCGTCAGCGGGACGAAGCAGAGTTTATCGGCGTGGATGACATTCCGGTGCGTTTTGTCCGCTTTCGCGCTCAACATGATCGGGTGGTCGTCATTTGTCCGGGGCGTATTGAGAGCTATGTAAAGTATGCGGAGCTGGCCTACGACCTGTTCCATCTGGGGTTTGATGTGTTAATCATCGACCATCGCGGTCAGGGGCGTTCCGGTCGGCTGTTAGCCGATCCGCATCTTGGTCATGTTAATCGCTTTAATGATTATGTTGATGATCTGGCGGCGTTCTGGCAACAAGAAGTTCAGCCTGGTCCGTGGCGTAAACGCTATATACTGGCGCACTCGATGGGCGGTGCAATCTCCACGCTGTTTCTGCAACGTCACCCCGGCGTATGCGATGCCATTGCGCTAACTGCGCCAATGTTTGGGATTGTGATTCGTATGCCATCATTTATGGCGCGGAAGATCCTTAACTGGGCAGAAGCGCATCCACGTTTTCGTGATGGCTATGCGATTGGCACCGGGCGCTGGCGCGCGCTGCCGTTTACCATCAATGTACTGACCCACAGCAGGCAACGATATCGACGTAATTTACGTTTCTATGCTGATGACCCAACGATTCGCGTCGGTGGGCCGACCTACCATTGGGTACGCGAAAGTATTCTGGCCGGCGAACAGGTGTTAGCCGGTGCGGGTGATGACGCCACGCCAACGCTTCTCTTGCAGGCTGAAGAGGAACGCGTGGTGGATAACCGTATGCACGACCGTTTTTGTGAACTCCGCGCCGCAGCGGGTCATCCTGTAGAAGGGGAGCGACCGCTGGTAATTAAAGGTGCGTACCATGAGATCCTTTTTGAAAAGGACGCAATGCGCTCAGTCGCGCTCCACGCCATCGTTGAATTTTTCAACCGGCATAACTCACCCAGCGGAAATCGCTCTATAGAGGTTTAAATTTCTTATGTATCAGGTTGTTGCGTCTGATTTAGATGGTACGTTACTTTCTCCCGACCATACGTTATCCCCTTACGCCAAAGAAACCCTGAAACTGCTCACCGCGCGTGGCATCAACTTTGTGTTTGCGACGGGTCGCCACCACGTCGACGTGGGGCAAATTCGCGATAATCTGGAGATTAAGTCTTACATGATTACCTCCAATGGCGCGCGCGTGCACGATCTGGATGGTAATCTGATTTTCGCGCATAACCTGGATCATGACATTGCCAGCGACCTGTTTGGCGTGGTCAACGACAACCCGGACATCATTACTAATGTTTATCGTGATGATGAATGGTTTATGAATCGCCACCGTCCGGAGGAGATGCGCTTTTTTAAAGAAGCAGTATTTCAATATGCGCTGTATGAGCCGGGTTTGCTGGAGCCGGAAGGCGTCAGCAAAGTGTTCTTCACCTGCGACTCCCATGAAAAATTGTTACCGCTGGAGCAAGCAATCAATGCTCGCTGGGGCGATCGCGTCAACGTCAGTTTCTCTACTTTGACTTGTCTGGAAGTGATGGCTGGCGGCGTTTCTAAAGGTCATGCGCTGGAAGCGGTGGCGAAGAAATTGGGCTACAGTCTGAAGGATTGCATTGCGTTTGGTGACGGGATGAACGACGCCGAAATGCTGTCGATGGCGGGGAAAGGCTGCATTATGGGCAGTGCGCACCAGCGCCTGAAAGATCTGCATCCGGAGCTGGAAGTGATTGGCACTAACGCCGAAGACGCGGTGCCGCATTATCTGCGTAAGCTCTATTTATCGTAATCGTTCTTTATTTGGTCAGTTGTCAACCTAATACTTCGCTACAATGGATACTCGTTAATCAAAGAGTTTTCCATTGTGGCGCTACTTATCATCACCACGATTCTGTGGGCCTTCTCCTTTAGCTTTTATGGCGAGTACCTTGCGGGGCACGTCGACAGCTATTTTTCGGTGCTGGTACGCGTTGGTCTGGCGGCACTCGTTTTTCTGCCGTTTCTGCGTACCCGTGGCAATAGCCTGAAAACCATTGGCCTGTATATGCTGGTGGGCGCGATGCAACTTGGCATTATGTATATGCTGAGTTTCCGCGCCTATCTCTACCTGACGGTCTCTGAACTGCTGCTGTTTACCGTGCTGACGCCGCTCTACATCACGCTGATTTATGACATTATGAGCAGACGTCGTCTGCGCTGGGGCTATGCCTTTAGCGCCTTGCTGGCGGTGATTGGTGCCGGGATTATTCGCTATGATCAGGTCACCGACCATTTCTGGACTGGCTTGTTGCTGGTGCAACTCTCCAATATCACTTTTGCCATCGGCATGGTGGGTTACAAACGCCTGATGGAAACTCGCCCGATGCCGCAGCATAACGCCTTTGCGTGGTTCTATCTTGGCGCGTTCCTGGTGGCGGTAATTGCATGGTTCTTGCTGGGCAATACGCAGAAAATGCCGGAAACAACGCTGCAATGGAGCATTCTGGTATTTCTTGGCGTGGTGGCTTCAGGGATTGGCTACTTTATGTGGAACTACGGCGCGACGCAGGTGGACGCCGGAACGCTCGGCATTATGAACAATATGCACGTTCCGGCAGGGCTGCTGGTTAACCTGGCTATCTGGCACCAACAGCCGCACTGGTCAACGTTTATTACAGGCGCGCTGGTGATCCTGGCCTCACTGTGGGTGCATCGGAAGTGGGTCGCTCCGCGCTCTTTACAAACGGCAGATGATCGCAGGCGTGATTGCGTGCCGAGCGAATAAACGCTTCTGTCACTGGCTGACGCTGCTCGCCATCGCGCACGGCGGCGTATAGTCGGCTCCACAGGCCTTCGCCCAGGGTTTTGGTCACCACCAGACCCTGGCGCTCAAAACTCTCCACCACCCAATGCGGCAGAGCGGCAATACCCATCCGCGCGGCAACCATCTGAATCAACAATAAGGTGTTATCGACGCTTTTCAGTGACGGGCTGACGCCTGCCGGCTGAAGAAAATGGCGCCAGACATCCAGTCGGCTGCGCTGCACCGGATAAATCAGCAGCGTTTCGCTGGCGAGATCTTCCGGTGTGATTCGCGTTTTCGCCGCCAGTGGGTGGTCAGGTGCTAACACCAGACGCACCTCATAATCGAACATCGGCGAATAATGCAGGCCACTGCGCGGCAGAATATCGGAGGTCATCACCAGATCCAGCTCGCCCTGCTGCAACGCAGGCTGCGGGTCAAACGTTACGCCTGATTTAAAATCCATCTCGACCTGCGGCCAGTTCTTATGGAAATTTTCTAACGCGGGTGTCAGCCACTGAATACAGCTATGGCACTCAATGGCAATACGCAGGCGCGTTTGCTGCGGTTCATTGCAGGCTTGCAGTGCCTGACTGATTTGCGGCAGTACCTGGTTTGCCAGTTGCAACAGGATTTCTCCCTGCGGCGTAAAACGTAGCGGCTGGCTTTTACGCACAAATAGCCGGAAGCCAAGGCGTTGTTCCAGATCGCTAAACTGGTGAGACAGGGCGGATTGCGTCTGATGCAACGTCGCCGCAGCGGCTGCGAGCGAGCCGCAATTCCGCAACGCTTGTAGCGTTTTCAGGTGTTTTACTTCGATCATGAAAGTCCTTCACTTCGGCATGAATAATTTGCGCTTGAGGAATATACAGTAACCGCCAATTATGGATGTGTAAACATCTGGACGGCTAAATACTAAAAATTCCATAAGGGGCATATAATGACAATTCTTAATCACACCCTCGGTTTCCCTCGCGTTGGCCTGCGTCGCGAGCTGAAAAAAGCGCAAGAAAGTTATTGGGCGGGGAACTCCACGCGTGAAGAATTACTGGCAGTAGGGCGTGAATTGCGTGCTCGTCACTGGGATCAACAAAAGCAGGCGGGTATCGACCTGCTGCCGGTGGGCGATTTTGCCTGGTACGATCATGTTCTGACCACCAGCCTGCTGCTGGGTAACGTTCCGGCGCGTCATCAGAATAAAGACGGTTCGGTGGATATCGACACCCTGTTCCGTATTGGTCGCGGTCGTGCGCCAACAGGTGAACCTGCGGCGGCGGCAGAAATGACCAAATGGTTTAACACCAACTATCACTACATGGTGCCGGAATTCGTTAAAGGCCAACAGTTCAAACTGACCTGGACGCAGCTGCTGGATGAAGTAGACGAGGCGCTGGCGTTGGGTCACAAGGTGAAACCTGTGCTTCTGGGGCCGGTTACCTATCTGTGGCTGGGGAAAGTGAAAGGTGAACAGTTTGACCGCCTGAGCCTGCTGAACGATATTCTGCCGGTTTATCAGCAGGTTCTGGCAGAACTGGCAAAACGCGGTATTGAGTGGGTACAGATTGACGAACCGGCGCTGGTGCTGGAACTGCCGCAGGCGTGGCTGGACGCATATAAACCTGCTTACGATGCGCTCCAGGGCCAGGTGAAACTGCTGCTGACCACCTATTTTGAAGGCGTAACGCCAAACCTCGACACGATTACGGCGCTGCCTGTTCAGGGTCTGCATGTCGACCTCGTTCATGGCAAAGATGATGTAGCAGAACTGCACAAGCGCCTGCCTTCTGACTGGCTGCTGTCTGCCGGACTGGTCAATGGTCGTAACGTCTGGCGCGCCGATCTCACCGAGAAATATGCACAAATTAAAGACATTGTCGGCAAACGTGATTTGTGGGTGGCATCTTCCTGCTCGCTGCTGCATAGCCCTATCGACCTGAGCGTGGAAACGCGTCTTGATGCAGAAGTGAAAAGCTGGTTTGCCTTCGCTCTGCAAAAATGCCATGAACTGGCGCTGCTGCGCGATGCGCTGAACAGTGGTGACACGGCAGCTCTGGCAGAGTGGAGTGCCCCGATTCAGGCGCGTCGTCACTCTACCCGCGTACATAATCCGGCGGTAGAAAAGCGTCTGGCGGCGATTACCGCCCAGGACAGCCAGCGTGCGAACGTTTATGAAGTGCGTGCTGAAGCCCAGCGTGCGCGTTTTAAACTGCCAGCCTGGCCGACCACCACGATTGGTTCCTTCCCGCAAACCACGGAAATTCGTACCCTGCGTCTGGATTTCAAAAAGGGTAATCTCGACGCCAACAACTACCGCACGGGTATTGCGGAACATATCAAGCAGGCCATTGTTGAGCAGGAGCGTTTAGGTCTGGATGTGCTGGTGCATGGTGAGGCTGAGCGTAATGACATGGTGGAATACTTTGGTGAGCACCTCGACGGTTTTGTCTTTACGCAAAACGGTTGGGTACAGAGCTACGGTTCCCGCTGCGTGAAGCCACCGATTGTTATTGGTGACGTTAGCCGCCCGGCACCGATCACCGTGGAGTGGGCGAAGTATGCGCAATCGCTGACCGACAAACCGGTAAAAGGGATGCTGACCGGCCCGGTGACCATTCTTTGCTGGTCGTTCCCGCGCGAAGATGTCAGTCGTGAAACCATCGCCAAACAGATTGCGCTGGCGCTGCGTGATGAAGTGGCCGATCTGGAAGCCGCTGGAATTGGTATCATTCAGATTGACGAACCGGCACTGCGCGAAGGGTTACCGCTGCGTCGTAGTGACTGGGACGCCTATCTCCAGTGGGGCGTGGAAGCTTTCCGTATCAACGCCGCCGTGGCGAAGGATGAAACGCAGATCCACACTCACATGTGTTATTGCGAGTTCAACGACATCATGGATTCGATTGCGGCGCTGGATGCTGACGTCATCACTATCGAAACCTCGCGTTCCGACATGGAGTTGCTGGAGTCATTCGAAGAGTTTGATTATCCGAATGAAATCGGTCCAGGCGTCTATGACATTCACTCGCCAAACGTACCGAGCGTGGAATGGATTGAAGCCCTGCTGAAGAAAGCGGCAAAACGCATTCCGGCAGAGCGCCTGTGGGTCAACCCGGACTGTGGCCTGAAAACGCGCGGCTGGCCAGAAACCCGCGCGGCACTGGCGAACATGGTGCAGGCGGCGCAGAATTTGCGTCGGGGATAAACTCCAAACCGGGTGGTAATACCACCCGGTCTTTTCTCATTACAGCGACTTCTTCCCACCGTACTGCTTAAACCATTCCAGCATACGCTGCCAACCGTCTTTCGCAGACTCGGCATGATAGCTCGGGCGATAATCGGCGTTAAACGCATGACCGGCATCCGGGTACACGATAATCTCCGCTTTCGCGTTTGCTGCCCGCAGCGCCTGACGCATGGTTTCGACGCTCTCCTGCGGAATGCTGTTATCCTGACCACCATATAAGCCGAGAACCGGCGCGTTAAGATCGGTTGCGATATCAACAGGTTGTTTCGGTGAATTCAGCGACTTATCGCCCGTCAGTTTGCCGTACCACGCCACTGCGGCTTTTAGCTGTGGATTGTGCGCGGCATACAGCCAGGTGATACGTCCACCCCAGCAGAATCCGGTGATCATTAAACGATGAACATCGCCGCCGTTGCGGGACGCCCAACTGGCGACATGATCGAGATCGGCCAGCACCTGTGAGTCAGGCACTTTTGCTACCAGACCGCTTAGCAACGTGGGAATATCGGCGAAATCATTCGGATCACCTTCGCGGAAGTAGAGTTCTGGTGCGATAGCCAGATACCCCTCTAGCGCCAGACGGCGACAAATGTCACGGATATGTTCATGCACGCCAAAAATTTCCTGCACTACAATGACCACTGGTAGTGGGCCATCGCTCTGTTTTGGACGGGCATGATAAGCAGGCATGTTATCCCCTTGTGAAGGGATAGAGGTGGACCCTGCCACAATCGCATCGTCCGGAGTCTGAACGATGGTCGAGGCGAGGGGGGATGCAGCAGGTGCAAATCCAGAGTGTTGTGTTGTTGTCATGGTATTCTCCGTACCCTTATAAAAATTTTGCGCAATGTTAACTATAGTCAGCGTGCAACAATTCACATTGCCTCAAATGGCTCATCTTTTAAGCGGCCTTACTGACTTAAGAGTAAATTATGTGATTTAAGTCACTTTTGATGAGTAAATGTATGCAACACATTTGCATCATAGTGATGACTATCACGAAAAAATCTTAATCCCTTCGGTAAAGTACCTTTTTGCTTCTTCTGACTAAACCGATTCACAGAGGAGTTGTATATGTCCAAGTCTGATGTTTTTCATCTCGGCCTCACTAAAAACGATTTACAAGGGGCTACGCTTGCCATCGTCCCTGGCGACCCGGATCGTGTGGAAAAGATCGCCGCGCTGATGGATAAGCCGGTTAAGCTGGCATCTCACCGCGAATTCACCACCTGGCGTGCAGAGCTGGATGGTAAACCTGTTATTGTCTGCTCTACCGGTATCGGCGGCCCGTCTACTTCTATTGCCGTTGAAGAACTGGCACAGCTGGGCATTCGCACCTTCCTGCGTATCGGTACAACTGGCGCTATTCAGCCGCATATTAATGTTGGTGATGTACTGGTTACCACGGCGTCTGTTCGTCTGGATGGCGCGAGCCTGCACTTCGCACCGCTGGAGTTCCCGGCTGTCGCTGATTTCGAATGTACGACTGCGCTGGTTGAAGCAGCGAAATCCATTGGCGCGACGACTCACGTTGGCGTGACTGCTTCTTCTGATACCTTCTATCCAGGTCAGGAACGTTACGATACTTACTCTGGTCGCGTAGTCCGTCACTTTAAAGGTTCTATGGAAGAGTGGCAGGCGATGGGCGTGATGAACTATGAAATGGAATCTGCGACTCTGCTGACCATGTGTGCAAGCCAGGGCCTGCGTGCTGGTATGGTGGCGGGCGTTATCGTTAACCGTACCCAGCAAGAGATCCCGAATGCTGAGACGATGAAACAAACTGAAAGCCATGCGGTGAAAATCGTGGTGGAAGCGGCGCGCCGTCTGTTGTAATTCTCTTCTCCTGTCTGAAGGCCGACGCGTTCGGCCTTTTGTATTTTTGCGTAGCGCCTCGCAGGAAATGCCTTTCCAACTGGACGTTTGTACAGCACAATTCTATTTTGTGCGGGTAAGTTGTTGCGTCAGGAGGCTTTGTGGATTTCTCAATCATTGTTTATGCCATTATTGCGCTGGTCAGTGTGACCATCGGCTGGCTGTTTGCCAGTTATCAGCACGCGCAGCAAAAAGCCGAGCAATTAGCTGAACGTGAAGAGATGGTCGCGGAGTTAAGCGCGGCAAAACAACAAATTACCCAAAGCGAGCACTGGCGCGCAGAGTGTGAATTGCTCAATAACGAAGTGCGCAGCCTGCAAAGTATTAACACCTCTCTGGAGGCTGATCTGCGTGAAGTGACCACGCGGATGGAGGCCGCACAGCAACACGCTGACGATAAAATTCGCCAGATGATTAACAGCGAGCAGCGTTTGAGCGAGCAATTTGAAAACCTCGCCAACCGTATTTTTGAGCACAGCAATCGCCGGGTTGATGAGCAAAACCGTCAGAGTCTGAACAGCCTGTTGTCGCCGCTACGTGAACAACTGGACGGTTTCCGCCGTCAGGTTCAGGACAGCTTCGGTAAAGAAGCACAAGAACGCCATACCCTGACCCACGAAATTCGCAATCTCCAGCAGCTCAACGCGCAAATGGCCCAAGAGGCAATCAACCTGACGCGTGCGCTGAAAGGTGACAATAAAACCCAGGGCAACTGGGGCGAAGTGGTATTGACGCGCGTGCTGGAGGCTTCCGGTCTGCGCGAAGGGTATGAATATGAAACCCAGGTCAGCATCGAAAATGACGCCCGCTCGCGGATGCAGCCGGATGTCATCGTGCGGCTACCGCAGGGGAAAGATGTGGTGATCGACGCCAAAATGACGCTGGTCGCCTATGAACGCTACTTCAATGCAGAAGACGACTACACTCGCGAAAGCGCATTGCAGGAGCATATCGCGTCGGTGCGTAACCATATCCGCTTGCTGGGGCGTAAAGATTATCAACAGCTACCAGGGCTAAGAACGCTGGATTACGTGCTGATGTTTATCCCCGTCGAACCTGCGTTTTTACTGGCGCTTGATCGCCAGCCGGAGCTGATAACAGAAGCGTTGAAAAACAATATCATGCTGGTTAGCCCGACCACGCTGCTGGTGGCGTTGCGTACTATCGCCAACCTGTGGCGTTATGAGCATCAAAGTCGCAACGCCCAGCAAATCGCCGATCGCGCCAGCAAGCTGTACGACAAGATGCGTTTGTTTGTCGATGATATGTCAGCGATCGGTCAAAGTCTGGACAAAGCGCAGGATAACTATCGTCAGGCAATGAAAAAACTCTCTTCAGGTCGCGGAAATGTGCTGGCGCAGGCAGAAGCGTTTCGCGGTTTAGGGGTAGAAATTAAACGCGAGATTAATCCGGATTTGGCTGAACAGGCGGTGAGTCAGGATGAAGAGTATCGACTGCGGTCGGTTCCGGGGCAGCCGAATGATGAAGCTTATCAACGCGATGATGAATATAATCAGCAGTCGCGCTAGCCCATTGGGGGTAGTTACGCCGGGTAGAAATCTAGGGCATCGACGCCCAATCTGTTACACTTCTGGAACAATTTTTTGATGAGCAGGCATTGAGATGGTGGATAAGTCACAAGAAACGACGCACTTTGGTTTTCAGACCGTCGCGAAAGAGCAAAAAGCGGATATGGTCGCCCACGTTTTCCATTCCGTGGCATCGAAATACGATGTCATGAATGATTTGATGTCATTTGGTATTCATCGTTTGTGGAAGCGATTCACGATCGATTGCAGCGGCGTACGCCGTGGGCAGACTGTGCTGGATCTGGCTGGCGGCACCGGCGACCTGACAGCGAAATTCTCCCGCCTGGTCGGTGAAACTGGCAAGGTAGTCCTCGCCGATATCAATGAATCCATGCTCAAAATGGGGCGCGAGAAACTGCGTAATATCGGCGTGATTGGCAACGTTGAGTATGTTCAGGCGAACGCCGAGGCGCTGCCGTTCCCGGATAACACCTTTGATTGCATCACCATTTCGTTTGGTCTGCGTAACGTCACCGATAAAGATAAAGCACTGCGTTCAATGTATCGCGTGCTGAAACCCGGCGGCCGCCTGCTGGTGCTTGAGTTCTCGAAACCGATTATCGAACCATTAAGCAAAGCTTATGACGCTTACTCCTTCCATGTTCTGCCGCGTATTGGCTCGCTGGTCGCGAATGACGCCGACAGCTACCGTTATCTGGCTGAATCCATCCGTATGCATCCCGATCAGGATACTCTGAAAGCTATGATGCAAGATGCCGGATTCGAAAGTGTCGATTATTACAACCTGACGGCTGGCGTTGTGGCGCTGCATCGTGGTTATAAGTTCTGACAGGAGACCGGAAATGCCTTTTAAACCTTTAGTGACGGCAGGAATCGAAAGTCTGCTCAACACCTTCCTGTATCGCTCACCCGCGCTGAAAACCGCCCGGTCGCGTCTGCTGGGTAAAGTATTGCGCGTGGAGGTAAAAGGCTTTTCGACATCGTTGATTCTGGTGTTCAGCGAACGTCAGGTCGATGTACTGGGAGAATGGGCAGGCGATGCTGACTGCACTGTTATCGCTTATGCCAGCGTGTTGCCGAAACTTCGCGATCGCCAGCAGCTTGCTGCACTGATTCGCAGTGGTGAGCTGGAAGTGCAGGGCGATATTCAGGTGGTGCAAAACTTTGTTGCGCTGGCAGATCTGGCGGAGTTCGACCCTGCTGAACTGCTGGCACCTTATACGGGTGATATCGCCGCCGAAGGCATCAGCAAAGCCCTGCGTGGTGGCGCGAAGTTCCTGCATCACGGTATTAAACGCCAGCAACGCTACGTGGCTGAAGCCATTACTGAAGAGTGGCGTATGGCACCTGGTCCGCTTGAAGTGGCCTGGTTTGCGGAAGAGACATCCGCCGTTGAACGTGCTGTCGATGCGCTAACCAAACGGCTGGAAAAACTGGAGGCAGTTTAATGACGCCAGGTGAAGTACGGCGCCTGTATTTCATCATTCGCACTTTTTTAAGTTACGGACTTGATGAACTGATCCCTAAAATGCGTATCACTTTGCCGTTGCGGTTATGGCGATACTCGTTATTCTGGATGCCGAATCGGCATAAAGACAAACCATTAGGTGAACGACTGCGACTGGCGCTGCAAGAACTGGGTCCGGTATGGATCAAGTTTGGACAGATGCTATCGACCCGCCGTGACCTTTTTCCGCCGCATATTGCTGACCAACTGGCGCTCTTGCAGGATAAAGTCGCGCCTTTTGACGGCGAACTGGCGAAAGCACAAATTGAAGCGGCGATGGGCGGTCTGCCGGTGGAAGCGTGGTTTGATGATTTTGACATTAAGCCGCTGGCATCGGCTTCCGTTGCACAGGTACATACTGCGCGGCTGAAATCGAATGGCAAAGAGGTGGTGATTAAAGTCATTCGCCCGGATATTTTGCCGGTCATAAAAGCGGATCTGAAACTCATCTATCGTCTGGCGCGTTGGGTGCCGCGTTTACTGCCGGATGGTCGCCGTCTGCGTCCAACCGAAGTGGTGCGCGAGTACGAAAAGACGTTGATTGATGAACTGAATTTGCTGCGGGAATCTGCCAACGCCATTCAGCTTCGGCGTAATTTCGAAAATAGCCCGATGCTCTACATCCCGGAGGTTTACCCTGACTATTGCAGTGAAGGGATGATGGTGATGGAGCGCATTTACGGCATTCCGGTGTCTGATGTTGCGACGCTGGAGAAAAACGGCACCAACATGAAATTGCTGGCAGAACGCGGCGTGCAGGTGTTCTTCACTCAGGTCTTTCGCGACAGCTTTTTCCATGCCGATATGCACCCTGGCAATATCTTCGTAAGCTATGAACACCCGGAAAACCCGAAATATATCGGCATTGATTGCGGGATTGTTGGCTCGCTAAACAAAGAAGATAAACGCTATCTGGCAGAAAACTTTATCGCCTTCTTTAACCGCGATTATCGCAAAGTGGCAGAGCTGCACGTTGATTCTGGCTGGGTGCCGCCAGATACCAACGTTGAAGAGTTCGAATTTGCTATTCGTACTGTCTGTGAACCAATCTTTGAGAAACCCCTGGCCGAAATTTCGTTTGGACATGTGCTGTTAAATCTGTTTAATACGGCGCGTCGCTTCAATATGGAAGTACAGCCGCAACTGGTGTTACTCCAGAAAACCTTGCTCTACATCGAAGGGGTAGGACGCCAGCTTTATCCGCAGCTCGATTTATGGAAAACGGCGAAGCCTTTCCTGGAGTCGTGGATTAAAGATCAGGTCGGTATTCCTGCGCTGGTGAGAGCATTTAAAGAAAAAGCGCCGTTCTGGGTCGAAAAAATGCCAGAACTGCCTGAACTGGTTTACGACAGTTTGCGCCAGGGCAAGTATTTACAGCACAGTGTTGATAAGATTGCCCGCGAGCTTCAGTCAAATCATGTACGTCAGGGACAATCGCGTTATTTTCTTGGAATTGGCGCGACGTTAGTATTAAGCGGCACATTCTTGTTGGTCAACCGACCTGAATGGGGGCTGATGCCCGGCTGGTTAATGGCAGGTGGTTTGATCGCCTGGTTTGTCGGTTGGCGCAAAACACGCTGATTTTTTCATCGCTCAAGGCGGGCCGTGTAACGTATAATGCGGCCTTGTTTAATCATCATCTACCACAGAGGAACATGTATGGGTGGTATCAGTATTTGGCAGTTATTGATTATTGCCGTCATCGTTGTACTGCTTTTTGGCACCAAAAAGCTCGGCTCCATCGGTTCCGATCTTGGTGCGTCGATCAAAGGCTTTAAAAAAGCAATGAGCGATGATGAACCAAAGCAGGATAAAACCAGTCAGGATGCTGATTTTACTGCGAAAACTATCGCCGATAAGCAGGCGGATACGAATCAGGAACAGGCTAAAACAGAAGACGCAAAG
This sequence comes from Escherichia sp. MOD1-EC7011, assembly GCF_002965005.1. Lineage (NCBI taxonomy): Bacteria > Pseudomonadati > Pseudomonadota > Gammaproteobacteria > Enterobacterales > Enterobacteriaceae > Escherichia > Escherichia sp. MOD1-EC7011. Next base: position 72,845 of record NZ_PTRD01000031.1, read on the forward strand.
CGCCACGATAAAGAGCAGGTGTAATCCGTGTTTGATATCGGTTTTAGCGAACTGCTATTGGTGTTCATCATCGGCCTCGTCGTTCTGGGGCCGCAACGACTGCCTGTGGCGGTAAAAACGGTAGCGGGCTGGATTCGCGCGTTGCGTTCACTGGCGACAACGGTGCAGAACGAACTGACTCAGGAGTTAAAACTCCAGGAGTTTCAGGACAGCCTGAAAAAGGTTGAAAAGGCAAGCCTGACCAACCTGACGCCTGAACTGAAAGCGTCAATGGATGAACTGCGCCAGGCTGCGGAATCGATGAAGCGTTCCTATGTTGCAAACGATCCTGAAAAGGCGAGCGATGAAGCGCACACCATCCATAACCCGGTGGTGAAAGATAATGAAGCTGCGCATGAGGGAGTAACCCCTGCCTCTGCACAAACGCAGGCCAGTTCGCCGGAACAGAAGCCAGAAACCACGCCAGAGCCGGTGGTAAAACCTGCTGCGGACGCTGAACCAAAAACCGCTGCACCTTCCCCTTCGTCGAGTGATAAACCGTAAACATGTCTGTAGAAGATACTCAACCGCTTATCACGCATCTGATTGAGCTGCGTAAGCGTCTGCTGAACTGCATTATCGCGGTGATCGTGATATTTCTGTGCCTGGTCTATTTCGCCAATGATATCTATCACCTGGTATCCGCGCCGTTGATCAAGCAATTGCCGCAAGGTTCAACGATGATCGCCACCGATGTGGCCTCGCCGTTCTTTACGCCGATCAAGCTGACTTTTATGGTGTCGCTGATTCTGTCAGCGCCGGTGATTCTCTATCAGGTGTGGGCGTTTATCGCCCCGGCGTTGTATAAGCACGAACGTCGCCTGGTGGTGCCGCTGCTGGTTTCCAGCTCTCTGCTGTTTTATATCGGCATGGCGTTCGCTTACTTCGTGGTCTTTCCTCTGGCATTTGGCTTCCTCGCCAATACTGCGCCGGAAGGGGTACAGGTATCCACCGACATCGCCAGTTATTTAAGCTTCGTTATGGCGTTGTTTATGGCGTTTGGTGTCTCCTTTGAAGTGCCTGTGGCAATAGTGCTGCTGTGCTGGATGGGGATTACCTCGCCAGAAGACTTACGCAAAAAACGCCCGTATGTGCTGGTTGGCGCATTCGTCGTCGGGATGCTGCTGACGCCGCCGGATGTCTTCTCGCAAACGCTGTTGGCGATTCCGATGTACTGCCTGTTTGAAATCGGCGTCTTCTTCTCACGCTTTTATGTTGGTAAAGGCCGAAACCGGGAAGAAGAAAACGACGCTGAAAGCGAAAAAACTGAAGAATAAACTCAACCGCCCGTCAGGGCGGTTGTCATATGGAGTGCAGGATGTTTGATATCGGCGTTAATTTGACCAGTTCACAATTTGCGAAAGATCGTGATGATATTGTAGCGCGCGCTTTTGCTGCGGGAGTTGATGGGCTACTTATCACCGGCACTAACCTGCGAGAAAGCCAGCAGGCGCAAAAACTGGCGCGTCAGTATCCGCACTGTTGGTCAACGGCGGGCGTGCATCCTCATGACAGCAGCCAGTGGCAAGCTGCAACCGAAGAAGCGATTATTGAGCTGGCCGCGCTGCCAGAAGTGGTGGCGATTGGTGAGTGTGGGCTCGACTTTAACCGCAACTTTTCTACGCCGGAAGAGCAGGAACGTGCTTTTGTTGCCCAGCTACGTATTGCCGCAGAATTAAACATGCCGGTATTTATGCACTGTCGCGATGCCCACGAGCGGTTTATGACATTGCTGGAGCCGTGGCTGGATAAACTTCCTGGTGCGGTTCTTCATTGCTTTACCGGCACACGCGAAGAGATGCAGGCGTGCGTGGCGCGTGGAATTTATATCGGCATTACAGGTTGGGTTTGCGATGAACGACGAGGGCAGGAATTGCGTGATCTGTTGCCACTTATTCCTGCGGAGAAATTGCTGATCGAAACCGATGCGCCGTATTTGCTCCCGCGCGATCTCACGCCAAAGCCATCGTCACGGCGTAACGAGCCTGCGTATCTGCCCCATATTCTGCAACGTATTGCATACTGGCGAGGGGAGGATGCTGCGTGGCTGGCGGCTACCACAGATGCGAATGTCAAAACACTGTTTGGGATTGCGTTCTAGAGTTTGCGGAACTCGGTGTTCTTCACGCTGTGCTTAATTTCTTTATTGATAAGATTAAGCAATAGCATGGAGCGTGCCTCGCCGTCAGGCTCGGTGAAAATGGCCTGAAAACCTTCGAATGCGCCTTCGGTAATAATCACCTTATCACCTGGGTATGGTGTTGCCGGATCGACAATGTTTTCCGGTTTATACACCGACAGCTGATGAATCACTGCCGATGGGACTATCGCTGGCGATGCACCAAAGCGCACGAAGTGGCTGACGCCACGTGTAGCGTTGATGGTAGTGGTATGAATCACTTCTGGATCAAATTCCACAAACAGGTAGTTGGGGAACAACGGCTCACTGACTGCGGTACGTTTGCCACGCACGATTTTTTCCAGGGTGATCATCGGCGCCAGGCAATTAACGGCCTGTCTTTCGAGGTGTTCCTGGGCACGTTGAAGTTGCCCGCGCTTGCAGTACAGTAAATACCAGGATTGCATAATGACTCTTATCCGTTTAATCGGGGCGCAAGAATAGCAAAAGCGATGCGTTAAGTTAATTATATTCCCCGGTTTGCGTTATAGCGCCTGAGTTCACGCTAATTTAACAAATTTACAGCATCGCGAAGATGAACGCCGTATAATGGGCGCAGATTAAGAGGCTACAATGGACGCCATGAAATATAACGATTTACGCGACTTCTTGACGCTGCTTGAACAGCAGGGTGAGCTAAAACGTATCACGCTCCCGGTGGATCCGCATCTGGAAATCACTGAAATTGCTGACCGCACTTTGCGCGCCGGTGGGCCTGCGCTGTTGTTCGAAAACCCTAAAGGGTACTCAATGCCGGTGCTGTGTAACCTGTTCGGTACGCCTAAGCGTGTAGCGATGGGCATGGGGCAGGAAGATGTTTCGGCGCTGCGTGAAGTCGGTAAATTATTGGCGTTTCTGAAAGAGCCGGAGCCGCCAAAAGGTTTCCGCGACCTGTTTGATAAGCTGCCGCAGTTTAAGCAGGTGTTGAACATGCCAACGAAACGGTTACGTGGTGCGCCTTGTCAGCAAAAAATCGTCTCCGGCGAGGACGTCGATCTTAACCGTATCCCCATTATGACCTGCTGGCCGGAAGATGCCGCGCCGCTGATTACCTGGGGGTTGACCGTAACGCGTGGCCCGCACAAAGAGCGGCAGAATCTGGGTATTTATCGTCAACAGTTGATTGGTAAAAATAAACTGATTATGCGCTGGTTGTCGCATCGCGGCGGTGCGCTGGATTTCCAGGAGTGGTGTGCGGCGCATCCGGGTGAACGTTTCCCGGTTTCTGTGGCGCTGGGTGCTGATCCCGCTACTATTCTCGGTGCAGTCACGCCCGTTCCAGATACGCTTTCAGAGTATGCTTTTGCCGGATTGCTGCGTGGCACCAAAACCGAAGTGGTGAAGTGTATCTCCAATGACCTTGAAGTGCCCGCCAGTGCGGAAATTGTGCTGGAAGGGTATATCGAACAAGGCGAAACGGCGCCAGAAGGGCCGTATGGCGACCACACCGGTTACTATAACGAAGTCGATAGTTTCCCGGTATTTACCGTGACGCATATTACTCAGCGTGAAGATGCGATTTACCACTCCACCTATACTGGTCGCCCGCCGGATGAACCTGCGGTACTGGGCGTGGCGTTGAACGAAGTGTTCGTGCCGATTCTGCAAAAACAATTCCCGGAAATTGTCGATTTCTACCTTCCGCCGGAAGGTTGCTCTTATCGTCTGGCGGTCGTGACGATCAAAAAGCAATACGCCGGGCACGCGAAGCGCGTCATGATGGGCGTCTGGTCGTTTTTACGCCAGTTTATGTACACCAAATTTGTGATCGTTTGCGATGATGATGTCAACGCACGCGACTGGAACGATGTGATTTGGGCGATTACTACCCGTATGGACCCAGCGCGGGATACGGTGCTGGTTGAAAACACGCCCATTGATTATCTGGATTTTGCCTCGCCTGTTTCCGGGCTGGGTTCAAAAATGGGGCTGGATGCCACGAATAAATGGCCAGGGGAAACCCAGCGCGAGTGGGGGCGTCCTATCAAAAAAGATCCGGACGTTGTCGCGCGTATTGACGCAATCTGGGATGAGCTGGCTATTTTTAACAACGGTAAAAGCGCCTGAGGCGCGTTTGTATTGCCCTATTTATCGATCCGACAGAGAAAGCGCATGACAACCTTAAGCTGTAAAGTGACCTCGGTAGAAGCTATCACGGATACTGTATATCGTGTCCGAATCGTGCCAGACGCGGCCTTTTCTTTTCGTGCTGGTCAGTATTTGATGGTAGTGATGGACGAGCGCGATAAACGCCCGTTCTCAATGGCCTCGACGCCGGATGAAAAAGGTTTCATTGAGCTGCATATTGGCGCTTCTGAAATCAACCTTTACGCGAAAGCAGTCATGGATCGCATTCTTAAAGATCATCAAATCGTGGTCGATATTCCGCACGGTGAGGCATGGCTGCGCGATGATGATGAACGTCCAATGATTCTGATTGCGGGCGGCACCGGGTTCTCTTATGCCCGCTCGATTTTGCTGACGGCGCTGGCGCGTAATCCCAATCGTGATATCACCATTTACTGGGGCGGGCGTGAAGAGCAGCATCTTTATGATCTCTCCGAGCTTGAGGCGCTTTCGCTTAAGCATCCAGGTTTGCAAGTGGTGCCGGTGGTTGAACAACCGGAAGCGGGCTGGCGTGGGCGTACTGGCACAGTGTTAACGGCGGTATTGCAGGATCACGGTACGCTGGCAGAGCATGATATCTACATTGCCGGACGTTTTGAGATGGCGAAAATAGCCCGTGACCTGTTTTGCAGTGAGCGTAATGCGCGGGAAGATCGCCTGTTTGGAGATGCGTTTGCGTTTATCTAAGCCATAAAAAACCCGCCCCTGACAGGCGGGAAGAACGGCAACTAAAACTTTATCAGTGGCATTTAGATCTATGTCGCATCCGACAATTGGTGCACGATGCCTGATGCGACGCTGTCGCGTCTTATCGTGCCTACAAATAGTCCTGAACCGTAGGCCGGATAAGGCGTTCACGCCGCATCCGGCAAACAGTGCCTGATGCGACGCTGTCGCGTCTTATCAGACCTACAATTGGTGCTGGAACGGTAGACCGGATAAGGCGTCACGCCGCATCCGGCAAGTGTTTAAACCCGCTCAAACACCGTCGCAATACCCTGACCCAGACCGATACACATCGTCGCCAGACCAAACTGGACGTCTTTGCGTTCCATCAGATTCAGCAGCGTGGTACTGATACGCGCACCGGAACAACCCAGCGGATGACCCAGCGCGATCGCGCCGCCGTTGAGGTTGATCTTCTCGTCAATCTGTTCCATCAGTCCCAGATCTTTAATACACGGCAGGATCTGCGCGGCAAAGGCTTCATTCATTTCAAACACGCCGATATCACTGGCAGAAAGACCCGCTTTTTTCAGCGCCAGCTTCGAGGCCGGAACCGGGCCGTAACCCATAATCGACGGATCACAACCGACGACTGCCATCGAACGCACACGGGCGCGCGGCTTAAGACCTAATTCACGGGCGCGGCTTTCACTCATTACCAGCATGGCAGCTGCGCCATCGGAGAGCGCAGAAGATGTACCCGCCGTTACCGTACCGCTGACTGGATCAAACGCCGGACGCAGTGTGGCGAGGGCTTCCACGGTTGTTTCCGGGCGAATCACTTCGTCGTAATTAAACTGTTTCAGTACGCCGTCGGCATCGTGACCACCGGTCGGGATGATTTCATTTTTAAATGCCCCCGACTGCGTGGCGGCCCAGGCGCGAGCGTGTGATCGCGCGGCAAAGGCATCCTGCATTTCACGGCTGATACCGTGCATACGCGCCAGCATTTCTGCCGTTAAGCCCATCATGCCCGCCGCTTTGGCGACATTGCGGCTCAGGCCGGGGTGAAAATCGACGCCGTGACTCATCGGCACATGGCCCATATGCTCCACGCCGCCAACCAGACATGCCTGCGCATCGCCGGTCATGATCATTCGTGCTGCGTCATGCAGTGCCTGCATGGATGAACCACACAAGCGATTGACGGTAACCGCCGGGACAGAGTGCGGCACTTCTGCCAACAGCGCCGCGTTACGGGCGATATTAAAACCCTGCTCCAGCGTTTGCTGCACACAGCCCCAGTAAATATCATCGAGAGCAGCCGCTTCCAGCGCCGGATTACGCGCCAGCAGGCTACGCATTAAATGAGCGGAGAGATCTTCCGCACGCACGTTACGAAAAGCACCGCCCTTCGAACGGCCCATCGGGGTGCGAATTGCATCGACAATGACAACCTGTTCCATTGTGACTCCTTAAGCCGTTTTCAGGTCGCCAACCGGACGGGCTGGCTCAACCGGGGGATAGTACGGTTCGTTATGACGTGCTTTATTACGCAGACCTTCCGGCACTTCATACAGCGGGCCGAGGTGCTGATATTGCTGTGCCATATCGAGGTATTTCGCGCTGCCGAGGGTGTCCAGCCAGCGGAACGCGCCGCCGTGGAACGGAGGGAAGCCCAGGCCGTAGACCAGCGCCATATCCGCTTCTGCCGGAGTGGCGATAATGCCCTCTTCCAGACAGCGCACCACTTCGTTGACCATCGGGATCATCATGCGGGCGATAATCTCTTCCTCGCTGAAATCGCGCTTCGGATGGCTGACTTCTGCCAGCAGGTCGTCAACGGCGGCGTCTTCTTCTTTCTTCGGCTTACCTTTGCTGTCTTCTTTATAACGCCAGAAACCGAGGCCGTTCTTCTGACCAAAGCGGTTGGCATCAAACAGCGCGTCGATGGCATCGCGATAATCTTTCTGCATCCGCTGCGGGAAGCCTGCTGCCATCACGGCCTGAGCGTGGTGCGCGGTATCAACCCCCACGACATCCAGCAGGTATGCCGGACCCATTGGCCAGCCGAACTGTTTTTCCATCACTTTGTCGATTTTGCGGAAGTCCGCGCCGTCGCGTAGCAACTGGCTGAATCCGGCGAAGTAGGGAAACAGTACGCGGTTAACGAAGAAGCCGGGGCAGTCGTTCACCACAATCGGCGTCTTGCCCATCTTGCTCGCCCAGGCGACGACTTTAGCGATGGTTTCGTCGGAGCTTTTCTCACCGCGAATAATTTCCACCAACGGCATCCGGTGCACCGGGTTAAAGAAGTGCATCCCGCAGAAGTTTTCCGGGCGTTCCAGCGCATTGGCCAGTTCGCTGATAGGAATGGTTGAAGTATTAGAAGCCAGCACGGTATCCGGGCGAACTTTTTGTTCGGTTTCTGCCAGCACGGCTTTTTTCACTTTCGGGTTTTCAACAACTGCTTCTACCACAACATCCACACGGTCAAACCCGGCGTAGTCGAGCGTTGGGTGAATTGTGGAGATCACGCCAGCCAGTTTCAGACCATCGATCTTGCCGCGCTCAAGCTGCTTGTTCAGCAGTTTCGCGGCTTCGGTCATGCCGAGGGTTAACGACTTGTCGTTGATATCTTTCATGACAACCGGCACGCCCTTCCACGCGGACTGGTAAGCGATACCGCCGCCCATAATGCCTGCGCCCAGCACGGCGGCCTGTTTCGGGGTTTCAACGTCTTTGGTGAGTTTCTTCGCTTTGCCTTTTACATATTGATCGTTAAGGAAAATGCCGACCAGTGCGCGAGCTTCGTTGGTGTGCGCCAGCGGGACAAAACTTTTGTTTTCCAGGTTTAAGGCTTCTTCACGGCCAAAACGGGCAGCCGCTTCAATAGTTTTTACTGCGGTGATGGGGGCTGGATAATGTTTCCCCGCTGTTTGCGCGACCATCCCTTTAGCGATGGTGAAGCTCATGGTGGCTTCAATCTTGCTCAGTTTTAGCGGTTCCAGCTTCGGTTGACGTTTCGCTTTCCAGTCGAGGTCGCCGTTAATGGCCTGGCGTAAAATCGCCATTGCGCCTTCAAGTAGTTTTTCTGCTTTGACTACGCCATCCACCAGACCGATTTTCAGCGCCTGATCCGCGCCGACATCTTTACCGGCGGCAATGATTTCCAGCGCACTGTCAGCGCCCAGCATACGTGGCATACGCACGGAGCCGCCAAAGCCCGGCATGATGCCCAGTTTGGTTTCCGGCAGACCGATACGCAGATCCGGCGTCGCCAGACGATAATCGGTCGCCAGCACGCATTCGCAGCCACCGCCCAGCGCATAGCCGTTGACGGCAGCAATGGTCGGCACCGGCAGATCTTCCAGGCGATTAAACACGCTATTGGCAAAGTGCAGCCACTGGCTTAACTGTTCTTCGGGAACGAGGAACAGGGACAAAAATTCGGTGATATCAGCACCGACGATAAAGGCTGCTTTGTTCGAACGCAGCAGCAGCCCTTTTAAATCTGATTGCTGTTCCAGCACACCGATGGCCTCGCCAAGGCTGGCGACGGTCGCAGTGTCGAGTTTATTAACTGAGCCTGGGGCATCAAATACCAGTTCGGCAATGCCATCTTCCAGCCAGTCAAGGTACAGGGTGTCGCCTTTGTAAAGCATGTCAGTCTCCTGAATCCGCAAGGTGATCTGGTCGTACCAGATGAAACGAAGTGTGTATTTTGTGTTAAAAATATGCAAACAAAAGATTAAAGAAATGCCGATTCGATCACGCTCGGCAGAAATCACGCTCTGTATTAACGTTGTGCTAAGATGCGGAGACTTAAGGTCAAAAAAACAGAAGGGTAAAAAATGGAATCACTGGCCTCGCTCTATAAAAATCATATAGCTACCTTACAGGAACGGACTCGCGATGCGCTGGCGCGTTTCAAGCTGGATGCATTACTTATTCACTCCGGCGAGCTATTCAACGTTTTTCTCGACGATCATCCCTATCCGTTTAAAGTGAACCCGCAATTCAAAGCGTGGGTGCCGGTAACTCAGGTGCCAAACTGCTGGCTGCTGGTGGATGGCGTGAACAAGCCGAAACTGTGGTTTTATCTGCCGGTTGATTACTGGCACAACGTCGAACCGCTGCCGACCTCCTTCTGGACTGAAGATGTGGAAGTGATCGCGCTGCCGAAAGCCGATGGCATTGGTAGCCAGCTGCCTGCTGCGCGCGGCAATATCGGTTATATCGGCTCTGTGCCGGAACGTGCGCTGCAACTGGGTATTGAGGCCAGCAACATCAACCCGAAAGGGGTGATCGACTACCTGCATTACTACCGCTCCTTCAAAACCGAGTACGAACTGGCCTGTATGCGTGAAGCGCAGAAAATGGCAGTCAACGGTCATCGCGCGGCAGAAGAAGCCTTCCGTTCTGGCATGAGCGAGTTCGATATCAATATTGCCTATCTGACTGCGACTGGTCATCGTGATACCGACGTGCCTTACAGCAACATTGTGGCGCTTAACGAACATGCTGCGGTGCTGCATTACACCAAACTGGATCATCAGGCGCCGGAAGAGATGCGCAGCTTCCTGCTGGATGCCGGGGCAGAATATAACGGCTATGCGGCTGACCTGACCCGTACCTGGTCGGCAAAAAGCGACAACGACTATGCACAGCTGGTGAAAGACGTAAATGATGAACAACTGGCGCTGATCGCTACCATGAAAGCGGGCGTCAGCTATGTGGATTACCACATCCAGTTCCATCAACGCATCGCCAAACTGCTGCGTAAACATCAAATCATCACCGATATGAGTGAAGAAGCGATGGTCGAAAACGATCTCACCGGACCGTTTATGCCGCACGGTATTGGCCATCCGCTTGGTCTGCAGGTGCATGACGTAGCCGGTTTTATGCAGGATGATAGCGGTACGCACCTCGCGGCACCGGCAAAATATCCGTACCTGCGCTGCACCCGTATTCTCCAGCCAGGCATGGTTTTAACCATCGAACCGGGTATCTACTTCATCGAATCGTTGCTGGCGCCGTGGCGTGAAGGGCAGTTCAGCAAACATTTCAACTGGCAGAAAATTGAAGCACTGAAACCGTTCGGCGGCATTCGTATCGAAGACAACGTGGTGATCCACGAAAACAACGTGGAAAACATGACCCGGGATCTGAAACTGGCGTGATGGAAAGCTGGTTAATTCCTGCGGCACCGGTCACGGTCGTTGAAGAGATCAAAAAGAGCCGCTTCATTACGCTGTTGGCGCATACCGATGGCGTTGAGGCGGCGAAAGCGTTTGTTGAATCGGTAAGGGCAGAGCACCCCGATGCCCGCCACCATTGCGTGGCGTGGGTAGCTGGCGCACCGGATGATTCTCAACAACTGGGTTTCTCTGATGATGGAGAACCGGCAGGAACGGCAGGTAAACCAATGCTCGCCCAACTAATGGGCAGCGGCGTCGGGGAAATTACCGCTGTGGTGGTGCGCTACTACGGCGGCATCTTGCTGGGCACTGGTGGGTTAGTGAAAGCGTATGGCGGCGGCGTTAATCAGGCGCTGCGCCAGCTAACGACCCAACGCAAGACGCCATTAACCGAATATACTTTGCAATGTGAATATAGTCAGTTAACCGGCATTGAAGCGTTGCTGGGGCAGTGTGGCGGCAAAATTATCAACAGTGATTATCAGGCATTCGTTCTGCTGCGGGTGGCGCTTCCGGCGGCGAAAGTGGCTGAATTTTCCGCAAAGCTGGCGGATTTTAGCCGTGGTTCATTGCAATTGTTAGCGATTGAAGAATAATCCCCACTTCATTTTGCAGAACTAAGGAAGCGGCAGAGATGCATTTTCGCGCCATTACCCGAATCGTTGGACTACTGGTCATCTTATTTTCAGGGACGATGATTATCCCTGGGCTGGTAGCACTCATCTACCGGGATGGGGCAGGCCGCGCTTTTACCCAGACCTTTTTTGTCGCCCTCGCCATTGGCTCTATGCTGTGGTGGCCGAACCGTAAAGAGAAGGGCGAACTGAAATCCCGCGAAGGGTTTCTGATTGTGGTGCTGTTCTGGACGGTGCTGGGTAGCGTCGGTGCGCTCCCTTTTATCTTCTCGGAAAGCCCGAACCTTACGATTACCGATGCGTTTTTTGAATCTTTCTCCGGCCTGACCACCACCGGGGCCACTACGCTGGTGGGGCTGGATTCACTTCCTCATGCGATTCTTTTTTATCGCCAGATGCTGCAATGGTTTGGCGGGATGGGGATCATCGTGCTGGCGGTAGCGATACTGCCTATCCTCGGCGTTGGTGGGATGCAGCTCTATCGCGCGGAAATGCCCGGCCCGCTGAAAGATAACAAAATGCGCCCGCGTATTGCGGAAACGGCGAAAACCTTGTGGCTGATTTATGTCTTGCTGACCGTCGCCTGTGCGCTGGCGCTGTGGTTTGCCGGAATGAATGCCTTTGATGCCATCGGCCATAGCTTTGCGACTATCGCCATCGGCGGCTTCTCGACACATGATGCCAGCGTCGGTTATTTCGACAGCCCGACGATTAACACCATCATTGCTATCTTCCTGCTAATCTCCGGCTGTAACTACGGTCTGCACTTTTCGCTGTTAAGTGGGCGCAGTCTGAAGGTTTATTGGCGCGATCCGGAATTTCGCATGTTTATCGGCGTACAGTTTACGCTGGTGGTTATTTGTACACTCGTTCTGTGGTTTCATAATGTCTACAGTTCGGCGCTGATGACGATTAACCAGGCATTTTTCCAGGTGGTGTCGATGGCGACGACTGCCGGATTTACGACAGACAGCATTGCCCGTTGGCCGCTCTTCTTGCCAGTACTGCTGTTATGCTCTGCTTTTATCGGTGGTTGCGCCGGGTCAACGGGCGGTGGCCTGAAAGTGATCCGCATCCTGCTGCTGTTCAAGCAGGGGAACCGTGAGCTGAAACGACTGGTGCATCCGAACGCCGTCTACAGCATTAAGCTGGGGAATCGCGCACTGCCGGAACGTATCCTCGAAGCCGTTTGGGGATTTTTCTCCGCCTATGCATTGGTGTTTATTGTCAGTATGCTGGCGATTATCGCCACGGGCGTGGATGACTTTTCTGCCTTTGCCTCGGTTGTTGCGACATTGAATAACCTGGGGCCAGGGCTTGGCGTGGTTGCTGATAACTTTACCAGTATGAACCCGGTGGCTAAATGGATCCTGATTGCCAACATGCTGTTTGGTCGTCTGGAGGTCTTTACATTGCTGGTGCTCTTTACCCCGACTTTCTGGCGTGAATGATGGAGTAATACGTGAAAACATTAATTCTTTTCTCAACAAGGGACGGACAAACGCGCGAGATTGCCTCCTACCTGGCTTCGGAATTGAAAGAACTGGGGATCCAGGCGGATGTCGCTAATGTGCACCGCATTGAAGATCCACAGTGGGAAAACTACGATCGCGTGGTTATTGGCGCTTCTATTCGCTACGGTCACTACCATTCTGCATTCCAGGAATTTGTCAAAAAACATGCGACGCAGCTGAACTCGATGCCGAGCGCCTTTTACTCCGTGAATCTGGTGGCGCGCAAACCGGAGAAGCGTACTGTGCAGACCAATAGCTACGCGCGGAAGTTTCTGATGAACTCGCAATGGCGTCCCGATCGCTGTGCAGTCATTGCCGGGGCGCTGCGTTATCCTCGTTATCGTTGGTATGACCGCTTTATGATCAAGATGATTATGAAGATGTCAGGCGGAGAAACGGATACGCGCAAAGAAGTTGTCTACACCGATTGGGAGCAAGTGGCGAATTTCGCCCGAGAAATCGCCCATTTAACCGACAAACCGATGCTGAAATAAGCATAAAGAATAAAAAACGCGCATTCGGAAAATTATTTTAAATTTCCTCTTGTCAGCTCAGAATAACTCCCTATAATGCGCCACCACTGACACGGAACAACGGCAAACACGCCGCCGGGTCAGCGGGATTCTCCTGAGGATCTCAACAGAGAAAAGCAAAAAAATGCTTGACTCTGTAGCGGGAAAGCGTATTATGCACACCCCGCGCCGCTGAGAAAAAG
>NZ_PTRD01000032.1:0-27381 GCF_002965005.1 Escherichia sp. MOD1-EC7011
TTTTGACTATGAGGTGATGATATCACCTCTATTCAGGTGGCCAAATTCACTATGCCACTACAGGTACTTTGGTTTTCAAATTAAGAGACCAGGGAATAGCCAAAACGCATAGGCCGAACAAAATTGCTCAAGAGGCTGGATTGCAAAATGCCGGTCATGCCAAAATAGATGAAATGTTGGTTGCTGCTCATGCCGGCTGTTTTGACGTATTAGAGTCAGTCATTTTACATCGGAATATTAAAGCGATTTTGGCTAATCTAAGCGCGATTGAGCGCATTGAACCTTGGGATGAGAATAGGAAGGTTCCAGGAGGCACTGATGGTTTGTTTGAATCATCAAACATCCTTGTACGACTATTTGAGTACACAGGTGAAGATGCAACTTACAACAACTATGAAAACGTTATTTCTATATTAGAACAACACGGAGTTAAATATGATGAGATTAGACAAAAATGTGGTCTTCCCTTATTAAGGATAATGGATTTATCCCCAAATGATAGATATATATTAGACATTCTCATTGATTACCCGGGTATAAGAACGTTAATTCCTGAACCAAAATATTCAGCATTCCCGGTTAGTGTAAGTGATTCTGTTGGCATTGAAACAAATAGCTTTCCCGTACCATCAGAAGAATTACCCATTGTTGCTGTATTTGACACTGGGGTAAGCCCCATCGCGGCAACAATTACTCCTTGGGTAGTGAGTAGGGAAACATACGTAATTCCTCCTGATACGAGTTATGAACATGGGACTATGGTGTCTTCATTGATATCAGGCGCTCATTTTTTAAATGACAATCATCCATGGATTCCTGATACAAAATCTAAAATCCATGATGTTTGTGCCTTAGATGAAAATGGATCTTATATATCAGATTTAATTCTGAGGCTAGCAGATGCTGTAAATAAAAGACCAGATATAAAAGTCTGGAATTTGTCTTTGGGAGGCGGACCATGTAATGAGCAGACGTTTAGTGATTTTGCGATGGAGTTAGATCGGCTCAGCGATAAATTTGGTATTTTGTTTGTAGTTGCTGCAGGTAATTATGTAGATGAACCTATACGTACATGGCCAAATCCTGATCCGCTTGGAGGTGCTGATTTAATTTCCTCTCCTGGAGAGTCAGTCCGAGCACTAACAGTTGGTTCAGTTTCTCATATGGAAGCTAATGATGCTTTAAGTGAAATTGGAACACCGACACCATATACTCGTCGTGGCCCTGGGCCTGTATTTACTCCAAAGCCAGATATAATCCATGCTGGCGGTGGGGTTCATAGACCTTGGAATGTAGGAGCAAGCAGTTTAAAGGTCGTAGGGCCAGATAATAGGCTTTGCTCTAATTTTGGTACTAGTTTTGCTGCTCCAATTGTGGCAAGTTTAGCTGCGCATACATGGCAGAGAATAGCCACTAATACAGACTTTAATGTTTCACCATCATTGATTAAAGCATTATTAATTCATTCCGCTCAATTATCTTCTCCTGATTACTCGCCAAGTGAAAGACGCTATTTGGGAGCGGGAATTCCTAATGAAGTTATTGAGACCTTATATGATAGTGATGATAGGTTTACTCTGATTTTCCAAACATTCTTGGTTCCTGGGGTGAGGTGGAGAAAGGATAACTATCCCATACCATCGGCACTTATTCAAAATGGAAAATTTAAAGGTGAGATTGTAATTACTGCTGCATATGCACCACCACTGAACCCTAATGCCGGCAGTGAATATGTTCGCGCGAACGTAGAGCTAAGTTTTGGCTTAATTGAGAATAATACTATAAAAGGAAAAGTGCCTATGGAAGGAGAAAACGGTCAATCTGGATATGAGAGAGCTCAAATTGAGCATGGTGGAAAGTGGTCACCAGTAAAAATTCATCGCAAGGCATTTAATAAAGGAATTACTTCGGGTAACTGGGCTCTTCAGGCTAAAACAACGTTGAGAGCGAATGAACCGGCCTTAATGGAGCCTTTACCTGTAACTATTGTAGTAACTTTAAAATCATTAGATGGAAACACACAAGTTTATGCTGATGGCGTAAGAGCTTTAAATGCTAATAACTGGGCTCACTATCCATTGCCTGCTCGTGTGCCAGTTTCCGTATAACAACTATATAAATCAAACCCGCTGTAGCGGGTTTGATTTATTTGTGGGTGTGTTTTATAAAAATACCGCCCATACACAACAAAATACAAAAAGTATTATAGATAAAAAAGGAACGTAATGTGCAGATTTGTTGTTTTCCATATTTACTCACCTTAATATGATTAACCCTGATAGGGTTGTTATTTCAGCGGTTTTCAAATGAGATATTATGGTGATCTGGCAGATTTGCATAACATTAAAATTTAATTTGTTTAACCGCTTTTAATAATAAGCGTTGTTTGTATCCCAGCAATCTGTTTTTTGGTTTTTATTCCATTAAGGTGGGGCTTTACACTGGAGCCAGTTTATTTATACTTCATACGTCAGCCTGAACAACTGGCATCTGCTGCGCTGCGCCATCGAGAGATTAAGAAATGGCGCATATACAACTGGTCAAACAAACCTCTTCCGGATTACTTCTCCCGGCGACGCCGGAGAGTTGTGATTTTCTGCATCAAATCAAAATAGGCGAGTGGATACACGCAGACTTTAAGCGTGTGCGTAACTACGCATTCCACAAGCGTTTTTTCAAACTCCTGCAACTGGGATTCGATTACTGGACTCCGGTCGGTGGGGCGATCACGCCTCGCGAACGAGAACTGCTGTCTGGTTTCGTTGATTACCTGTGCGAATCAGTTGGTCGGGAACACACGCCAGCCCTGAGTGATGCCGCAGAGCAATATCTGAATACAGTTGCGACACGCAGAACCCGGGATACGGCATTGCTAAAGTCGTTTGAGGCTTTTCGCGAGTGGGTAACCATTCAGGCTGGATTTTACACCGAACATTTTTATCCGGACGGTAGCCGCGGGCGTCGGGCAAAATCTATCGCTTTTGCGAATATGGACGAAACCGAGTTTCAGCAGGTTTATAAATCTGTTCTGAATGTGCTGTGGAACTGGATTCTGTTCCGTAAATTTTCCTCTCCGGAACAAGTCGAAAATGTGGCCGCGCAGCTGCTGGAGTTTGCGTAATGGTGGATTTACGTAAAGCGGCGCGGGGGCGGATGTGCACCGTCAGAATTCTTGGCTACTGCAATCACGATCCGGAAACGTCTGTGCTGGCGCATTACCGACTGGCGGGAACGTGCGGAACAGCGACAAAACCACACGATATGCAGGCGGCGATTGCCTGTAGCTCATGCCACGATTTAATCGACGGGCGGGTAAAAACAAGCGATTACACCAAAGAAGATTTACGCCTGATGCATGCAGAAGGTGTTTTTCGCACGCAAGAAATCTGGAGAAAGGAAGGTTATTTATGATTTACCCAACAAATACAGGCAAAAGCGGGGAACACCTTCGTCTCACCACGCTGGAAAGTGTCTGGATTCAGGGAAAACTGCGCATGTGGGGGCGCTGGTCGTATATTGGCGGCGGTAAGACGGGGAATATGTTCAACCAGTTGTTGGCCTCTAAAAAGCTGACAAAAACGGCAATTAACGAGGCGCTCCGGAGGATGAAAAAAGCAGGTCTGAACAAGTCTGAACTTGAGGCTTTTTTGCGGGATATGATTAACGGTAAGCAAAAGAGCTGGCTGGCGCATTGTACTGATGCAGAGGCGTTATGTATTGATCGGGTCATAAGTGAGGTGCTGGCAGAGCATCCAGGATTGATTAGCGTCCTTCGGCAACGGTATGAGGGGCGGGGGATGACCAAACGCAAAATGGCTGAATTGCTAAATGATGCACACCCAGAGTGGTGTTTTAGCACATGCGAAAAGCGAATTGCTAATTGGTTGGCCGTTGCTGAGTATGCGCTATACATTCCCATGCGAGAATCATTCGCTCAAAAAACGGCTTGATTTTTTACGCATAAACTGCTTCAATTTTGCTACGCTTCGCAAAGCTGTATCGCGAGGCGAATCAAGCGCAATTAAACTTTAATAGAACCCGCCATCGAGCGGGTTTTGTTGTTTCTGTGGTGTGATATCAGAAACGACATTTAATCATCGCCTTCAAAATAAATTTATTTATATGTTGTTGTATATATTTTAAGTGAAAGTGAATTATTCACATAAAATAAAAACATATAAATAAATTTACATAACTTGACGCAAAGTGTTGTTGCGATTGGAATATTAAATCGTATTATCGAAAACGGTTCTGAGGGGGAACTCTTCTTTGCTCGGTGATATCGCTCCCCTGAAGAACCAATGCCGACTTAGCTCAGTAGGTAGAGCAACTGACTTGTAATCAGTAGGTCACCAGTTCGATTCCGGTAGTCGGCACCATATGCGGGTATCGTATAATGGCTATTATCTCAGCCTTCCAAGCTGATGATGCGGGTTCGATTCCCGCTACCCGCTCCAGAGAAACAAGCCTTATTGTATCGTGGCACTGGCGTATTTTTTATTACGTGGGGTGGGTTGTTTTAAAAAGACAATCCGTTCTCTGACTATGATTGGAGGTCGGTTGTAGTCACAGTGCTAATTTTTTTACGGCAGCAGAATGGTGCATTATCGGTGGAGATTTTGTATTTCCTGGCAGGGTCGGTGATGCATCATTCTGGTGTTGTAAAAGCACCGCAGAGGTGTTCCTCAGTGCGAGGGTGGTTTAGATAGTGGTTTGGCGGGGAATCACAATATCTGTTGTAGAGATGGATATTTCGGGAGGCACCCGACACCTCGATTCTTATTACAATAAAATGATTTATCTCATGCAGTGACCAACCGCCATATTTGGCGGTTTTTTTTATTCCTTCCTCAGGACAAAAAAAGACACGAGCATCCTGGAATACTCGTGGGACAAAGTCCTTTAGATAGCAATTTGCGAGAGGGTGAAAAAGTAGCGCGGTCGTCGGATTAAGACCGCGGGACAAAGTCCATGAAGAATAATAAGTATTGGCCCCCTTCTGGGGACATGTTCATACTACTAAGCTTCAGAAGTGGTTTAAATCATCAAATTGACCTTAATTTTCGATAAGTCTTATTTCATTTCTTTGCGCCACATCTGGCGCGCATCAAATAACGCCACGCAAAGGGCATCTGCGGATGCCGGTGCTTTTGACGGGGTGTTTTTTACGGGCCGCTGGTGGCCATTTTTTGTTTCCATTACACAGCGCCCGCATCTGCGAGGTGGGGGTTATGAAATCCATGGATAAGTTAACAACGGGTGTCGCCTATGGCACCTCCGCAGGCAGTGCTGGCTACTGGTTTTTACAGTTGCTCGATAGAGTAACTCCGTCACAGTGGGCTGCAATCGGTGTGCTGGGTAGTCTGGTATTTGGCCTGCTGACGTACCTGACAAACCTTTATTTCAAGATTAAAGAAGATAAGCGCAAGGCTGCGAGAGGTGAATAATGCCTCCATCATTACGAAAAGCCGTTGCTGCTGCTATTGGTGGCGGAGCAATTGCTATAGCATCAGTGTTAATCACTGGCCCAAGTGGTAACGATGGTCTGGAAGGTGTCAGCTACATACCATATAAAGATATCGTTGGTGTATGGACTGTATGTCACGGACACACCGGAAAAGACATCATTCCCGGTAAAACGTATACCGAAGCAGAATGCAAAGCCCTCCTGAATAAAGACCTTGCCACGGTCGCCAGACAAATTAACCCGTACATCAAAGTCGATATACCGGAAACAACGCGCGGCGCTCTTTACTCATTCGTTTACAACGTGGGTGCTGGCAATTTCAGAACATCGACGCTTCTTCGCAAAATAAACCAGGGCGATATCAAAGGCGCATGTGATCAGCTACGTCGCTGGACATATGCTGGCGGTAAGCAATGGAAAGGTCTCATGACTCGTCGTGAGATTGAGCGTGAAATCTGTTTGTGGGGTCAGCAATGAACAGAGTAACCGCGATTATCTCCGCTCTGGTTATCTGCATCGTCGTCTGCCTGTCATGGGCTGTTAATCATTACCGTGATAACGCCATCGCCTACAAAGAACAGCGCGACAAAAATGCCAGAGAACTGAAGCTGGCGAACGCGGCAATTACTGACATGCAGATGCGTCAGCGTGATGTTGCTGCGCTCGATGCAAAATACACGAAGGAGTTAGCTGATGCGAAAGCTGAAAATGATGTTCTGCGTGATGATGTTGCCGCTGGTCGTCGTCGGTTGCACATCAAAGCAGTCTGTCAGTCAGTGCGTGAAGCCACCACCGCCTCCGGCGTGGATAATGCAGCCTCCCCCCGACTGGCAGACACCGCTGAACGGGATTATTTCACCCTCCGGGAACGACTGGTAATGATGCAGGCCCAACTTGAAGGTGCTCAGCAATACATAACCGAGCAGTGTTTAAAGTAAAATCTTAACTACAATATGATTCATTTTGATGATTGTTTCATAAGGAACAGTGAAGTAAGATCTAAGAGGAGTTAAATTTTATACAGTATAATCATAATATTGCAGCAAGGTGGTTATAATTGAAAGAATATTTAGATATGAATACATCTCATGTAAGAGTTGTTACTCATATGTGTGGGTTCCTGGTTTGGCTCTATAGTCTTTCAATGTTGCCACCAATGGTTGTAGCATTGTTTTATAAAGAAAAAAGCCTGTTCGTTTTCTTTATAACTTTCGTTATATTTTTTTGCATTGGTGGCGGAGCGTGGTATACAACTAAGAAATCTGGCATTCAATTACGTACCCGTGATGGGTTTATTATAATTGTAATGTTTTGGATTTTGTTTTCTGTTATTAGTGCATTCCCTTTATGGATTGACTCAGAACTTAATTTAACGTTCATTGATGCTCTGTTTGAAGGGGTTTCTGGAATAACAACAACAGGAGCAACTGTAATTGATGATGTTAGTTCATTACCTCGGGCATATTTGTACTATCGGTCACAGTTAAATTTTATAGGTGGTTTAGGAGTTATTGTTCTGGCGGTTGCTGTATTGCCATTATTGGGTATTGGTGGTGCAAAGCTTTATCAGTCAGAAATGCCGGGGCCATTTAAGGATGACAAACTCACTCCCCGCCTGGCCGATACGTCACGGACACTGTGGATAACTTATTCTTTATTAGGTATTGCTTGTATTGTCTGTTATAGACTTGCAGGAATGCCTTTGTTTGATGCTATTTGTCACGGGATTTCCACAGTTTCGCTTGGTGGTTTCTCAACTCATAGCGAGAGTATCGGATATTTTAATAACTATTTGGTTGAGCTGGTGGCTGGTTCTTTTTCCCTGCTATCGGCTTTCAACTTCACTCTTTGGTATATTGTTATTAGCAGGAAAACGATAAAACCTTTAATCAGAGATATTGAACTTCGTTTCTTTCTGTTAATAGCCTTAGGGGTGATCATTGTTACCTCTTTCCAGGTCTGGCATATAGGTATGTATGACTTGCATGGAAGTTTTATTCATTCGTTTTTTCTTGCCAGCTCCATGCTCACTGATAATGGTTTAGCTACGCAGGATTATGCAAGTTGGCCCACGCACACGATAGTGTTTTTGCTGTTGTCAAGTTTCTTTGGGGGATGTATAGGTTCAACTTGTGGTGGAATTAAGTCACTTCGATTTCTTATACTTTTCAAACAAAGCAAACACGAGATAAATCAGCTTTCTCATCCCAGAGCGTTGTTGAGTGTAAATGTAGGAGGGAAGATAGTTACAGATCGTGTAATGAGGTCTGTATGGAGTTTCTTTTTTCTTTATACTCTCTTCACGGTGTTTTTTATACTGGTGTTAAATGGTATGGGATATGATTTTCTTACATCATTTGCAACAGTGGCTGCATGTATTAATAATATGGGATTAGGTTTTGGGGCTACTGCATCGTCATTCGGAGTGCTTAATGACATTGCAAAATGTTTAATGTGCATAGCTATGATTCTTGGTCGCCTTGAAATTTATCCTGTTATTATATTGTTTTCAGGTTTTTTTTGGCGCTCCTAATATATGGCTGATTTATAATTGTGAGTTTAATATTATGTTGACTCACTCATTGATCCAATACCTAACTTTACCAGCAACCCCTCCGTCCCCAGTAGCACTGGCTGCTGGGGTGCGTTTTATTCATAAAGCAAGGCTGTATGAGCGAGAAATTAAAGATAGTCTATCGCCCATTACAAGAATTGTCACCGTATGCGCACAACGCCAGGACGCACAGCCCTGAGCAGGTGGCACAACTGGTAGAAAGTATTAAGCAATTCGGCTGGACTAATCCGGTGCTGATTGACGAAAAGGGCGAAATTATTGCGGGTCACGGTCGTGTTATGGCGGCTGAAATGCTCAAAATGGATTCTGTTCCGGTCATTGTTCTGTCTGGCCTGACGGATGAGCAGAAAAAGGCGTACCGCCTGGCAGATAATCGCCTGCCGATGAATGCTGGCTGGGATGAAGATCTGTTGCGGATGGAGCTGTCGGACCTAATCAATGCTGATTTTGATGTCTCCCTGACAGGCTTCATCCCGACAGAAATTGATGAACTGTTGACGGATGTTTTGCCCGGTACAGGAAATGAGGAGGAGCCGTATACGACGAAAATTGATACGCCTGTTTATGAGCCGTCGGGCGGTAAACCGGATATCAGTGAACTGTACGACGATACGAAAACTCAGGAGCTGATCAGCCGGATACGTTCGGCGTCCCTTGAGCCTGATATTGAGAAATTCCTCCTGTGTGCGGCAGAACGTCACACGGTGTTTAATTTCAGCAGAATTGCGGACTATTACGCTCACGCCCCCTCTGAAATTCAGTGTTTTTTCGAGGAGTCGGCGCTGGTGATCATTGATTATCAGCAGGCTATTGAAAATGGATTTGTCCGGATGACGCAGCGCATGGTGGAGATCATGCATGGTGGTGAGGAGGAGGAATATGCGTGATGATTTTTGCGCCTTTATTCTGACTCACGGGCGACCGGACAAAGTTCTGACTTACCGGACGTTGCGTCGTGCTGGCTATACCGGGAAAATTTTTATCGTTGTTGATGATGAAGATAAGACACGGAATCAGTACATGGCTGAATTTGGTGAACAGGTGCTGGTGTTTTCCAAAGCCGATATCGCCAGTCGTTTTGACGAAGCCGATAATTTCTGTGACCGCCGCTCAATTTTTTACGCCCGTAATGCCTGTTTCGACCTGGCAAAACTGGTCGGGTGTAAATACTTCATTCAGCTCGATGATGATTATCACGAGTTCCAGTTTCGGGTGGATCGCAACTATGACCAGGCCTATTTTCCGATAAGGAAACTGGATGCGATCCTTTCTGAAATGCTGGCGTACTACGAATCAATACCTGCTCTTTCCATCGCTATGTCGCAGGGCGGGGATTTTCTTGGTGACAATGGCGGCCATGCTTCGTGGGTGAAACGCAAGGCAATGAACAGCTTTATCTGTTCGGTTGATCGACCGTTCTCATTCATGGGGCGCATTAACGAGGATGTGAATACGTACACGAATCTCGGTCGCTGTGGTGAATTGTTTATGACGATCGGTGCTGTCCAGTTAGGGCAGAAACAGACGCAGAAAAACAGCGGCGGAATGACCGAGCTGTATCTGGATTCCGGAACCTACGTTAAAAGTTTTTACTCCGTCATGTATGCGCCGTCGTGCGTAAAAATCTCACTGATGGGTGCCAGCCATAAACGCATTCACCATCAGGTCACCTGGAACAACGCTGCAGTAAAAATCCTTCACGAAAAATACAGGAAGAAGACACCCTGCATATCAATGGGGGTGACAAATGATTCCGTATTCGAAAGTCGAGTCTCTGGCAGCGTGCCGGATGACTGCACAACAAATCGCTGACGTTCTGGATGTTGATCTGAACCGACTGAAAGAAAATCGGGAAGCAATGACAGATTTTTATGCGGCCATCCGTAAGGGCAGAGCGAAAGGTGAAGCCGAGTTACGAGCGGCATTGTTTAAGCTTGCCAGAAAAGGGGATGCCTTTGCTCTGCGCGAACTACTCAGGGTGGATAAAAATCAGGACTAACTGATGAGCAGACCGGACTGGGGGGCGTTGCAGCAGGAGTATATTGCTGAATACACCCGCTCCGGTATATCTCCGGTGGCATGGTGTGAAGCAAGGGGACTGAATTACGCAACAGCCCGTCGTTACATCAAAAAAACTCCGAAAAATGCGCAGACAGAAATGTGCAAAACTGCGCAAAAAAGTGCGCAGAAAAAATCTGCGCAGACTGCACAAAAGCGGAACGAAAAATCTCAGGAAAAAAAGCCAGTATTCGATGCGGGCCTGAATGAGGGCGACGCGGAGGAATTTTCGTTCTGTCCCGATGAATTCGGCATTTCTGACCAGCAGGCTAAGTTTGCGATGCTTGTTGCTCAGGGTAAAAAGCCGACAGAGGCGTACCGACTAGCCGGTTATGAGGGGCAAGGTGCGACAGCTAACAGCAACGCCAGTCGTATGCTTAGAAATGCCAGGGTTTTTCGCGCTATCAGCTACTTCCGCAATCAGTACCAGAAACGCTATACCGCAGACCTGGATTTACTAGTGAGTCAGTTGATGGCTATTGTCCTGGCCGACCCCAATCAGCTTGCACAATTTCGCCGTGTTAACTGCCGTTATTGCTGGGGCGAGAATCATCTCTACCAGTGGCGCGATATAGCAGAATTCGACAAGGCAGCGGCGCAGGCTTCCAGAGATGGCAAACCCGAACCGGAATATGGAGGCCTCGGCTTTGTTGATAACGCCATACCCAATCCGGACTGCCCGAAGTGCTGCGGTGAGGGAACGGGACAGCTTTATATGGCTGATACCACTCTGCTTGATGGGGATGCGCGGCAATTATATGCAGGGGCAAAATTCGGAAAATTCGGCGTTGAGATCCTGCTGGAGGATAAGGCTGCCGCCCGGCGTGAATTGTTGCGTTTGCTTTCTGCTGGCGGGGCTTTATGTGCAGATAAGCGGCTACAGGAACTGGAAATTGAACGGCGCAGAATGGAAAACCAGAAGCTGCGCAAAGAGATCGAAACGGTGGAAGATAATGAACATCCCCAGCCTGTGGCGATCAATATTAATGTGGTTGATGCCAGAGTAAGGAGTGATGAAGATGATCTCTCCGACGCTTAATGTGCCTCAGGCGCGATTTCTTTCAATGCCCCATAAATTTAAAGCCTATATTGCTGGTTTTGGCTCGGGCAAAACATGGGTTGGGTGTGGCGGCATATGCAAGGGGATTTGGGAGCATCCAGGTATAAATCAGGGATATTTTGCGCCAACGTATCCCCAAATTCGCGATATTTTTTACCCTACAGTGGAAGAAGTTGCTGCTGACTGGGGATTGAACGTAAAAATTAATGAGGGAAATAAAGAGGTTCACTTTTATTACGGACGCCAGTATCGGGGAACCACTATCTGCAGATCGATGGAGAAGCCACAAACGATCGTCGGTTTCAAAATTGGTAATGCGTTGGTGGATGAACTGGACATTTTGCCGAAGGAAAAAGCCAGAACGGCGTGGCGCAAGATAATTGCGCGTATGCGTTATAAGATTGATGGACTTCGCAACGGTATTGACGTTACAACCACGCCGGAAGGATTCAAATTTGTCTACGAGCAGTTTGTTAAAGCCGTGCGTGAAAAAACAGAGCTGGCCTCACTGTATGGTCTGGTGCAGGCATCTACTTTCGATAATGAAAAGAACCTGCCAGCAGATTACATTCCTTCGCTTCTTGAATCATACCCTCCAGAGCTGATTAAAGCCTATCTGCGAGGACAGTTTACTAACCTGACAAGTGGTACTGTTTACCATCAGTTTGACCGGAAACTGAATAATTGCGAAGAAGTGGAGCAGCCAGGGGAGCCGATTTATATTGGGATGGATTTTAACGTTGGAAAGATGGCGGGAATCGTCCATGTGCTGCGTTTGGGGCTTCCATGTGCGGTAACTGAAATCATCAATGCCTACGATACGCCGGATATGATCCGCATCATTAAAGAACGCTTCTGGCTGTATGATGGGAATGATTACCGGAAAGTGAGGGAAATTTATATTTATCCAGATGCTTCCGGGGATTCCAGAAAATCAAGTAACGCAAGTACGACGGATATAGCCCAGCTTAAGCAGGCTGGTTTTAACGTTGTGGTGAACAGCTCGAACCCGCCAGTAAAAGATCGCGTTAACTCAATGAATGCAATGTTCTGCAATGCCAATGGTGAGCGTCGCTATAAAGTTAATGTGAAGCGTTGCCCGTTATATGCCGAATCTCTGGAGCAACAGGTCTGGGATGAGAAGGGGGAGCCTGATAAAAAATCTGGCAATGATCACCCGAATGATGCCGGAGGTTATTTCATCGTTAAGCAATTCCCTATTGTCAAACCGACCGGAAGAGTCACATCACTTCGGATTTAATTATGGCTGATATATCAACACCCAACCTCGACTATAACGATATGCTGGAGGCGTGGGATATTAACGACGCACTGATGGGCGGTACGCTTGAAATGCGCAGGCAGGGGGAAAATTATCTCCCAAAATGGCCTAACGAAGATGAAGACGCTTATAAAAAACGCCTGTCTGTGGCTACGCTACTTCCTGTGTATGAAGAAAGCATCAAGCAAAATATTGGGCGCATATTTGCAGAGCCGACAGTATTGAGTGAGGAAACGCCGGCAAAAATCAGAGAATATGCAGAAAATATCGACATGGAGGGAAGCCGACTGGATGTGTGGGCGCAGCAATTTTTCAGCCTCGCATTTCAGTATGGTGTGGCACATGCGCTGGTGGACTATCCACGAACGGATATGAAAGAGATTCGGACAAAAGCCGATGAAAACGCGGCCGGTAGTCGTCCGTACGTTACGATGCTGAATCCACGCCAGGTTATTGGATGGAAATCGAAAGTTGAAAAAGGGAAAGTTGTTCTCACTGATTTGCGTATAAAAGAGGTCATCATTATTGATGGTGATGATTTCGGGCAGAAGAAGGTGGAGCAGATCCGCCATATTATGCCCCGTCGAGTTGAAATTTATCGACGTAGCGAAGGCACTAATGGCGAATCTGTCTGGACGCTTCATGAGTTATGGAATACCAGCCGTGATGATATTCCTCTGGTAACACTGTACACGAAGAAAACAGGATTTATGCGTGGTACACCGCCATTGCTTAATCTTGGCTTGCTGAATATCAAGCACTGGCAAAGCCAGAGCGAGCAGGACAATATTCTTCATGTTGCCCGCGTTCCATTGCTGGTGGCCTACGGGCTGGACAGGAATGAAGAACTGACGGTTGGTGCATCCACCGCTACGATTTTTGAGGACAGAACAAAAAATGGCCTCGAATATGTTGAACATAGTGGCGCAGCGATAGAATCTGGCGAAACATCACTTGAGAAGCTGGAAAATCAGATGCGTCATGCCGGCGCTAAACTTCTGCGTGCTGAAAATACATCCACCAAATCTGTTGATCAGACTAATGAAGAGCGAATGCAGGAAAACTCGCCGCTTTATACAATGGCGAACTCCCTCGAAGATGCCCTCGATAATATTCTCCAGATAATGGCGGAATGGATCGGAGAGAGTTGCGGTGGCAATGTGGATGTGCGCACTGAACTGGATGTATCTGCCCAGGTGTTTGACTCATCCTCCGCGCTGGCTGTTCAGTCATTGCGTCAGGGCGGTGATATACGTCAGATTGATGCGATTCGGGTGTTGCAGGCGTTGAAATTTATCGATCAGGATTCCCGTCCAGAGGAAGTGATCGATGAATTAAAAAATCAGAGTGTAATGCTGATGGAAATCAATGATGCAAACCGTGAATGAACGGCTGCGTGATGAATCAATTGCTCATGCAGTCTGGATATCCCGCTATAGCACTGGCGTGGCTGCCAGAATGGTGAAAATACTGAATGACAGCGATGCGGAACTTACTGCTCGCCTGCTGATAGCACTGGACAGCCTCGATCCAGGTAGTTTTACCGTTAAGCGCCTGGAGTCACTTCTGGCGAGCGTCAGAGAGGTTAACCGCACTGCTATTAACAGCATGTTTACCAGTCTCTCCGGAGAGCTGAACGAGCTGGCAATTTATGAGGCTGGTTATCAGTTAAGTCTGTTTGATTCTATGCTACCTGATTTTGTTGCTGATGTTCACCCTCTGGTTGGTATCTCTCCTGATGCACTTTATGCCGCTGCAATGGCGCGACCATTTCAGGGACGACTGCTCAGTGAGTGGGCCTCAGATCTTGAGGCGGATCGGCTCAGACGCATAACAAATACAGTGCGTCAGGGTTTTTTGCTGGGGGATACCAATGAGCAGATCGCAAGAAAAATTCGGGGACATGTCAGTAAGGGATTTCAGGATGGTGCATTGCAGATGAGCCGGGCTAATGCGGCCAGCATTGCAAAAACAGCGGTTGGACATCTTGCTGCTACTGCCCGTGAGAGTTTTGCCAGCGCGAATAATGATTTGATTAAGGGTAAGCAATGGTTATCAACGCTTGATAATCGTACTACGCCACAATGTCGAATCAGGGATCGCCTCAAATATACGCTGAATAATAAACCTGTAGGTCACAGCGTGCCTTATTTGCAGGGGCCGGGAAAAATTCATTTCTGCTGCCGCTCAACGGAAACGTTCATTCTGAAATCAGCGAAGGAACTGGGTATTGATGTTCGCGATATTTCCCCGGCTGAGCGGGCCAGCATGGATGGCGTGGTGGCCGGAGATACAACCTACAGGGAATGGTTTTTGCGTCAGCCTTACACCAGACAAAAACAGATTGTGGGGGAAACCCGAGCAAAGCTGATTCGGGATGGTGGTATGTCGCCAGATGAATTTTACACCGATAAAGGCGAATGGCTGACGCTGAAGCAGCTCCGTGAGCGTGATGCACAGGTATTCAGAAAAGCAGGGATTTAAATAAATCATTTATTACAACAGGCTACCTTCGGGTGGCCTTTTTTATTGCTGCGATCCGGATGGTGAGCAGCGTAACTGTCGGAAGACTTAAACCAGGTACTAATATGAAACTGAAAACGGTCGAGATTAACGGAAAACAATACGCAGAAATTGATACTGCTGGCCTGCCAGTTTATGTGCACGACGATGGTAAAGAAATTGGCTTCGATGCACCGCTGGCGACAAAAAAAATTACAGAGCTTAATAGCGAGGCAAAAAATCATCGCCTGGCTAAAGAAGCTGCAGAGGAAAAACTGGCTAAGTTTGCCGCTATCGAAGACCCGAAGAAGGCGATCGAGGCACTGGAAATGCTGTCAAAAATCGACCAGAAAAAGCTGCTCGATGCGGGACAGGTTGACCAGGTTAAGGCAGAAATTACGAAAAATTTTCAGCAGCAATTAGATGAAGAAAAGCAACGCTCTCAGATGCTGGAGAAGCAGCTTTACGATTCTATGATTGGCGGTAGTTTTGCGGGTTCAAAATATATTGCCGATAAAATTGCGATCCCGGCAGATTTATTACAATCACGCTTCGGGCAGGCATTCAAAGTGGAAGAAGGGAGGATCGTTGCTTATGACGCTTCCGGCAACAAAATTTATTCCCGCGCGAAGCCTGGCGAACTGGCGCAGTTTGATGAGGCGCTGGAGTTCCTTGTCGAAAATTACCCTCAGAAAGACTACATCCTGAAAGCCAGTGGCAACAATGGCGGCGGCTCCCGTCCGACACAGCATGATATTGGTCAGAAAACGATGAAACGCTCTGCTTTTGATGCACTGGATGTTGCAGGTAAGCAAAACGCATTGAAAGACGGTATCACAATCGTTGATTAACACATTTGTCAGCTTCCGGATGGGAGCTGGTGTCAGGGCTGGATAGCTCATTACTCCATCTATTCACAATTACGCAAATTTTTAAGGAATATTTAATTATGGCTGGAAATACCCTGACCGGGTTGATCCCGACTATTTATACCGCCCTGGATGTTGTATCCCGTGAGCAGGTAGGTTTTATCCCTGCGGTAGCAAAAAACGCAAAAGCTGACGCCGCAGCAAAAGATCAGACGGTAACCGCGCCAGTTGCGCCTGAGGCGAAAACCGAAGATATCGTACCGGGGCCGTCAGCTCCGAATACCGGTGATCAAAATATTGGCACTGTTGATGTAAAAATTACTAAATCCAAAATGGCACCGGTTAAATGGAATGGTGAAGAACAACTGGCTCTTGGTCCTTCAGGGACTTACAACACCATTCTGGCTGATCAGTTCAAGCAGGCTTTTCGCGCCCTTGCAAACGAGGTTGAGGCTGATCTTGGTGCGTTGTATTTCGGTGCTTCCCGCGCCGTGGGAACCGCAGGGACAACGCCGTTTGGTGTTAAAGATGATCTTTCTGATGCTGCTCTGGCTCGTCAGGTTCTGGAGGATAACGGCGCACCGACAACCGATCTGCAGATGGTGCTTGGCTCCACTGCCATTGCTAATTTGCGCGGAAAACAGTCTGTATTGTTTAAAGTGAATGAATCCGGCACTGAACAGCTACTGCGTGAGGGCGTGTTGGGGCGTCTGGAGGGATTCAATATTCACAGTTCGGCAGGTGTGAAACGAGCGCCAAAGGTTGCTGCAACTGGTTATCTCGTGAATGGAGAGAAAAAAGAAGGCGATGTTCTTATTTCCATTGATACTGGTTCGGGGAGTATTTCTGCAGGTCAGATTGTTACGTTCGCTGGTGATCCGAATCAGTATGTTGTGGCAGCAGCGACCAGCAATCTGATTACTCTTGCAGCGCCCGGACTGCGTCAGGATCTGGCCGATGATACTGCCATCACAGTTGTTGGGGCCTTTACTGCAAATATGGCGTTTGATCGCAACGCGTTTCTGCTGGCATCCCGTACTCCGGCAATGCCGGAAGGTGGCGATAATGCTGATGATGTAATGAATGTTACGGACCCGATTTCAGGGATTACGTTCCAGATTGCACTGTATCGTCAGTATCGCCAGGTGCGCTATGAAGTTGGACTGGCATGGGGTGTTTCATCAGTGAAGCCGGCACATGGTTGTCTGATTCTTGGTTAAACATTCAAACGGGGCTTCGGCCCCATTTTTAATGGGGGGCATATGGCCGGATTAACTAAAGAGCAAAGAGCACAGCGTGAAGCCGCACAAAAAACGCAAATTGAGTTAGTGGTTATGGTGACCGATTATCAGATGTTTCCCGGCGCACCAACTATCGCTAATGTTCATCCTGATGAAGTTGACAACTGGAAGGCTATGGGCTGGAAAACTCAGGAGTAACACATGATCACTTACGTGACCTGTGATGACGTTGATAATGCGTTTGGGAACGCCTGGACGAGTGAGAACGCTAAAAATAAAGCTGTTTTAATGGCTAATGCCTGGCTTAATGGCTTCAACCTGAAAATTAACCCATCCCGTATTCCGGAAGAGGTAAAACTTGCGGGAGCATATGCAGCCAGAATTGCCTCATTCGGTAAGTTGTTTCAGCAGAAAAATGATTCTGGCGTTGTTATCAGTAAAGCCGTGTCGGCTGACGGGGTCAGTGTATCGAAATCATTTTCTGAGTTGCCAGCAAACAGCACTGCATTGCTTGAACCCGATTTACAGCTTGCGATAGCACTGCTGAAACCGTACGGACTTAGTCGCTCACAAGTCAGGGTTGTGAGGGGGGGATAATGGGGCTTCGTGAAGAGATTCAGTCAGAGGTTGCCGCTGCTTTTGATGAGGATTTAGCGGACGCCGTGAGTGATTTTTCTGGTTCTTACGTTACGCACCGGCACTGGGATCCTGTGACGGAAACTGGCGGCGAATCCACCGCAATCTATACCGGGCGAGGCGTGTTGACACGTTATAAGCTGGGCAGAATTGATGGGATTAATATTTTGCATGGTGACCTTAAATTAACCGCTCTGGTATGCGAGATTACGGATAAACCAGCTGTCGACCATATTATTGAGATTTATGATCCTGTATCAAGGCAGTTACAACGATACGAGGTAATTACAGCAAGTTTAGATCCTTCCGCATCAGTTTACTCTATCCAGTTAAGGAGAGCGTAAATGGCAAAGGCATGGGATATAGAACCGTCAATATTTGCCGGGATGATTGAGGAAGATGTAGGGCTGAAGATTCGCTACATCGCTATGCAGATTCTTACTGCTATTGATATTGCTGCTCCGGTTGATACCGGACGTTTCAGAAATAACAACCTGGTGTCGTTACAGCATCCCGATTTTGGTATATCTGATAACGTGGATCCGAACGGTACGATTGCTGTTCAGCGTGGGATCGGGGTTATTTCGAAAGCTGCAAATTACGGGGTTATTTATATCCAGAATAACCTTCCTTATGCAGAGGCTCTTGAAAACGGTCATTCACAACAAGCGCCAACTGGCGTGTATGCCAACGCTTTTTATGGTGTTTTACAGGCTTACAAATGAAGTTTACTGAAATCAGAAATACGGTTATTTCCAGAATGACGGCACAGACGATTATTGATGGAAAAGACGTATTGTATCCGAACGGGCCAACGTTCGATCCTTCCGGTAAGTTAATCTGGGCGCGGTTAAGTAATATTCCCGGGCAGGCTGGGGTTAATGAAATTGGCGCGGGGCCGGTTGTTTATCGCACGGGGATAATCATTATTCAGTTATTTGTCCCCGCAGGTTCTGGTTCAAAACTCATTACTGAGACAGCCGATAAATTGCGGGAACTGTTTGAGTTTCAGGATGACGATCGTCTCAGTTACCAGGCTGTTTCCTCAATAGCCGTCGGCGAAAAGAATGGCTGGTTCCAGCTTAATCTTCAAATTCCATATCGCGCGCTCTAGCGCAATTAATGACATAGGAGGCTTCTGTGAGTTCAGGTGCAAAGGTTATCTCGGCATTTATCCGGGAGACAGTTGCAGGCACTACGCCAGCAAGTGGTGACTGGAGTTTATTAAAACGCACAAGCTGGGGAGTAAAACCCACCCAGAATAAAGGCGAAAATAATGAGATTGGTGGCTCCCGGATGGCTCAGGGGGCGACGCCTGGCACTGTGGATGTCGGCGGTGATGTTGGTACCAAATTTCGCTGGGGTCAACATGATGATTTTCTTGCATCCTGTTTCGGCGCGGAATGGTCAGGCGATTCTCTGACAATGGGGAATGAGCGAATAACATTTTCTCTGGCGACCTATGCGTCCGATGTCGGAATTGCCTCTGTCGTCAGAGGAGCGCAGGTTGGCTCATGGAAAATGCAGATCCCTAACGACGGCGATATTACAGCGACCGTAACCTTTGCCGGGCTGGGCTGGGAAACAAAGGCCGATGATACGAATTTTATCAAAGGCAAACCTGTGGATAGTGCAGGAAAGTTACGCTATTCGTTTAAGGAGGTTTCAGCAGTAAGCCTGAATGGTGTTGCCGGAGGTAACGGTTTTTGTATCGACAGTTTTGATATTCAGTTCGATAACAAACTCCAGACACAGCGTTGTATCGGGACTGGCTCGCCTTATGCAGGAGCAAATATTCCGACTACTTTTACACCGTCCGGTACGGTGACGCTTTCATGGTCTAAAGCCGCGTGGGAAATCTGGAGTAAAACACTGACTGGAGAAACAGTTCCGTTCAGCTTCACGCTTTCGAATGGAGAGGGGGCATACACTTTCAGTTTCCCGAAGGTTCAGGTGTCAGGTGAATGGCCTGATGGGGGTAATACTGACATTATCCAGGTTCAATTGAGCATTACCGCAGCAGATGAAGCACCTACGATAACCAGAAAAAAATGCTCCCCGACTGCCGTGATCGCAAAAGCCAGTGCTGATGCGATTAGTTGATTTTCCGTTATTCCCCCTGTGGTACTGCACTACAGGGGGACGCATTGAATGAGGTTATGGATGTTTATTCTTAATCAGAAAATTATCATCGGTGGAGAACGCTGGTTTACGCCAATGAAGGACTTAAAACCTGTAGACGGGTTAAAACTGTTGGTGGCAAGCAGCGATAACGATCAGTATCGCTCCCGTAATGCATTAATCCGTCGTCACATTGAGAAAATGGATGCCAGTTTGCACGTCGGAACGAAGGAGTTTGATATTTCAAAGGTTTCCGAGGTAGATTCTGTTGATGATTTACTCATTGATAATGCTGCTCGTTATCTGCTGAAAGACTGGAAAGGGGTTGGTGAACTGGTTAATGGTGCTGAGGTTGCACTGGAATATACGCCAGAACGAGGGATCGCGCTGCTTAAGCAGAATCCAGAGTTGTACTGGCAGATCCTTGCAGAAGCAGCCAGCATCGCCCAGGGTAAAGAGCAGCAGAAGCAGGATACGATAAAAAAGCCATAGCCGCCCAGCGGTGGTTATCGGAGTTCGGGGGAGAAAGGGGGGAAAAGGCAAGATGGAAGCGAGAAAAACTCAGGTTGCCACCGATACCGGAACCAGAAATAGACCCGGTGCTTAAGGAATTGTTGTACGCCTATTCGGTAATATCCCGTGCCCGACGTTATGCTGGAATGACCGGGGTGCCTTTGCCTTTATCTCTGACAGAGATAAATGAATATTTAGCCACTCATCCGGTATTGATTGAGCGCGATGAGTTTGAAGCAGTGATCTTTGCACTGGATGACCAGTATTTTCAGGATCAGTGTGTGTAGTTGTTAATTACGTACACTCTGTTACAGAGATGTGATGGTGTCTTTAATTAAATCGATGATGCTCCTGGAGAAAAGCATTGCGTGGCCTCGTAATCGCTATATCTACTATTATGTCGCCTGAAACCCACTTCGGTGGGCTTTTTGTTGTCTGGAGTTTTAATAAA
The DNA here is from genome assembly GCF_002965005.1 of Escherichia sp. MOD1-EC7011. Classification (NCBI taxonomy): domain Bacteria; kingdom Pseudomonadati; phylum Pseudomonadota; class Gammaproteobacteria; order Enterobacterales; family Enterobacteriaceae; genus Escherichia; species Escherichia sp. MOD1-EC7011. The sequence continues at coordinate 20,776 of NZ_PTRD01000032.1, forward strand.
TGGCAGAGCAAACCTCGCGTCTCGCAATAATTATTGATAGCACTGGAGCAAAAAATAATGCTGACAATCTGACCTCCTCATTAGTCAAAATGACGCAGGCCGGGGAAACTGCTGCAAATAGCGCAGGGAAAGTGACTAAGGCAACAGAAGATGAGAAGAACGCGCTCGCAAAATTAAAAGCAGCTATTGATCCAGTTGGTGCCGCAATTGATACTGTCGGTCGACGCTATTCTGAATTAAAGAAATTTTTCGATAAAGGGCTTATTGATAAAGAAGAATATGAATTTCTTGTCCGTAAACTTAATGAAACCACAGAGGAATTGAGCGGGGTTGCGCAAGCGCAGAGAGAAGCCGAGAAGGCCGGAAAACTTGCTGCCGCCCAGCAGGAAGCGCAGGCTCAGGCCTTTCAAAGAATGCTGGACAAGATCGACCCTCTGGCTGCGGCGCTAAGAAATCTTGAACAACAGCAGGATGAACTTAATGCTGCGTTTGCATCCGGGAAAATAAATGGTTCTCAGTTTGAGAATTATAGCCGAAAAATACAGGAAACACGGCGAGAGCTTACCGGAGAGGCTCAGGCAGAGCGAGAAGCAGCAAAAGCGCATGATGAACAGGTTGCTGCTTTGCAACGTCTGATTGCTCAACTTGACCCTGTCGGAACTGCTTTTAATCGTCTGGTAGAACAACAGAAACAGCTCAATGAAGCAAAAGCTAAGGGGATGCTCTCTCCTGAAATGTATGAGGAACTTTCTGGAAAACTTCGTGCTATGCGGAGTGAGCTTGAGGTTACTCAATCTCAATTAAGCAAAACCGGAATGTCGGCAAAACAAACGGCTTTTGCTATGCGCATGTTGCCTGCACAAATGACGGATATTGTTGTTGGGTTGTCCACTGGTCAGTCGCCTTTTATGGTGTTAATGCAGCAGGGCGGCCAGCTAAAAGATATGTTCGGTGGGATTGGCCCGGCGATCAAAGGTGTTGGTTCTTATGTGCTGGGATTAATTAATCCTTTTACCCTGGCCGCAGCAGCCGTTGGCGTCTTAGGGCTGGCTTACTATAAAGGCTCTCAGGAGCAGGACGAATTTAATAAATCTCTTATTCTTACCGGAAATCAGTTGGGGACAACCAGCGGGCAATTGGCCGATATAGCTCAACGTGCCGGGAATGCGGCTGATTCGACAACTGGCGCTGCGGCGGCAGTATTAAACCAGCTTGTGCGTTCGGGAAAGGTAGCGAGCAGTTCGCTGGAGCAAGTGACGACAGCGATAGTAAAAACGAGCGAAGTAACAGGAATATCAACCGAACAACTGGTTAATGACTTCAATGAAATTGCAAAGGATCCTGTCAGTGCCATATCAAAACTTAATGATCAGTACCATTTTCTGACAATTGCGACTTATAACCAGATTAAGGCGCTACAGGATGAAGGGAACCAGCAGGAGGCCGCCCGCATTGCGACAGAAGCATACTCATCCTCAATGATCCAGCGCACCAACCAGATTAAAGAAAATCTTGGTTATCTTGAGACTGCATGGAAAGCTGTCGCAGACTCCGCAAAATGGGCATGGGATTCCATGCTGGACATTGGCCGTGAGGCCTCCCTTGATCAAAAAATCTCAGATGTTCTCCGTCAAATTGATGAAATAGAAAAAAATACCCGACCCGGAGTTTTCGGGTTAGGTGGCATTGGAGATGGCGGAGCTCAAAATAAAAGGCTGGCACGATTAAAGCAGCAATTGGGCGTACTTCAAGCAGAAAAAATTGCTCAGGACGTCCTAAATTCATCAATAAACGATTACAACAAGCGACAACAGGAAGGAATTGAACTCAGACAGAGAGCAGATGCCTTTTCAAAACAATATCAGACCCGGGAGCAGCAGAGAGCTAGTGAACTTGCAAAACTGGAAAAGCTAAAGAGTCAGTATTCAAAGGAAGAATATAATAATTTTATCGCTCAAATAAATGAGCGTTATAAAGATCCAAAGCAACCAAAGGCGAAAGGTTATTCGGATGATGCTGCCCAACGAATGATTGATCATCTGAATCAACAGAATGCGTTACTAAGTTCACAAACTGAATTAACCGTTAAATTAAGTTCCTCTGAACAGGAACTGGTTAAGTGGCGTCAGCAGATTGCCGACCTGGAGTCACGACCGTCATCGAAATTAACCCAGGATCAGAAATCGCTTCTCTTACACCGGGAAGAAATAACCGCGTTGATGGAGAAAAATGTTGCGATTGAAAAAAATAACAGGCTAATCAAGGAATCCGCCGAAATAGCTGCATGGCGTGATTTATTGCAGGCTTCGATTGATAATCGTCAACAGGGGTATGATATTCAGATTGCTGGTTATGGGGTTGGCGATAAAAATCAGCAACGCCAGCAGGAATTACTGCGGATTGAACGTGAATATAACAATCAGCGTCTGCAACTTGAACGTGACTATGCAGATAAATCCCGTGGGATGTCAAATCATGTTTTTCAGGAGAAAATGCAGGCTCTGAATGATGCTCTGGAACGAGAAAAAGAAATTGTCAGACAGAAAAACGAGCAGCTCGATATTCAGGCAGGAGACTGGGTTAGTGGTGCCTCCCAGGGATTCAATAACTGGCTGGATGACACTAAGGATATCAGTGAGCAGATAAAATCAACCACGACTCAGATGTTTGATGGAATGACCGATGCGCTGGGTGATTTTGTCACGACAGGCAAGGCAAATTTTCGTTCTTTCGCTACTTCCGTGATTTCGGATCTTAGTCGAATAGCATTAAAGGCTTCAATTACTGGGATTTTCGACAGCATTAGTAACAGTTCTTCGGGGGGGATTTTAGGAACTATCGGGAGTGCTATTAGTAAATTTATTCCGAATGCAAAGGGCGGTGTTTATGAGTCTCCGTCATTGAACACGTATTCGAACGGTATTTATGATTCCCCGCAATTTTTTGCTTTTGCAAAAGGGGCTGGTGTTTTTGGTGAGGCTGGTCCGGAAGCCATTATGCCATTAACACGAACATCCGATGGTTCTCTTGGTGTCAGAGCTATTAATAGTAAAAGTGGTAATGGAGGCGGAGATATTACCTATGCCCCTGTATACCAAATCACTATTCAAAATGACGGCCAGAATGGAGAGATTGGCCCTCAGGCAATAAAAGCACTTATGGGGATGGTTGATCAGCGGGTGCAGGGCAATCTGTTAAATATGCGACGTGATGGGGGAATGTTAAGTGGCTAATACGGAAGAATTTCACTGGTTACCAGAGGATGGAATGAAAACAGAAAATAAACCATCGATAAAAACTGTAAGATTTGGCGATGGTTATGAGCAACGAAGTCCAAATGGACTTAATCATTCTCTGCGCGTTTTCACCTGTGATTTCAAAGTTGAGGCGAATGAACGTGATTCATTTGAAAAATTTTTAGCCCGGCATGAAGGCTATAAATCTTTTTTTTGGCGCCCGCCTGGTATTAACAGAAAAATCAGAGTGGTGTGTCGAACGTGGTCAGCGACAGAACATATCACCTATACCGATTTTTCGTGTCAGTTTGACGAAGTGGTGATCTGATGCAGGACATACAACAGGAAACGCTGAATGAATGCATTCGTGCGGAGCAGTCGGCCAGCGTGGTGCTCTGGGAAATCGACCTGACCGAGGTAGGCGGGGATCGCTACTTTTTCTGCAATGAGCAGAACGAGAAAGGAGAGTCTGTCACCTGGCAGAGTCGGCAGTATCAGGCCTATCCCATTCAGGGGAGTGGATTTGAGATGAACGGCAAAGGTGCCAGTGCAAGGCCAACGCTGAAAGTCTCTAATCTGCACGGCATGGTCACCGGGATGGCGGAAGACCTGCAGAGTCTGGTCGGCGGAACGGTGGTCAGGCGTAAGGTTTACGCCCGTTTTCTGGATGCGGTGAACTTCGTCAACGGAAACAGTGACGCCGATCCGGAGCAGGAGGTGATCAGCCGCTGGCGTATTGAGCAGTGCAGCGAACTGAGCGCGGTCAGTGCCTCCTTTGTACTGTCCACGCCGACGGAAACGGACGGCGCTGTTTTTCCGGGGCGCATCATGCTTGCTAATACCTGCACCTGGACCTATCGCGGTGATGAGTGCGGTTATAACGGTCCGGCTGTCGCTGATGAATATGACCAGCCGACGTCCGATATCACGAAGGATAAATGCAGCAAATGCCTGAGTGGCTGTAAGTTTCGCAATAACGTCGGCAACTTTGGCGGCTTCCTTTCCATTAACAAACTTTCGCAGTAAATCCCATGACAGAGACAGAATCAGCGATTCTGGCGCACGCCCGGCGATGTGCGCCAGCGGAGTCGTGCGGCTTCGTGGTGAGAACGCCGGAGGGAGACAGATATCTTCCCTGCGTGAATATCTCCGGTGAGCCGGAGGCATATTTCCGGATGTCGCCGGAGGACTGGCTGAGTGCAGAAATGCAGGGAGAGATTGTGGCGCTGATCCACAGCCACCCCGGTGGTCTGCCCTGGCTGAGTGAGGCCGACCGGCGGCTGCAGGTACAGAGTGATTTGCCGTGGTGGCTGGTCTGCCGGGGGGCGATTCATAAATTCCGCTGTGTGCCGCATCTCACCGGGCGGCGCTTTGAGCACGGGGTGACGGACTGTTACACGCTGTTCCGGGACGCTTACCATCTGGCGGGAATTGAGATGCCGGATTTTCATCGCGGGGATAACTGGTGGCGTAACGGTCAGAATCTCTATCTGGATAATCTGGAGGCCACAGGGCTGTATCAGGTGCCGTTGTCAGCGGCGCAGCCGGGCGATGTGCTGCTGTGCTGTTTTGGTTCATCGGTGCCGAATCATGCCGCCATTTACTGTGGTGACAGCGAGCTGCTGCACCATATTCCTGAACAACTGAGCAAACGAGAGAGGTACACCGACAAATGGCAGCGACGCACACACTCCCTCTGGCGTCACCGGGCATGGCGCGAATCTGCCTTTACGGGGATTTACAACGATTTGGCTGCCGCATCGACCTGCGTGTGAAAACGGGGGCCGAAGCCATCCGGGCACTGGCCACACAGCTCCCGGCGTTTCGTCAGAAACTGAGCGACGGCTGGTATCAGGTACGCATTGCCGGGCGTGATGCAGGTGAAACTGAATTATCAGCCCGTCTTAATGAACCGCTGGCAAATGGTGCCGTGATCCACATTGTGCCGCGTCTGGCGGGAGCCAAAAGTGGCGGTCTTTTTCAGGCTGTGCTGGGGGCGGCGCTGATTGCGGTGGCATGGTGGAACCCTGCAGGTTGGTTGGGGGCTGCCGCAATTACAGGAATGTATGGTGCGGGGGCCAGTATGGTGCTCGGTGGTGTGGCGCAGATGCTGGCACCGAAAGCCAGAACTCCCCGTACACAGACAACGGATAACGGCAAACAGAACACCTATTTCTCCTCACTGGATAACATGGTTGCCCAGGGCAATGTTCTGCCGGTTCTGTACGGTGAAATGCGCGTGGGGTCACGGGTGATTTCGCAGGAGATCAGCACGGCAGATGAAGGAGATGGTGGTCAGGTTGTGGTGATTGGTCGTTGATGCAGAATGTTTTGTGTGAAACCGCCTCAGGGCGGTTTTGTCGTTTCTGGAGCGTGAGGAATGGGTAAAGGCAGCAGTAAGGGGCATATCCCGCGCGAAGCGAAGGACAACCTGAAATCATCCCAGATGCTGAGCGTGATAGACGCCATCAGTGAAGGGCCGATTGAAGGTCCGGTGGATGGATTAAAAAGCGTGCTGCTGAACAGTACGCCGGTGCTGGACAGTGAGGGGAATACCAATATCTCCGGCGTCACGGTGGTGTTCCGGGCAGGTGAGCAGGAGCAGTCACCGCCGGAGGGATTTGAATCCTCCGGTTCCGAGACGGTGCTGGGTACGGAAGTGAAATATGAAACGCCGATCACCCGGACCATCACGTCGGCAAACATCGACCGTCTGCGCTTTACCTTCGGTGTACAGGCACTGGTGGAAACCACCTCAAAGGGAGACAGGAATCCGTCGGAAGTCCGCCTGCTGGTTCAGATACAGCGTAACGGTGGCTGGGTGACGGAAAAAGACATCACCATTAAGGGCAAAACCACCTCGCAGTATCTGGCCTCGGTGGTGGTGGATAACCTGCCGCCGCGCCCGTTCAATATCCGGATGCGCAGGATGACGCCGGACAGCACCACAGACCAGCTGCAGAACAAAACGCTCTGGTCGTCATACACCGAGATCATCGATGTGAAACAGTGCTACCCGAACACGGCACTGGTCGGCGTACAGGTGGACTCGGAGCAGTTCGGCAGCCAGCAGGTGAGCCGTAATTATCATCTTCGCGGGCGCATTCTGCAGGTGCCGTCGAACTATAACCCGCAGACGCGACAATACAGCGGTATCTGGGACGGAACGTTAAAACCAGCATACAGCAACAACATGGCCTGGTGTCTGTGGGATATGCTGACCCACCCGCGCTACGGCATGGGGAAACGTCTTGGTGCGGCGGATGTGGACAAATGGGCGCTGTATGTCATCGGCCAGTACTGCGATCAGTCAGTGCCGGACGGCTTTGGCGGCACGGAGCCGCGCATCACCTGTAATGCGTACCTGACC